>LVAX01000073.1 GCA_001604215.1 Clostridiales bacterium Firm_18
CCGAGCAACAACGTTGGGTCCTTGAAGAGAAAGAGGTCGCGAATTCCTCCTGCCATACACAGTCTTGTGCGTTGGGCAAACTTTGCCCTGAACTTCTGAAGGGACGTCAGGGTGTAATTTTTGCTGGACTTCACTTCTATAGGTGAGATGTTGTGTTTATTGCTGACCTTGCTTTTGGCAATGAGAAAATCTATTTCTATACGCGATAAAGCATCGTCTCGTGATGAGTTGGAATAGAAATACAGCTTGTGCCCGCTTGCAACCAACATCTGTGCCACAATGTTCTCCACGATCATCCCCAGGTTTACTTGCTGTAATCCATGGAGACTTCCACGGCGACTTGTCCCAAAATCTTTGTGACTAGCCTAAGTGGAGGATGCAAAGCATCAATGAAAAGGGAAATACCCCCCACTAACAACCAATCACGCCACAAATCAAGTGGAATGATAACTTCTTGATATTACATTGGTGGAAGCGTATGAGGATTCATATGGTGAGCGGTTTCTGTAATGGCACGCAGGTTCTGTGTTGGGACATTCGTTGGAAGAGCACATTCCGGGCTGACAAGACTGATCCCTTCACGAAAGGTTCGAATCACTTCCTGGGTAATTGAGTAGGGAGTGCCTTGAACAAGAGATACAGGATTATTGATGGCTCCGGTAAGAATGAGAGAGCTACCGGCAATCTTGAGTGCTTCCTTCAAAGGATTCCGAGAATCAATGTGAAACAGCTTAATACCAGTATTGGCTATGAGACTGAGTCTGTCCATGACATTACCGCAAATATGAAGAATCAGAGGACCATGAACCTGTATGATATTTGCTGCTTTCTTGTGGACAGGAAAAAGGAAGCGTTCATAAATCTGGGGACTGACCAAATCAGATGTAGCATGCTCTGCCCAAGTTATCATATCGGCACCGGCATCGAACTGAGCAAGAGCGAATGCTAGAGGGATGCTTGACAACTCAGTAATAAGTGCCTGTGTTTTCGCGGGTTCCAGTATAGTGTCGAGTATCAGATTCTCCACCCCATACAAATTATACGCCAGCGTCCAGGGACCGATAACCTTTCCGATAATTGGAACGCTCTGCTTGTACCGAGACTTCAGGATGCTGATGGTTTTCAGAAGAGCCTGAAACTCTTGTTTGGCAAGAAAATTGGGAGGTAGAGAGAAGTCGTCTATTTTATTCATGGGACGTTGTGTAACAAACGGCGTAGTATTGGGATCTGAAAAATCCACCTTGGCACCTAATGCTGCAGCTTCCAAATGCACCGAAAAATACGGGGCAATGGAGTCAAAGCCAAACACCTCGTATCCCACAGCCGCCAAATCCGCCATCTGCATGGGATGTGTATGTGCTGCAGGAAAATATGCATTTGAAGCCTTCATTCCTTCCAAGGTTGCTACCGAAGTGGGGGTTATGGCTGGATAAACATCAAAGTCTTTTCCCTTGATTGCTGCAAATACTCGTTCCCTACTGTTCATGCAAGAAGACTCCCTAATCTCAATAGTATCACACAACCAGGAAAGACAAAAATCTTTCCTGGCCGTGCTGACTAATTCTACTGATGGATCACACGAGAAAAGAGAGCTCCTGAGGGATACACTGCCCCATCGCCAAGCTGTTGTTCCATGCGAATGCATTCATTCCATTTTACCAGTCGTTCGGTTCGTGCCACAGAACCGACTTTCAACTGTCCAGCGTTGGAAGCAATCGCTAAATGGACGATAGTATCATCTTCTGTTTCACCGGATCGCGCTGAAACAACAGGAAGGTATCCATGATTCTTCGTAAACTCAATTGCATCGAGGGTTTCAGTAATCGTACCTATCTGATTCATTTTTATAAGTACTGAGTTACATGCATGTAATTCAATACCTTTTGCTATCCTGTCAATGCGTGTTGTAAACAGGTCATCTCCGATAAGCTGAATTTTTGTTCCCAATCGCTTTGTAAGTAAAGCTGAGCCTTCCCAATCCAATTCCGAGCAACCATCCTCAATCGAAATAATTGAATAGTTTTCAACCCATGAACAAATCAAATCAACAAAGGCCTCTCTGGTGAACTCCCTGTCTTCCAGCTCAAATCGATAAGTCCCTCGCTCTTTGTCATAAAATTCACTTGAGGCAATATCAAGAGCAATACAAATCTCCTTCCCTGGAGTATAACCAGCTTCGAGAATACCTTCGGTAAGCAACTGAAGACCCTCTTCATTGGTTTTAAAGGCTGTCGGCCAAAAGCCACCTTCATCCGCTATCGCCAGAGGCTTCCCATGCCTTTCAAAAACTCGTTTAGTTGCGTTGTAAACATTCACTACCTGTGCAAAACCATCTTCAAATGAAGCGGCTTGCATAGGTATTACCAGGAAGTCCTGCACATCAATAGAGTTTGCTGCATGCGCACCACCGCCGATGATTTGGACCATGGGGACCGGGATGATTTTGGCATTGGCGCCTCCCAAGTATCGAAACAACGGCAATCCCATCTGCTGTGCGGCCGCCCTGGCAACTGCCATCGAGCATCCAAGGATGGCATTCGCTCCAAGTCTGCTTTTATTTTCGGTTCCATCGAGAGAAACCATCAGCTCATCGATTTCACTTTGCTTGGTGGCATCCTTACCAATAAGTGCTGGAGCCAGAATAGTCTGGATATTCTGAATCGCCTTGTGAACACTCTTTCCACCCAAATTGGAGGTATCTCCATCACGTAATTCAAGAGCCTCATATAAACCCTTTGAGGCACCGGAAGGTACTGTGCCTCTTCCTATTGCCCCACCTTCCAGCACGATATCAACCTCAACCGTTGGATTGGCACGAGAATCAAAGACCTGTCTTGCGATTACTTTTTGTATAGTAAAAATTGACATATATCACTCCCTACTTTTGTATTATGTTCTGGATCATCATCAATGCATTTGTAAAACAATCCGGTTGTTCTTCAATAAGTGAAAAGGCTATCGTACGAACGATGTCCTTATCTTCATTACTGGTTATATACTCAGCCGGAGATTTTCCATCAACTCTTGCCAATTGCATAAGAGCCAGCAGTTTTATGAAAGACACTTCCAAGGTCTTCTTGTCCATGAAGGTGCATCTGGAGAAGTAAATCGTCAGCATGTACTCGAGCATATTAAGATACGCTGCACAATAGGCTTTGGTCTTAACTGCTTTTAATATGAAATGGTTGGCAAAAAAAGCAAGATCAAAGCAAGGATGTCCATAATGCGCTACTTCAAAGTCAAGAATGAAAATCTCTCGATCCTGAACCAGAATATTCTTTGGACTGAAATCACCGTGAACCAAAGTAATACTACTCTGCATCAACTCATCGATAATCGGCTGTGCATACGCTTGGAGTTGTGGATATTTTGCTACAGTAAATTCAATATATGGTGAAATCCTCAGATTATAGAATACATCCTTATCCTCAAAGGTCTTTGCTACTTCAATGTCCCTTGAACATGCATCATGCACTATTGCCAAAGCTTCAATTGATTTACGAGCCACTTCAAAATCAAGCAGCCCGGACAACAAGTCCGATTTCCACATAGTGCAGGACTCCGGAGCAGCTTCACGGCCATATATATAGTTATCTTCATCATAAAAATAGACTTTAGGAACTGCTGTCGGCACATATTTGTAATACACTTGATTACTCAATTGCTCAATATTCATCCTATTGGGATCACAAAGCCAAGTTTCCTTAACTTTTAACTGGGCTAACGCTTGTTTGATGATCATTGGTGAATTTCCCGCCATTACAAATGCAACAGTACCTGAAACACCCCCGGAGCAATAGGTAATGGAGTATCCATCCGCCGGATCAATCAACTTTTTTGCAAGTAAATACGATTCCAACTGGTTTTTTTCAGCTATATCAATCATGAGTCCTCTCCATAGAATAATGTGTGTGTGAAGCCACCGGCTTGATGCTTCAAGCCGGTGAGTATTATCAAAACAGCTGCAAAACCTTATGCAACCACAAGAGACATGAGCAGGATGGAGACAAACGCTATACCACCCATTACAAACGAAGTAAGGGTAACCGCAATATAGCCTTTCTTGATATCATACCCAGCGAGTTTTGAGACACACCAGAAATAGGAACCCTGGGGGAATACACCACAGAAGGATCCACCGGCAATTGCTATAACTGCAAGCTCGGGAGAAATTCCAAGTCCGCCAAGCATCGGAAGAATAATTGCAGCAGTTGTTGTCAGTGCAACCGTTGCAGATCCTTGGGCGATCAACACAATCGCAGAAATCAGGAACGGAAGAACAACTGAGGGCATTCCGGTTTTCACCATTGCATCAGCAAGAATAGGACCTACTCCAGTAGCTTGAAGGATTTTGCCGAAACAACCTGCAATACCGGTGATGAGAACTATCTCAGCACTCTTCTGAATTGCTGTAGATACCCAAGTATCGGTGACTTCACCTGTCAATTTCTTGGGAAGCAGGAAGGAAATGAACGTACCTATCAACAATGCAATGTAAGGAGTTCCAATAAAGGTCAGGAAAATGCTCAAAGCCGCTTTGGGATCTCCGTAGAGAGTGACAAACGAACGAACAACAATGAGGATGATAGGAACAACGATAGGCATATAAGACATGAAGGTGCTCGGTGCGTGTTTGACGGTAGCCTTGTAGGCTGCACTTTCTTGTTGACTGGTTGCATCCTCTTCGGCAAATTCAGGATAGCGGGAGCGTATAAACTTGGAGTTACTAAACAACGCAGTACCCACGATTACCGGAATCGAGATAATCAAGCCGTAAAGCATGACTTTTCCAACATCAGCTCCCAGTATGCCCGCTGCAGCTATCGGACCCGGAGTCGGGGGTACGAGGGAGTGGGTAGTCAAGAGGCCTGCCATTAGAGCGGAGACCAATACCATGTAGGGGATTTTTCCAACTCGAGAGAGCTCCTTGATAACTGGATTCAGAATTACAAAACCTGAATCACAAAATGTAGGAATAGAAACAACTCCACCGGTTATCGCCGTTGCAAGGGGAGCCCGTTTGATGCCGACTAGGCGCAAGATGGAATTAGCAATTTTCTGTGCGGCACCAGTTTGTTCGAGCACCTCTCCCATGATGACACCGCAAACAATCACGATACCGATATTCTGCATCGTTCCACCAAAACCCGCTGCTACCAAATTGGCAACATCAACCAGCGAAAGACCTGACGCCACCCCTAGGAGCAAAGAAACAAGCAACAATGACAAAAAAGCATGCAAATGCAATTTTGAGATCAGCACGAGCAACAACACAACGCTGACAACCAAGAGCACAACTGGATACATGACAACCTCCTAACCATTTCATTTTGTACAGTATCAGAGGATTGCTGTGATTCCACAAATTATTTCGGATGTGCATTTCTTATATTATTCTTTAAAAATCAAAATAACTCATGCATAATGACCATACTAAGTAACCACCTTATAAAAATTGATATGATAATTTATATTTTTTGCACATTATTTTTCATATTATATTTACTATAGTGTACATTTTATATATTCGGAGGAACCATGAATATTGCAGTCGAATTCTTGGAAATGGTACTCAAGCGTCACGAGACACCTCATTGCACGATACATATCACAGATGCAGAAGCACGGATTATGGTCTCCTCTCAACACTATCGAGTAGGGACCCCCAGCAAAACAGCCATGTACGTTATCCAAATTGGCAGACCCACCGTCATCGATTCTCAACCGGAGACCGGCAACAACCAGTCATACTGTACTCCGGTTTTTGTTGACGAGGTCTTACAGGGAAGCGTAGTCGTAAAAGGGCCCGAACAGCAGATTACAATATTAGGTAACACCATCAAGTATTCTTTAGAGACAGCTCTTGAGTACGAGCGGCATACTCAACAGGATTTTTCTGCATTGAATGAACGAACACTCCTCGCGAAACTACTCCTCCAGCAGAATTCTGATCCTGATAAACTTTTATCCACGATGAATCGCTTGGAACTTGATCCATCTCTCTTACGTTGTGTCATTTATATCGAAATGGAGTTTCATCAAACTAAGTATTTCAGTATCAATCTAAACCTGGGATATCAGTCATCCATAGAGAAAATCCGCCAAGAAATTTTAGATATTGTAAAAAACAACCAATTCCTGAATGCTGAAGATTTGGTAATCAATCATACCAACAATTCGATTGTGGTTATTAAAAGTTTTATACCAGTGAAAGATTTATCGAGGATTTACTTATCACTGGATGTCATCTGCCAAAGCTATGTTGAAGCTTTGAAGAAACAACCTGCATTCTCATTCCAAATTGCATATGGGAACCTCCATTATGGGCCCAAATCGGTTGCAAAAAGTCTGCAAGAAGCAATTGATACATTGCATATCGGAAAAATCTCCAAACAGAAATCACAGTTTTACAATCTTGAGTCCGTCCTGCTGGAATCTATCTGCCATAATCTACAACCACAAATCATAAACAAACTGCTCGAACCCGCTTTACAAAAACTACGTGAAGCGGATCCTTCCGGCTACACTTCGCTCCTTGATTGTGCTGAGGTGTTTATGGACACTGAGTTCAATATCGCAAAGACAGCACAGATACTCCAAGTACATAGGAATACTGTCCTAAGCCGCCTCAACAGACTTGCTCAAATCACAAGCATTAATCCGATGCAGGGATTTCAAGAAGCATTCTTGGTGAAACTTATCGCTATTTACAGAAACATCACTGGGGGAACAATCCAATCAAGTAAATGAATCTTTCCGATGGAGCTAAACACTCAGACATCCAACAGGAACAACCGTCCAGTAATCCACGGAGACTTTTAGAGGACACCATCCTTGCAATCACGGATTCAAGGAATCCAGTATCCAAATAATCACGTTTTCAAGCATTTCATACCCCTTTATAATCACGAATTCAAGAATTTTAAACAAAAAAGGGCTCGACGTATGCAAGCCCTTCTTCGCACAACTACCTCTTCAGCAGTTTTAATGCTTATACAACCAGCAACGGAGCTTCTGCCTTCTCAACAACCTCGCCTATGATTGAAAAGCCTGTTTCTTGGCTGTAGAGCAGCCCATCGGCTTTGCTCATGCTCAAAAGCAGCCCTCCGGAAGTCTGTGGATCATAGAGGATGTCCATGAGTGCCTGCTCCATCCCGCCTCTGAACTGGACAGAACCCTCCAGGTACTCACGGTTGTTGTACAGCCCCTCGGGATTGAGCCCCATGGACGCATACTCCAGCGCTTCCTCGATCAC
>LVAX01000074.1 GCA_001604215.1 Clostridiales bacterium Firm_18
GCATTTCAAACCCTCTTGTAAAAAAAGGGGAAATGTGTTATACTATGTAACGTCGCTGATGGCTCATATTTGAGTACGTGCAGGGGTGGTGTGATCACCTTTTGCGCGAGCCGCGGGGTGCTGCGAACACCTCGCGGTCACGGCGACTTTTTAATTGTCTTATTTGCTTGTGTAATATTATACCACTAATGGGTAAATATTGCAAGAAAAATTTTTAAGAGGTTTATTTTGTTGAAGTTTGCGGTAATAATCACTATATACAAAGATAAGGGCGAGTTCTCAACCTTGATCACCCTTTTTTTCTTCTTTTTATAAGAGTTTCTTCTGTTTAGAACTTTTTAAGTAGCTAATGGAGTTCAAGTCCGGCGTTACGGTTGATGCGGAAGGCTAAGACTAATAAATATCCCCATCAAATTGTTACGAAGGCGCCAACTTATACTTTATACTATGAATATAATGGACAGCTCTATTTTTTCATATAATCACTATACGTATATATGTTATCCTTACCGACTAAACTCGATAAAAACGTTTTAAACGTTATTTCAATTTGAGTTGTTATAAAAAATATCAATCTTTTCCTAGCTCTTGAGCAGCAGACATAAAAAAGATTTCTATTACGTTCAAACGCCGCTTCTTTGCCTATTGGAATTGGGACAGAACGGGTTATCATAGGTGCATATGTTTCAAATTGATATTGATTCCATCCTTTACTAATGACAAAAATTACATTGTCATATTCTTCGCCCTTAACACCATGCTCTGTAGAATACTCTGCATCTGGATATAAAAAATCAATTGCAGCCAAAAACTGTGCGTACTCCAATTCAAAAAAATCTTGAATCGTTGTATCAGTTGCGTATATTGTCTCTGGAGCAGTATTAAACAGGTGATAGTATCCTTCAATCTGAGGAGGTATTGGAATTAGCTTTGTCTCGATAACGGTGTTCAAAACGTCAATAGTTTTTCCGTTACGTACCTTTTGTAGTGATTGTTCAAACTCTTTCCATTTTGCTTTCTCAGATTTTTTTATTATCGGATATCGTTTTATGCCGAGAGTATCAAAAAGAAGTTGCATATTCGATGTTCTAAGAGCTTCGTAAACAGGCTCCACTGTATTCATAAAGAATAAGAGAAATGAATCCTGTTTGTCCCGAAGACCATCTGCAATAATATCCAAGAGACGTTCATAACCTTGCTGTGTGGCAAGTACTTTATGCGTAATCATTAACACTTTCAGGCTTTCATCAGATGGAATTTTATCTTTTATATGAGTCGTTAAGTTGTTTAGTCTTTCTTTGAGTTCCTCAGCAGGTAAATCACCCTTAAAAGTTCCATCTGTTCGGCGGTTTCCAGTATAATCATTGCAAGTGACAACTATTACTTCACCCTCAAAGTCATCGATTGCAGATTGTTGTGGTAATTCAGGTCGAATATCATTAAGAAATTTAACTATCCTTGGCGCAGACCGAAAATTAGATCCCTTTTTAATCACTTTGAGATTTTCATGTTCTATCAATCCGCATGCATTGTTTGACTGATAGATTGTCTGCCATGCATCACCAAAAAAGCCAAACTGGGGGCCTTTCTCTTCAGCGATGAAATAGGAAATAAAACGATCAATAATCGGCTTAAAGGAGTCTTGATATTCGTCAATTAGAATTATCGGATACTTATCCGCAAATACATAGCGATATTTTGCATTGTCCAGAAGCTTCCCAAATAATTTTAAGACATCATTATGATGAAGGTACTGTACTCCGCCTTCTTTATATCGGTGACCCAATGTATATTTTACTTCAGCAACCTTTTCAAAGTCTCCCTCCTCTGGTCTGAGAGTTTCGTCCTCCTCGATATGCTTAATCAAAGTGCTTTGATACTGCTGTATTGCATTCCATGCAAATGAGTGAATCGTTGAAGGAATGATAAACGAGTCGCTGGATAGCCGATCTTTAATCACGTCAACAGCCGTATTAGTGTATGTTATACATATAACATTTTGCTTTTTTCGCTTGTATTCTCTCCACTTATTAGCTTGAATCCATTCGATAGCTTTATTTAGAGAGTAAGTTTTACCGGAGCCTGCACCTGCTTCAACGCGAAAACTACTGCCATTTTGTAGTGAATCGATAATTTGCATATCTATCCTGTCCGCTTCCGCTTTTGCAATACTATAATTAGTACCCTTACATTCTTCTCTCATAGTCTGGCACCCCCCTACTCAAGAACTTTTTGCTTGTTAAGCCATACCAGTCCATCTTTAATATACCTGGGAACAACATATTTAGGGTTCTCACAAATTAGCTTTAATGCAAAATTAGTTTTGCTCTTTCCCTTAAACTCCAGAGATTCTTCAGTGATGTGATTAGTCAACTCAAAGTAGCTACTATTTATATTTATAATAGCTTCTTCTAATGATCTGCCACACAGCCCATTTTCCTTGGTTTGAAACTCAATATGACATTTACCGATTGTTTTTTGGTCTGCCGTCAAGGCAATAATATCTGACAGTTTGATTAATGAAGTGTCTTCTTCAGTCAACGATTTAATACGTCTCATCCACCACTTTATTGTTGAATTTGATGTTGTTTTCCCTTTGCTTACAACCTCTTTCGTCCGACCGTCTTCCATTGAATCTATATCTGTAAGAATTAGACAAGGTACACCAAGGAAATTTACAAAAGGAATGAACTTATATGCATATGCCCCACCGATTTCAATTAATGCATAATATTGTGCTGACAACTTATATGTTTCCGGATTGAACAATCCTTCTTTGTCGCACTTGTCAATCATATCTGGCAATAACAAGCGCTCAGAGGCGCCTTCCACAAATATGACTTTATCTGCAAAAAACAAGTCGCAACGACTTAGATTCAAATACTTCTGAATGAAATCCATATTTTTCGCATTAGTTTCTGCAAATGTTCGTAGGTTCTTATATATAACTCCATTTGTAGTTTTTTGAGCATATCGAATTTTTGAGAACTCAACAGTGTTAGCAATGTGTGCTGAATGTGAAGTTAAAAAAGTCTGGATATGTATATCAGAAATTTTACTTAGAAAAGATTCCAGATAATCGGCAAAAGCACGTTGCATTTGAGGGTGCATATGAGACTCGGGTTCTTCGATAAACAGCAAAGGGATGCATGCTGTTCCGCTAAGTTCAATTTCTTTTGCAAATGCAGCAAGAAGGAACTCCATCTTTATCAAGTTTTTATACCCTAAACCGTTATGCGAACTTGGTAGGGCTTCATTCGAGATATTGGATGTATATGTGAGTTTTGTTTGATTTTTGATCTGCTCATCAATTCTTAGTTGTGTCATGACAGCAAGCGTCAATTCTTCTCTGTTTGGATATCCAAATCCAACGGCTTTATTCACAATAGAGCTAAGCAAAGTATCACTTTTCTGTTGAACTTCTTTGTTTGCTTTCTCAACAACATCACGTAGTTCTTTAACTTTTGTAGCTATATTTGGATTAATGTCTTCCTCTTTTACATCGAAGAAGTTGGAAATTAAGTCGCTTAGGGAATTGTCGTTTTGCTTACCATCCTCGCCTAAGATACGCTCTGCCGGAATAGAGTAAAAAGGGAATAGTTCTGATAATTCCTTTTGACTCTTAATTTGTTTGTCATCGGGTTTCTCAGGATTTACTGCATAAATAACCATTTCAAAAAGCTTTGAAAAATTACTGCGGCACGCATTTCGTACTTCATCTACATCGGGCAGGCCGTCGCTGGAATAACATGGTTCGAGAAGTTTCCGCAAGGATTCTTCATCAATTTTTAGTCGATATTCAGCGCGAATTATTGCTGTTGTAATATCTACATTAACATCAATAATAAATGGAGACAATGCACCCAAATTGGCTTCAGAGTCATCCATAGAATAATCTACCCAAAACTCCACAGTCATTATAGGCAGTTCTTCATAAAGTTCATTGTAAGTCGTTTCCTTTGCCATGAACTGAGCCATAAGTGAAAGAAATCCTTCTCTTTTACTCAACGGATAATCGTCATATGCAAATCCTTTTCCATGCAACACACTATTGATACAGTCAATACAAGATGTCTTTGCCGTATTATTCCGCCCCACAATTAGTGTTGTTTTGTTATCAACGTCTAATTCAGCATCAATAAGTAATCGATAGTTTTTAATATGTATTTTTGATAATTGCATGTTTACCCTCCTACTCATTCCTTTTATTACTCTAATAACAAAAAATAAAAAGATAGTTCATTGGATATTGATGATCTTTGATCGTGGAGTAGCGCATAATTGTTATAAAAAATAATTGTATCGGATTACTTTCCTACATCCAACCAGACCACACCACTTAAAAATATCCAATAAAACATACAAATCGACCACTCGCGAAGACTGACATCTAAACCGACCATATAACTATCAAATATCGCCTTTATGTGCCATAAGCAGTAGCTGCTCCTCAAAAATGCTAATCGTGATGAGCTCAAAAAATGCATGGCTGATATGAGTACAGTCCTAAAGAAGCAACCCTCCTCCCTTATCGAATACAACAAACAGATTGTCCGGCGGCTGAATGAAAAATCGCCATCTACGAGGACAAATTCACTGTGGAATTTAAGTCCGGCTTGATGTTGGATGTACAGGAGCAAAGGCTTATAATCAGCTTTAATAAATTGTAACGTGGAATGCTAACCTTTACTTTGTATTATAAACATAATGGAAACTCATATCTACATTCAATTGTCAAATTTCCTAATAACGGGGATTTTTTTAATTTTGCTCTTAATTTAATTCACTAAATCAATAATTCCGGTCTCCATAAAACTATTAATGGTGCAATCTGCTTGGTTACTTGTGAGCTCAAGAAAAGACTCATAGTTGTCCATAAACTTGCAATAAGTTTCCTCCAAAGTACCAAGAGCTTTATCTTCCATACAGGTAACTATTTCTGAGATGAAAACCGATAAATAATCGTATAAATGTTCAATTAAAATAACTAAAGACGCATCATCTTGTAATGCAGAGTGCGCAATCTCATTTCGCACTCTATATAGGCGTTGGATTTGCCATTTTACATTTCTATAATGATTCTCAATTTTACTTCTTGCATACGATAAATCTGTAACTAAAGACTTCAAGCATGAGTATCGGTAAAGTAACAAGCTGTTTACTTTGCATTTTTCTAATAATTCGTTACTTAAAGAATCATTTCTCATAACAGATATGATTTCTTTAACTAAGTTTTGCTTTGAATCTTGATTAAGGTTTACATAAACTGTAGAAAAATTAAAATTCACATTGCATCGCAAGCAATCTTCAGCAAAATTTCTAATAATGCGATAAGAATATCTTAGGCATAACGCTGCAGGCAGTATTTCTTTAACACTAGAAATTATATTATCATACATATCTGTGCGTGCTAAAGACTCTAAAGCTACCCAAGCATTAATGTATTTTTCTTCTTGAAATAAAGAAGCTCTACTAATGTTTGTATATATAAAAGAACCTTTCAATTTATCTTGGACATATTTTTTATTTGTATCTGAAAAAACCCTTACGGTACTCTCAAATATTTTACTTGAACTATCTAAATAGTCATGAGTCTTATATAAATCTTCAGCAGGAATAGGCTTATGATATTTAGTGATTTTATTAATGGGAAGTATAGTAGTGGTTCTTAAATCCCATGCATCTATAAAATTATAAAAACTTGCCATGTTTAAATAATTTGAAACATTTTTTATCCCTATATGTGCGGCAGAATATATATCATATGACATAACTTGTAAATATATGTACGAGGTATCACTCTTCAATATAGTCCTTATATCGTCAAGTTCAGCAAACATTTCAACTAAATCTTTATATGTTTTAATATTACATCCCATTTCACCCAATACTGTTCTTACATCATCTACACCTTTCGAACCAGATTTCAAACTAATTAGCACATCAAATTCTGTTTTTTCGATGCGCTTTAGTTCATTTACAAATTTACGCCAAGCTTCATTTTTTTCATTATTAATAAAATAGCGATGCAATTCAAAAAGCGCCTTTGCACTCCATCCTCTATTAATGCATTCAGCTATTAAAGGATTTGAATACAATTCTATATTTTTAATATCAACACAATCAATACTGTTTTTAAGTTCAGTAATTAAATAGTTAAGATAATTTTTCTGAATATCTTTAATTCCGTATTGTATCCGATATAAAAGCGCTAACTTTTCAGATGGCTTCTTTGTGCTCTTTCCAATTTGATTTTCGAGTATATTTAACAAAGGCTTTTTATATTTGTTTAAAATCATATCCTTTTTAAGAATATTTAATGTTTCTTCTTTGCAACAATCAAGGTTTCCATCATTTGTATAAGTGTTGTTGATTGTTTTTTTAAGAACTTCTTTCAGCTCTTTGAGCGCGACCAAAGAGTTTAATAACCTATATTGATGTACATCAAGAGTTCGATTGTCCAGTAATTCTTTCCATAATTGAACAAAAGGAATATATAGTTTGTCTACACCAATATTGATTAAATCAGCGTCATTATTTTTTTTTAACATTTTAAAATCTCCTATTTCCTATTGACATTTCAATTAATTGTGAGTATAATAGTATTGATAAAAGAAAATACTAACTTGGATATAAGAGGTAGCATTTTTTAGTGGATGAGGCTTGGCCCACACGAAAAAAATCAACCTCTTTTTATTTGCCCAAATTAGTGTCTATCTCAACTTCCCATTATTGCTATAATTTGAAATTTCCCCCCCACTACATAAAACTATCCTTCAATCGAATCCCGATTAGTTTTTCTGTCAGATAAAAAGCAGGATAAAACTCCACCGGAAATTCCAAAAATTAATGCCACAATATAAGTTAACCAATGCTCGCCAAAGATAAGCAATCCGATTATCGCTCCTAAACTTTCCATTCCCAGCCACAAAAAAATAGTCAGCAAAACATATATCCAACCCTTACGATTATTTGCCTTTGCATTTCTTCTGTTAATTATGCAAAGCCTAATTAATGCGATTATTTCTATCATATTTCTCATCACCCTAATCATTACCAATATATACATTATACAACAATCTACCACAAATTTCAACAATGTATAATATTTTTACTTTTTTGACAAAGAAAAACATTAAACAAGGGCAGTTATTGCCCCGCTCATTAAACTGCTGACAATTAATCTTGTGATTTTATATATTTTAAGTTATAATAAATAAGACCGATATTACAGCAAACTCAAACTTACTGAAAGGAACTTATTTTTATGACAAATATTAAAAGAACGGAAATTGTATTAAACACGGAGGTATGTGTTTAATACTATAAAGCGCATATCCTCCATATAGTCAATATTATTGGAGGATTTTAAAGATGAAAAATTTAATAAAATTCGGTATGAATGAAAAATTTGCAAGTGAAGCAGCTGATTACCCGGACCTAATACCGGGGAGAATAACATCCCAATACAGGGATTTATATCGGGTAGTCACCGATAACAGTGAACTTTTAGCGAAGGTATCGGGAAAGTATGCGTTTTATGCAAAGCGTATAGAGGATTACCCGGTTGTGGGTGACTTTGTCATGCTTGATCGCAGCACTGATGAAACGGGAAACGGAATTATTCATTATGTTTTGACGAGGAAGTCCGCATTCAGACGCAAATCGGCAGGAACAGCACACGAGGCGCAGATAGTCGCTTCGAATATTGATTTTGTTTTTATCTGTATGGCAATGGATGAAAACTATAATCTTAGGCGTTTGGAACGATATTTGTCCGTTGCATGGGACAGTGGGGCAACTCCTGTTGTGCTTTTGACAAAATCTGATTTGTGTGACCATTCGGATATTCTTTATAATGAAGTTTTATCCGTTGCGTTAGGGACAGATGTTCACATTACCACAAGCTTAGATGATTCCGTATCGAAATGTGTACAGCCATACCTTAAAGACGGAGTAACAGCGTGCTTTATAGGTTCATCAGGGGTTGGAAAATCTACTATGATTAATAAGCTGTTGGGATGTGACAGGCTCAAGACGAGTGAAATCCGGCAAAAAGACGGGAAGGGCAGGCATACCTCAACTCGCAGGGAAATGATGCTCTTACCAAATGGCGGTGTTGTAATCGATACCCCCGGGATGCGTGAACTTGGCATTGACAGTGCTGATTTTTCCAAATCATTTGCCGACATTGATGCTTTGGTTTCACAATGCAGGTATACAGATTGTTCGCATACAAATGAACCCGGATGCGCGGTTATGGCTTCTGTACAAAACGGCGAACTGAGCATCGAACGATATGAGAGCTATCTTAAGATAAAACGGGAAACTGCGTACAGCAGCCTGAATTCAAGGCAAATTGAAAACGAGAAAATAAACAGAATGTTTGGCAGCAAAAACGAATTAAAGCAAAAGATGAAAGAAATAAAAAAGAAAAACCGGGGATAACATGCAAAAAGGGCGGTCAAAGGATCGCCCTTTTACATGCCGTGTAAACAATTTTGTGTTTTCTCTTCTTTCGCGGTAAGGAAAATCGGCATAAATTTTATTCATCTATATCGATCTCCGCCTTCTAAAACAACAACTGTTCCTATAGGATAATACTTCATATTTTTACCTCCAGCTTATAATTAATGCCTGCTGACTCAAATGGATAGGCATAAGGGAGTTCGATTCTCTTATGCCTACAAAAGAATCGTCCCTCTATGCTATAAATTAATCCATGCAAAGGGCTTTTTAAGGGCATCAAACCCCGCCTCGCGAACAGCTATTACATCTATTGTTTGATTGTGCTCAACCGGAATTTTTCCTGTTTTGAAGAAATCCACAAGAGCTTTTATAAACAATGCAAAAAAATCTGATGTAATGGGATATTCGCTTGCCCTATTCTCCATATCCGCCAAAGTCAGCTTATAATTGGCGCCTATGCACTGGTGAATCTGTGCGTATCTTCCGTCCTCGAACTCAATAATTATTGAAGGATGCTTCTCATCCCCCAGGCCCATAACACGTTTTGCCCTGCAATTCATCAGCATAACAACAGGCTCAATTTGATGAATAGAGTATATTTCGTAAGTGCCGGGACCTTCCGAATAGATTTTATAAATTTCCCCTTTCTCTATATCATTGAGCTCCGAAGCAAAACGCAAAGCTGAGCTTGAAAAACATGGGGTGCCATGTTTTTCCGCGTTTTTAAAAATGCGAATTGCAGTTTCCTTATCCGGCGCGAATGTTTTGTCAACATATACAGGCTTTCCCGATTTTAAAGGTAAATCTGTCAATTCTTCGTGCATTTCGGGATTGTCGGGCGAAAGAACAATCAACACATCGCTTTTATCAATTACTTCTTCAATCGTGTCCAAAAGCTCTACATTTTGTTTCATTGCCCATTCCTTGTTTGTCATGCCGTTCAAGGGCGAATCTATCTTTGCATAGGCATAAGCAACCTCAAATTCTCCCTTTGTACACTCTTTTATAAACCGAGGATAATTATTTGCATGCCATTCGTCCAAATAGTAGTCAATAAAACCTATTTTTTTCATAATGTAACCTCCTTACGCTCCTCTGCGGAGCGATAAATAGCATCTATCATTTTAGAGGTTATGATATTTGTGTCAATATGAGACGGCAGTTTTTCCCCGCTTTCTATGCAATCAATAAAGCTGTCAATTTCTTGTTGAAACTTATTGGGCATATTGTATTCAAATGTAGTTTTAGTAAGCATTCCGTTTTTTGTGGAATATAAGGTAAAGCTCTCTCCATACTGCAGACGAACACCGCCCTTTGTACCCATAAAATCAATATACATTTCCTGTTCTCCAATATTTTGCGCCCACGCGCCGTTGAAAGTAATAATGGGCCCGTTCGTACGAACCATGCCTGTTACCCCTTCTTCAACATCATAAATACCGTCAGGAATCGGAGGCCCTGCCCACATATTCTTATATACATACCCGTTTATGGGAGTTCCGAGCTTTGAGAAGGTTTCCGCCGAAACGGTAAGGGGCTTTGGGTCGTCGCATACGTACATAACTATGTCAAAAAAGTGAATGCCCCAGTCAATCATAACGCCGCCGCCTGCAATTTCCTTTGTGGTAAAAGCACCGCCAAGACCGGGAATGCTTCTGTGGCTTCTAAAGCTTACATAGACCTGGTATATCTCACCCAGCTCGCCTTTGTCAATAATCTCTTTTAATTTGTTAACACCCGCATTGAAGCGATTAACCACACCAATGTTTAAAACCTTGCCCGTTTCGTGCTGGGCCTTTTGCATTGCCAAGGCTTCTGAATACGTACTTGCAGCAGGTTTTTCGCACAAAACATGTTTACCCGCCTTTAAAGCCGCAATTGAAATTTCAGAGTGTACATTATTTGGTGTGCAAACAGAAACGGCATCCACCTCAGGATCGTTTATCACTTCCATATAATCTTTAACAGCTTTTCCACACCCGTTCTTTTCTGCCGCACGCTGCGCTTGCTCCAAATTGATGTCGCAAAAGTATTTAATTTCCGCCTTTTCATTTGCCATATAAGCCGGAATATGAGCATTGTTTGCTATAGCTCCGCAGCCTATAATTCCTACCTTCATTTCTGTTTCCCCCTTGATTAAATGTTTTGCAAAGCAAAATGAAAACTAATGACCAAAGCGTTTTATAGGCGAACATTATTTGCATACCAAACACCGTTTTTCATCGTGCTTTACTTTTCCAAAGATTTAGTTTTCAATTAAAATGTATCAAAAATCTATGCTGTATACAATATAATTATTTGTTATTTTGGGGAACAAAAATTGCTGTTTCTTTTGTAATCACCCGGAGTTAACCCCACATATTTCTTAAATGCGCGCCTGAAGCTATACGGGCAGGAAAAACCAAGCTGATCTGCAATTTGTTCCATCGTAAGCTCAGTAGTGTTTAAAAGCTCTGTTGAATATGCAATCTTCTTTTTTGTGAGATATTCCTTAATCGTCATGCCCATCTTTTCTTTAAAGAGATGGGAAAGATAATATTCGCTGTAAGACAATGCCGATGCAATTTCTTTCACACGTTGAATTTGCAGGTATTCCCGATCTATGTATCTTAGCATTTTATATATTGCAAAGCTTGCAGATCTCTCACCATGGTTATTGTGTTTAACAAAGCTTTTACCGGATAAAATACGTGTAAGGGATATGAAAATCTGTGACACATAGTGGTTTATCATCCTGCTGCTAAATTCATCAAAATTGTAGAACTCCCGTATCAAGAGTTCGGATAGAGTCTTGACTGTTCCATCGTCATCTGCGATAAAGCAGTCTTTGCGATTTACCGCTTCATAAAAGCTTCTAACTCCGTCATCTTCGTAGTTGGGATTATATCCAATGCATAAAAAACGGAAATTTTCATCTTGGGATGCCTCAATTTTGTGCAAACATCCTTTTTTTATAAAATGTACTTGTCCGGCTTTTACCTCATTTTTTTCATCGCCCGAAACAAACACAGCACTTCCCAAAATAGCGTAAGTAATCTCATCACATATCTGATTGTGAAGACTGATTTGGGCGCCGCACACCAATGAGAGCTCGGAAACTTGCAAAATTTCTCCTGCACTGACTTTCATTTGGCCATTTCCGAACAAATTATCAAAATAAAAAAGACGCTCCGGATAATTCATTTCCATTACCCCTCTATGTTTCATTAGCCTGACAACAGGTTAATTAAAGTATATTATAACCCTCATTAAATTACAAGAGAGTTTTAATGTCAAGTATAATAATTTTACTTTATTGACAAAGAAAAACATAAAAAAAAGGGGCAGTTATTGCCCCCGTACAAGTAACTTTTAAAAATATTTCCACTGTCCATTGTCCACTGTCAACTGTCAACTGTCAACTCGAAGGGTATCTCAACCCTTTTTTATGCGCTTTAAAATATCCGTTAGCTGCTGGCGGCTGAAGGTATATGTTTTATTGCAAAAGCTGCAGCTTATCTGCGCGTCTTTGTCATCGTCGATAAGGGATTGCAAATCGGCTTCGCCGATCAGGGACAATGCCTTTTCAACCCTCTTTTTGTCGCAGGTGCACTTATAGCAGGTGCTTCGGTGGTCTATGATGTTGTGCTCTATGTCTTTAAAAATCAAATCAATAATGCTGTCCGGGCTGTTATGCTTTGAAATGATTTCGGTTATAGACGAAAGGTTTTTAAGTACGTTTTCAATTTTTTCAGCGTTTTGCTCGTCGTTTGGCCCCGCGCCGGGCATGCGCTGGACGATAAAGCCGCCCGCGGCCTCAGGCACGCCGTCCGTTCCCACAAGCACGCCAAGGCCCACGGCGGTGGGTATTTGTTCGCTTACAGCAAAATAAGAGGTTAAATCTTCGGCTATTTCGCCCGATACAAGGGGCACATTTCCCGTATAGGGCTGCCCCGAACCGGTATCCCTTACCACGTTTATAAAACCGTTTTTACCTACCGCTCCCCCCACGTCAAGCTTGCCGTCCGCCCTCGGGGGCATTATCACGCCGGGGTTGGAGCAATAGCCGCGCACCGCGCTGTTTGCGTCGGATACCGCCAAAACGGTGCCGAGCGGGCCGTCACCCTTTATTTGAATGGTAATACTGCCATTGCCGGATTTTATCATTGCGCCCATCATTGCCGCCGCGGTGAGCGCGCGGCCGAGCGCTGCGGTTGCGACCGGGTAGCTGTTATGCATCTTTTGCGCCTCCCTGACAAGCCCGGTTGTCACCGCCGCATAAATACGGTATGACGCGTCATTTGTCAATGCTATCGCAATCTTATCCATAATTATAACCATTCCTTTCGCTGCACTAAAAACACTTGTCTATTTTGCAAGGCTTCAGCCTTGTTGCTTTTAAAAAAACCCCCTGCAAATAATGCAGAGGGCCGGCTTGCTTTTCATTATCGATTAAACATATATATGTTTAGGACCGAAAATCAAACCTTGGATACGTTTGCGGCTTGTGGTCCTTTTGCGCCTTCAATTACCTCAAACTCAACTTCTGTTCCTTCGTCCAATGACTTATAGCCTTCCATTGTTATGGCCGAGAAGTGAACAAATACATCCGTTCCGTCTTCGCTTTCGATGAAGCCATACCCTTTTTCTGCGTTGAACCACTTTACCTTACCTCTTTGCATTAAAAAACCTCCTAAATAAATTGCTAACCTAAAATTAAGGTTACCCAACCAGTGTAGCACACAACATGGAAAAAGTCAACAAATATTTTTACTTATAAACATTAGGCGCTCGCTTGTTTGTGACGGCTTGTCGAAGGACAGCCCGTCAAAGCAGCCCAAAAGCGACAGCCCGGCGTCACCGAGCATTTTGACTATTTGTCCTTCGCTGTATGCACGCTGTTTTTGTACCTCGTCCCTTCGATAGTATTTTTCCCCGCTTTTTATGAAAAAAGTCAGCGTATATGTACAAATTTTCGTTTTTGGGTTGAAAACATTTTCCCAGGTATAGAATATTTTTCCCGTATCAAATACATAATTGTTGTTCCCCAGAATTTCGGCGATTTTATACTCGCTGTTGATATCAAAAACAAACAGCCCTCCCGGGTTTAAATAATTTTTTACAAGGGAGAGCATTTTTCTGAATTTTTTTGTGTCGGTTATATAGTTTACGCTGTCAAGGGTGCAGATAACCGCATCCACCGTGCCGTACAGCTCAAAGCTTGTCATGTCCTGGCAAATGTAAGCAATGGGCCACCTGCCCCGCTTTTGCTCCGCAACGGCAAGCATGTCGGGGGATTTATCAATCCCTATCATGTCATAGCCTCGCCCGGCAAGCTTTGTTGTGATGTTTCCGCTGCCGCAGGCAAGGTCAAGCACAAGGTTTATATTATCCCCGTATTTTTTAAAAACGCATTCTATATAATCCGCCCATTTTTCATAGTCCTCGTCAATCAGTTCGTCGTACAAGTACGCAAAATCGCAGTAGCTCATATGTTTCCCTCTTTTGGCCCTTTATAGCTTGGTAAGGTTTGCATAAGCCGCCATAAGGTGCTTGGTGCCAACCGAATCGAAAGCCACTTCAAGATGGTAGTCGTTGCCCACCTCGATTGCTTTCAGCACAATGCCCTTGCCGAACTTTTTATGCATAACGGTATTGCCGGCGGCAAACGAAATGGCCGGTTTTTTAACCGAAGGCTTTGCAAGGCTTACATTTGCGCTAAACGTCAGCTCGGTTATTTTATTCTCGTCCGTTTGGGACTTATATTCCGTCAAATCCCCGGGCAGCTCTTCGACAAAGCGCGAAACCCTGTTGTGAGTCGTGGCGCCGAACAGCGTTCTGGTGGCGGCATGTGTTATGTAAAGCATTTCCTTTGCCCGGGTTATGCCCACATAGCAAAGCCGGCGCTCCTCCTCCAATTCCTCTTTGTTTCCGATTGAGAGATAGCTCGGGAACACCCCTTCTTCCGCGCCCGCAATAAAGACTACCGGAAATTCAAGCCCCTTTGCGCTGTGAAGTGTCATAAGCACCACTGCGTCCTGTGTCTCGTCATAATTATCCACATCCGAAACAAGGGCTATATTCTCCAAGAATCCGCCGAGGGAAGGCTCGTCGTTTGCCTGCTCGTATTCCTTTGCCGATGCTATAAGCTCGTACAGGTTGTCAAGCCGCCAGCGGCTCTCCGTGCTTCCTTCACGCTCAAGCTCGGGTATATACCCTGTTTCCGTCAGTACATTGCTTAAAAACTCGTCAAGCGGGCTTTGTTCCGTTTTGCTTAAATCTTCAATCAGGTTCGCAAAGCCTTCAAGCCTGTCCGCGGCGCGTGCCAGCTCGGGGTACCTTCTTGCGTTTTTGCATATTTCGTACAGGCTAAGGCCGTATGTGCCCGCAAGCTCCTCCGTTTTTTCAAGGGTTGTTTTGCCGATGCCTCTTTTCGGTTCGTTTATTATCCTTTTCAGGCTTATGTTATCGCCGCGGTTAAAAATAAGCCTTAAATATGCAACCGCGTCTTTGATTTCTTTTCTGTCGTAAAAGCGAAGCCCGCCCAATACACGGTAAGGTATGGCGGCCCGCGTCAGCGCGTCCTCGATTACGCGGGATTGCGAGTTCATCCGGTACAGCACCGCATAATCGTTATATTTTCTCGCACTCCGTTCTATTTCCGAAACAATGAACCGGGCCTCGTCATACTCCGAGTTGCTTTGATATACCGTTATTTTTTCGCCCGCGCCCTTGCTTGTCCACAGACGCTTGCTTTTTCGCCCGATATTGTTTTTTATTACGTTGTTGGCCGCTTCAAGTATGTTTTGTGTCGAGCGGTAGTTTTCTTCAAGCTTTATGACCTTTGCCTCGGGGAACCGTTCTTCAAAGCTTAGAATATTTTCGATATTGGCGCCCCTGAACTTGTATATGCTCTGGTCGTCGTCCCCCACCACGCATAAATTACGGTGCTTTTGGGCCAAAAGGCTGACAAGCCTGTACTGGGCATGGTTTGTGTCCTGGTACTCGTCAACAAGTATGTATTTAAATTTGTTTTGATAAAAGGACAAAACATTGGGGTATTGCTCGAAAAGGCGGACGGTGAGCATTATTATATCATCAAAATCAAGGGCTCCGTATGCTTTCAGCTTGTCGCGGTAGCAGCCGTATATATTGCTTATTTGGGAAAGCCGGAAATCCCCCGCATACATACTTTCATATTCCTCCGGGCCTATAAGTTCGTCCTTTGCCCTTCCTATGGCCGAAAGCACCTGCTTTGGAGGAAGGCTGCTGTCCGAAATGCCAAGCTCCTTTTGGCATTCCTTTATTACGCTCAGCTGGTCGGAGGTGTCAAATATGCTGAATTGGGACGGATAGCCGATTTTTTCGATGTCGCGCCTTAAAATTTTAACGCAGGCGGAATGAAAGGTGCTTGCCCATATATCCCGGGCCGATAAGCCAAGCATTTTTTCAAGGCGTGTTTTCATCTCGGCGGCCGCTTTGTTGGTAAAGGTTATGGCAAGCACGCTGTACGGGCTTACACCCTCAGCTTCCAGCAAATAAGCAATCCTGTTAACTATAACGGTCGTCTTGCCGCTGCCCGCACCTGCCAGTATCAAAACAGGCCCTTTTGTTGTATATACCGCTTCCCGCTGACGCTCGTTCAGCATGGGAAATGTTAAATCAAGCATTTATTGTTCCTCCGCCCAAAACCGTATTATTATCATAAAAAACCACGCTCTGCCCGGGCGTGACCGCCCTTTGAGCCTCTTCAAACTCAACATGCACCCCGCCTTCAACCGGCCTTACGGTGCATTTTGAATCTTTTGCGTTATACCTTATTTTTGCGGTGCATTCAATCGGCCCGCAAAGTGTGTCAAAGGGAATAAAGGTTACGTCGGAGGCGGTAAGCTCCTTTTTATAACGCTCACTGTCCGCCCCGAGGTAAATATTGTTGCTTTTCGGGTCTATTTTTGTTATATATACCGGCTCGCCGAGTGCCAGGCCAAGGCCTTTGCGCTGCCCGACGGTATAATGGATGATTCCTTTGTGCTCGCCCACCGTTTTGCCGTTGAAAATAAAGCTTCCTCTTTCCGACAGGCCCGCTTTTTTTTCGATAAATGAGGCATAATCGTTATCCGGCACAAAGCAAATCTCCTGACTATCCTTCTTTTTTGCCGTTACAAGCCCCAGGTTCTCCGCTATTTCTCTTGTCTTTTCCTTGGTTATATCCGAAAGGGGCATTAAAATATGCGCAAGCTGGTACTGGCTGAGGGAGTATAAAAAATATGTCTGGTCCTTTTTCCTGTCCCCGGCGCGCTCCAAAAGGTACCTTCCGTTTTTTTGCGTGACTTTCGCGTAATGCCCCGTTGCGACGTAGTCCGCACCGAAAGTTTTTGCTTTTTTGAGCAGCGCGTCAAATTTTATATATTTGTTGCACGCGGTGCATGGGTTGGGCGTCCTTCCCCGTTTGTATTCGTTTATAAAATAGTCAATCACGAATTTTTCAAAGTCGTCCGAGAAATTCATAACATAATGCGGAATGCCTATTTTTTGCGCTACCCGCAAGGCATCGTTCGCATTGAAAACGGAGCAGCACCCGCCGTCTGCCTGAAAGGTGTTATGTAATTTCATGGTTACGCCGATGACGTCATAGCCCTGCTCCTTTAATAGAGCCGCCGCAACGCTGCTGTCAACGCCGCCGCTCATTCCGACCACAACTTTATTCATTGCAGGGGCATTCTGTGCAATTGCAGGAGCACCCGACAATAGGCTCGGGGTCTATTCCCTGTCTTTTGTAATAATCGGCAATGGCGCTCTTTATCGCTTCTTCGGCAAGCACGCTGCAATGCACTTTTACCGGCGGAAGGCCTTCCAACGCGTCTATAACCGCCTTGTTTGTCAATGAAAGCGCTTCTTTTATAGTCTTTCCCTTTACAAGCTCGGTTGCTATGCTGCTTGTGGCAACCGCCGCCCCGCAGCCGAAGGTTTTGAATTTTATATCTTTTATAATATCATCTTCGATTTTCATATATATTTTCATTATATCGCCGCATTTTTTGTTGCCAACCTCACCGATTGCGTTTGCGTCCTCGATTTCGCCCACATTGCGGGGATTGGCGAAGTGGTCCATTACCTTTTGGGAATATTGCATTTAATAATCAATCCTTTCATTTTCATGTAAAATTTATTTGTGGTAAAGCGGGGACATGTCACGAAGACGCTGTACTATCGGTATAAGCTCCCGCACAATCGTATCCGCTTCTTCCACGGTATTGTCCTCCGAAAAAGAGATACGGAGCGAGCCGTGAGCAATCTCATGCTCAAGCCCGATTGCAAGCAGCACATGTGACGGGTCA
Organism: Clostridiales bacterium Firm_18; assembly: GCA_001604215.1. Classification (GTDB taxonomy): domain Bacteria; phylum Bacillota; class Clostridia; order Monoglobales; family Firm-18; genus Firm-18. Next base: position 17,787 of record LVAX01000074.1, read on the forward strand.
AGGGACCCGCTGGTGCATGCCGAACCGCTTGACGCCTCAATACCCTTCATATCAAGCATTAACAGCAGCGATTCACCCTCTATAAATTCAAAGGAAAAATTAACGTTCCCGGGAAGCCGCTTTGTAGGGTGCCCGTTAAGCCTGCAATGGGGTATCGACTCTTGCACTTTTTTTATAAAATAATCGCGCAGCGAAGTTGTTTTTGCTATGTTTTTATCAAGGTTTTTCATGGCAAGGCCGGCAGCACACCCAAACCCGACAATACCCGCAACATTTTCGGTCGATGCCCTTTTACCGTATTCCTGGGCGCCGCCGTGCATAAACTGGGTTATTTTAGTGCCTTTTCTGATGTAAAGCGCCCCTACCCCTTTGGGGCCTCCGATCTTGTGTGCCGATACCGATAAAAGGTCAACCCCCAAATCCTCCACATTAAGCGGTATGTGCCCGAAAGCCTGCACCGCATCGGTATGGAATGGGATTTTATGCTCCTTTGCTATTTGGGCAAGCTCTTTTATCGGCTGAATCGTGCCTATTTCGTTGTTCGCGGTCATAATGGATATCAGGCTTGTATCCTCACGGACAGCCGCTCTTAAGTCGTCAGGGTTTACAAGCCCGTCATTGTCAACCTTAAGGTAAGTAACCTCAAACCCGTTGCGTCCTAAATATTCAAAGCTGTGCAGCACCGCGTGGTGCTCGATTGCGGTTGTGATAATATGCCGTCCTTTGGCCGAGTGGGCCACGCCCTTGATTGCCCAGTTGTCCGCTTCACTTCCGCTTCCAGTAAAATATATTTCCTTTTCGTCGGCTCCCAACGCCTCGGCTATGTCCGCCCTTGCCTTGGAAATGGCCTCCTTTGCTTCCCTGCCCGATTTGTATATCGATGAAGGGTTGCCGAATTTCTCTGTCAAATATGGCATCATTTTATCCAAAACCTCGGGCTTGATAGGAGTTGTAGCCGCATTGTCAACATAAATCATGGGCTTTTCTTCCTTTCTTTTTACAAATATAATACACCAATTTGACAAAGAAGTCAATCAAAACAAAGGGGTATATGTCTTGTTTTTTAACGCCGTATCTATCTGCCGGATTGTCTTGTTTTGGGCGTTAATCATTAAAACACCGACTCCCCCCGCGGTATTGGAGCCGGTTACTTTGTAAGCGGCAAGGCTTTCGCCGATATATACAAGGGCGTCTATCGGGTAATTGTATTTTCCGTAGGTTACCACATTGTAACCAAGCTCGCGCAGCTGCGCGGCAATTGTTTTAAGCGCGGGATCCACAGCTACAGTCATAGCTGACATAATAATAAACACCTCCGGAATTATTGTTGTCATTCGGAGGTGTTTTTATACCGTTTAAGGTATACCAAAAGCACTGATATGTCCGCCGGAGAAACGCCGGAAATCCTTGACGCCTGCCCGAGGTTTTCCGGCCGGGCCTTATCGAGCTTTTGCCGCGCTTCTATCCTAAGGCCATTTATCGACATGTAATCAATGCCGGGCGGTATTTTAAGCGCGTCAAGCTTTTTGGACTGGTGCGCCTGCAGCTGCTGACGTTTTATATACCCTTCGTATTTAACCGTAATTTCAACCTGGTTTGCGGTGTTCCTGTCAAGGAAGGGGAATTCATCGTCAATTTCCGCAAGGGAATTATAATCTATTTCCGGCCGGCGAAGCAGATCGGCAAGTTTTATGCCCGTTTTTATCGGGGTGCTGCTTCGCTTTTCCAAAAACTCGTTTACCTTTTCGCCGGGGGCGATAACCTTTTTTTCTATCCGCCTGATTTCTCTTTCTATGCTTTCTTTCATTTCAAGGAACCGGTTATACCGCTCGTCCGATATCAGCCCTATCTCATGCCCTAAGGGCGTGAGCCTGAGGTCGGCGTTGTCCTGGCGGAGCAGCAGCCGGTACTCCGCCCTTGAAGTAAGCATCCGGTACGGCTCCGATATCCCTTTTGTTATAATATCGTCAATCAAAACCCCTATATATGCCTGGCTTCGAGAAAGTATTACCGGCTCTTTGCCCTGGAGTAAGCGCGCCGCGTTTATGCCTGCGATAAGCCCCTGGGCCGCCGCCTCCTCATAGCCCGACGTGCCGTTGAACTGCCCCGCGCCGTACAGCCCATTTATGTTTTTAAATTCAAGGGAAAGCTTAAGCTGGTCGGGGGGAATGCAATCGTATTCTATGGCGTATGCCGTTCTCATCATATGGATATTTTCAAACCCGGGTATTGTCCGCAGCATTTGAATCTGCACATCCTCCGGAAGGGATGAGGACATTCCCTGGATATACATTTCATCCGTGTTAAGGCCCATCGGTTCGATAAAAATCTGGTGGCGGTCCTTGTCCGCAAACCGCACCACCTTATCCTCAATGGAAGGGCAATAGCGCGGCCCCACACCCTCTATCTGCCCGCCGAACAAGGGTGAGCGGTGAATGTTTGCACGGATTATCTCGTGGGTTTTTTCGTTGGTATAGGTAAGAAAACAGGTGCATTTATTTTCGCCTTTTTCTCTGGTTTCAAAGCTGAAGGGCACAATATCCTCGTCCCCCGGCTGTATTTGGAGTTTGGAAAAATCAATCGAACGGGCGTTAACCCTTGCCGGGGTGCCCGTTTTAAACCTCATAAGCCGAACCCCAATTTTCAAAAGGGAATCGGAAAGCCTGGACGCGGCAAAAAGACCGTCCGGCCCCCCTTCATAAGATACATCCCCTACGATTATCCTGCCCCGCAGGAAGGTACCGGTTGCTATGATAACCGCCCGGGCTTTGTAAACCGCCCCGGTATGCGTGATAACACCCGTTACCCTTGACTGCTCGGTTAAAATCTCGACAACCTCCGCCTGCTTTATATCAAGGTTTTCCTGACGCTCCAATGTTTTTTTCATATATGCCTGGTATGCGCGCCTGTCCGATTGGACCCTGAGCGAATAAACGGCAGGGCCCTTGCCCCTGTTAAGCATCCGGGACTGGATATAGGTGGCGTCCGCCGCTTTCCCCATTTCCCCGCCCAGGGCGTCTATCTCGCGAACAAGGTGTCCCTTTGCGGTTCCGCCGATGCTCGGGTTGCACGGCATGTTTGCTATTGTATCTAAATTTATTGCAAAAACTATTGTTTTAAAACCAAGCCGGGCGGCCGCAAGCGCCGCTTCGCAGCCGGCATGCCCCGCCCCTATTACCGCTATGTCATATTCACCCGCATTGTAGTTCAAGCCTCGTTCTCTCCTTCTTCTTCCTTCTTGGGTATCGGCAGCTTAATGAGCACTTCGGTACCCTTGCCTGCCTTGCTTGTGATTTTAATCGTTCCCCCGTGCAGCTCCACAAAATTCTTTGCAATGGCAAGCCCGAGGCCGGTGCCTCCGTGCTCGCGTGAGCGTGCCTTGTCCACCCTGTAAAAACGCTCGAATACGCGGGGAAGGTCCTCTTTGTTTATCCCTATGCCGTTATCCTTTATTTTAATATAAACCTCGTTATACAGACAGCCGGCAAACATTTGTATATTGCCCCCGTCGGGGGTATATTTTATTGCGTTTGAAACAATGTTTGTAATAACCTGTTCAATCCTGTCCCTGTCCGCGTAAATATCCGGAATGGAGGTTGACGGGAAGTATTCGATTATATGCTTGTGGCGAAGGGCGTCCATTGACATTTTATCCACCACTTCGCGCAGCAGCTCGTCAAGCGAAAAGTATTCGAAATTGGCGGTGAATTTTTTGCTGTCAAGACTGCTGAGGGTCAGCAGGTCCTTTACTATGCGAGTCATCCTGTCAACCTCGCGTATTATAACATCCAAAAACTTTTTTTCTTCCTCGCTTGCGGCATAAGCCTGGATTGTTTCGGAATATGATTTTATCGTCGTAAGGGGGGTCCTTAGCTCGTGGGAAACGTTTGCCACAAACTCCCGCCTCGACATTTCAAGCCGCTGGGCCTCCGTTATATCCTGCAATATGACAATAACGCCGCTTAATTTTTCGCCTTCCGTTTCAAATGTCGCAAAGAACGCTTTAAGGCTTTTATCCTCCACATCAAGCTGCCGCTCCAAGGTGGCGCTGTGGTCTATATACAAAAGCTGCGCCATGCAAATATCCGCATCGAGGCTTTTGAAAAACTCGTCAAACCGTATGGCGCCCTCGTCCTTTATTTTAAGCATTTCTTTCGCGGCAGGGTTCATATGGATAACCTTTTCGTTTATATCAAATGCAATAACACCGTCCGTCATGTAACGGAACATTGTTTCAAGCTTGTTTTTTTCCTGGGCTATTTCTTCCATCGAGTTTTTTATCATGGATGTCATGTAGTTAAAGGTCGAAGCAAGCTTGCCTATTTCGTCCTGGGAGTTTATATTGATTTTTGTGTCAAAGCTCCCCTTTGCAAGGCTTTCGGCCTTTGTGGTAAGGTTGCTTATCGGGCGTGTTATGGTACGGGAAAGGAAAAATCCTAAAATTATCGATATAAGTATCCCGATTAAAAGCGCCTGCCCCACTATTATGTAGATTGTGCGCATGATTTCAAACATTTCTTCTTTTTTATCTTTTATATATACAATATAGTCATCCCCCACGCTTAGGGCATAGTCGATATACGGCATGTTCTGGTAAACGGCGCTGCCTGTCTTGCCCGCCATTGCGGCAATCATGTTATCGCTCTTGTCAAGCATGGTTTCATTGTCCGAGCCGAACAAAACCTCTCCGGTTTTTTTGCTTAGGATATAATAATTTCTGTTTGAGCTTATGCCCAGCCTTCCAGAATAAATCGAAAGAATTTTTTTAAGCTCTTCAAGGCTGTCCTCACTTTTTACCGCGGCCTGAAGCTGGTTTGTAAGCTCCGCCGAAAAGGACTGGCTCATAACCTGGGAAAAGCTGTTGTGATAAAAAGCGGAAATCCTGCCTTGCAAAAACAGGCCGAAGACAAGCATAACTGCCACAATCAGCAGTACAAACATCAATACAAGCTTCCATTGTATGCTTCTTAGCATATGCTCACCCTTTCCGCTCTGCGGCCGCAAGCAAATATTCCTTCAGTTTGCGCAGCGCCTTTGCCCTGTGGCTTATTTGGTTTTTCAGCTCTGCGGGAATCTCGGCGCTTGTTTTTTTATACTCGGGCAGGTAAAACAGGCAATCATACCCGAAACCGCCGCTGCCCTTCATATCATATGCTATTTCCCCGAAAAACTCGCCCTTTAAAATTTTTGATTCCCCCGACGGCCTGGCAACCGCTATGGCGCACACAAATTTTGCGCTCCTGCTTGTTTCGTTTTCCATAGCCTTCAGCAGCTTTAAATTATTTTCCAAATCGGTGGCGTTATCCCCCGCATACCGCGCCGAATACACCCCGGGCGCGCCGCCCAAAGCATTGACGCATATACCGCTGTCGTCCGCCACGGTTATTTCGCCGCACTGCTTCATTACCTGATCTGCCTTTAAAAGGGCATTTCCTTCAAAGGTATCGGCATTTTCCTCAATATCAATATAAACGCCGGCATCCTCCATGCCTATGACTTCCCACGGGGTGTCCGACAGTATTTCCTTGAATTCTTTTAACTTGCCTTTATTTTTTGTTGCTACTACCAGCCTCATATGTTCCTCCGTTTGCGAAGCATGGAATAGGGCTCCGCATAAGTCCCGATATTCATCATTACCGTCATTGTGGGGTGGGGCGCGCTTGATATTTGCTCCCCTTCCTCGTTTTTCATCCCATCCGCCTTTATCTTTAAAAAACCGCCTTTGGGGCGGAGTATCTCCAATTCGTCCCCGACCGAAAATTTATTGCGCTGGCTTATGCGCGCATTGCCCGCATCGTCACACTCGGTTATTATCCCCACAACGTCATAATCCCTTATATAAGAGCTTGTATGGTATATCTGCCCCTGCTCACGGGGGTTGCCCTTCCAAAAGCCGTGAAAGTATTCCCTGTGGCTTACCTTGCACAGCTCTTCGATTGTGTCCGGGTTTAGCTTATAGCCGCCGGGGTTCTCGCAATACTTGTCTATTTCCTCGCGGTATGCCTTTACAACGGTGGCAACATAGTACTCGCTTTTTATCCTGCCTTCGATTTTCAGCGAATCAATCCCTATATTTATTATTTCCGGCAAAAATTCTATAAGGCATAAATCCTTTGAATTAAAGAAAAAGCTCCCGCTTTCGTTTTCAAAAACGGGCATGTACTGCCCGGGCCGTTTTTCCTCCTCCAGACTGTATTTCCACCTGCAGGGGTGAGCGCAGTCCCCGCGGTTTGCATCCCGCCCCGCCATATAATTGCTGAGCAGGCATCTTCCCGAATAGGATATGCACATTGCCCCGTGGACAAAAATTTCAAGCTCCAGGTCTTCGGGGGCTTTTCCCTTTATTTGGCGCACCTCTTCCCCGGATAGTTCCCTTGCGAGCACTACCCGTTTTGCGCCCAGTTTATGCCAAAAGGCCGCGCTTTTATAATTGGTGGTGTTTGCCTGGGTGCTTATATGGACAGCCAAACCGGGGGCGGCTTGTTTTACCGTTTCAAGTGCCCCTAAATCCGAAACAATGACGCTGTCCGCGCCAGCAAGGTAAATGTCGTTTATAAAACCGCCAATCCTGTCTATGTCATCGTTTCTCATTATGGCATTTATTGCAACATATACCTTTTTCCCGTTTTCCCTGGCAAAGTCTATGCCTCTTTTAATGTCTTCGACACTGAAATTATCGCCGGCACTTCTTAGGGAAAATTCCTCTCCCCCCAGATATACCGCGTCCGCCCCGTAGCGAACGGCTGTTTTCAGTTTTTCAAGGCTGCCGGCAGGAGCAAGCAGTTCCGGTTTTTTCATGATATTCCAACTCCGTATACGTTAATTCTTATAGCTAAGCGCAATCCCGTCGCCAATGGGTATTATGGCGGTTGACAACTCCGCTCTGCCGCAAAGCTCCTTTAAGTATTTCCTGAGCCGTCTTATAATGGTGATTTTGCGCCTGACGGCAAGCTCGTCTGTCGCTACCATTCCTTTATACAAAATATTATCGCTGACAAGCAGCCCCCTGCTTTTTAAAAGCCTTAGGCAATGCGGCAGCAAATCAAGATATTGCCCCTTTGCGGCATCCAAAAAAATAAGGTCGTAGCTGCCCTCCGTTTGCGGCAGCAAAACGGCGGCATCACCCTGCCGCACGTCTATCCTGTCTTTTAGGCCGGATTTTTTAATATTTTCAAAAAGCAGCTTTATCATTTTTTCGTCCCGTTCTATGGTGGTTACATGGCAGCCGCACATTGCCATAGAAATGGCGGAGTACCCGATTGCGGCGCCGATTTCAAGGACTTTTTCCGCTTTTGCGCCCTTTACCAAAACCTCGATAAACCGCATCGTTTCCGGCTGCGATATGGGTATGTCGTGCTCGGCGGCAAACTCCTCCATCTGCCTCAGCAGGCCGTGGTTTTCCTTTATTGTCCGCCTGATATACCGGCATATATATTCATAATTTATATTATACTCATCGTTTTTTTCCACTTTTATTCACCTATTGCCCCGCATTCCTGTGTTCCCTGTATGTCCTTGAAAACACATGCTGCCCCTCACTGTTTAGCCTGAAATAAAAATAATCGGTGTCGGCGGGATAAAGCGCCGCCTCGATTGCCGCGCTGCCCGGGGACGCAATCGGCCCGACCGGCAGGCCAAAGTTTAAATAAGTGTTGTAAGGAGATTTAATCCTTGTGTCCTCCGTGGATAAAATCTCCTTGCGCACGCCTAAAATATACTGAATGGTTGCGCAGGATTCAAGCCTCATGTTATTGCGGAGCCTGTTATGAAACACGCTTGACACCGTTTTAAATTCTTCGATGCTTGCCCCCTCCCGCTCTATTATCGAAGCCAGAGTGATTACCTCGTCGGTTGTCAGGTTGAGTGCATCGGCCCTTTCTTTAAAGTCAACACCGTATTCCTGCTGGAACTTGCTTAGCATCGCCTCTATTACGTCACGCTCTGTCGTTTCTTCGTAAAAGGTGTATGTGGCGGGAAAAAGGTAGCCTTCAAGGCGGTTTGTTTTTCTCGTTATCTGCTGTACAAAGGGGTATTCAAAGCTGCCGTTCTCGCACTCGTTTAAAAAAACCTCTTCGCTGAATTTTATTTGTTTTTGGGCAAAGGCCTCGGAAAGCTTGCGCGCCGTCTGTTTAATCTCGCTGCCCTCCGTGATTGTTACCGTTACGGAATTAACGGGCTTTGTTATCTGGGATATGATATTTATTATTTCGTCATACGACATGCTTTTAAAAAGAGTGTGCGCCCCCAACTGAAAGTCTTTGCTTTTTCCTCCGATTCGCGCATACATGGTAAACAAACCGGGATATTTTATTACACCGCTTTCTTTCAGCATTTGCGCGATTTCCTTTGCCGTTGCGCCATTTTTGATATCAACCAAAACGCTTTCGTTTCTGCCGCCCCCGAATATATCCGTTTTTATGCCGTAACCCTTGACAAGCACAAATATAAGCAGCAGCGCAATTAAAACATATTTTAGCCGCAGGGTTTTCCTCTTTGTTTTTATCGTTTTGATATATGTCGGGTATTGCATCAGAACACTCCTTTTTTAACTTAACCGTATCAGTAACGTATAAGCTGAAACATTATGTAACCGAGAACTACCAGTATCATTGGGAAATTAAAAACCGAAAATATAAGCTGCCTTACAAGGTGGCGGGATTTATACCGCCTTATCCTTTTCCGGTTGATTGTGCCCCAAAACAAGAAAAACAAAATTATTGACACAACCGTAACGGTATGGTGGAAGAAATCCACTCCGAGCCAATGCTCCGATTTTGTTTTTATAATATAATCAAGGGTCATTCCGAAAGCGTTAAACGAGAAATGGGCTATTACCCCGCCCCATATCGACTGCGTCATCCATACAATATAGCAAAGCAAAAAGCCAAGGAAAAAGTGCCCCACAATGCTTTCCGCCTGGTTATGTATAAGTGCGAAATACAGCCCGCCTATTATAAGGGAAGCCCTGTACCCGTTTTCCTGTGTGGCGCTCAGCACAATGCCGCGCATCAGCAGTTCTTCAAATATTGCAGGCAGCAGTGCTACAAACAAAAACCCCCATAAAAGCTGCGTTATGTTTACCGGAGCGGTTACCGCCGCGCCCGGCAGCATTCCCGATTTTTGTTGAATATAAAAAAGAACCGGAACGTTAAGAACGGATGCCAATGACTGAGCGGTAATGCCCAATATGGCGCACATAATTCCCTGCGGCAGGGTCAGGCGGCTGAGCTTTAAGGTTTCGCCGTAATCCGCGCCGTTTAAATAAATAAAAACAATTGACGGCACAAATACCGCAAAAAGCTGGATAACAAGCATAACCAGATAATCCGGCACCGGCTCCTGCATGTATTTGCTCCATTTTGCCTCAAGCAAAACGGGTATTAAAAACTGCAGATAAAACACAAACAGCAAAAGCCACCGTGCGCCTTTTAAGGTTATTTTGTTGTACTGCCGCTCAATAGTATTCAATATATTTCCCTCAAATCGGTAACTATATAATCAACCGCAACATCATGCTCCTTTGAAAAAACGCTGTCCACTATGCAAAAATCATAGCAAACGCCGATTTTAACGCCGTTTACATGCGGAAGGAATCGGTCATAATAGCCCTTGCCGTAGCCTATCCTGTGCAAATTGGCATCAAATGCAATCCCGGGTACCGTTATAACATCTATATCTTCGGGATTGCAATATTTAAACGCTTCTTTTTTCGGTTCAAGTATCCCGAAATTCCCTTTTACAAGGTCGGAGCGCGAGTTTATATACGAGGCCTCCATTTGCCTGCCTTTAACCACCGGAACGGCTACTTTTTTGCCTTTTGCAATCAATTCGTCTATCAGCCGGAGTGTGTCCGGCTCGCTGCCCATGCTTACATACGTCATAACAACCGCCGCCTTTTGAACGGCAGGGTTTCCCATAATCCGGTCAAATATTGCCGCGTTTGCCCTGCCCCGCCGGACAGGGTCCATTTTGTCCCTTTTTTCACGAATCAGCGCGCGAAGCTGCCCTTTACCCGTCATACTGCATTTTACCCTTTAGATTTTCCGCCGCGGCATTGCCGAACAGCAGCCCGCCGAGCGTAAACCCGAACATCGAAGCCGCGCCGGCTCCTTTTGCGGTTATTATGTTTTTGTCCACAACAACCGGTTTGTCACATACATTTGCGCCGGTGAGATACTTTTGGTAATCCGGGAAGCTTGTGGCATTTTTGCCCTCAAGCATGCCCATCTGGCCCAAAAGCATGGGGGCGGCGCATATTGCGGCAATAAATTTGCCCTGCTCGTTTGCTTTTTTCAATGCATCTATTACCTGGGGCGTGCGCCTTAGGTTTTCCGTTCCCGGCATCCCGCCGGGAAGTATAAGCATCTCAAAATCATCCGATATCGAATCAAGTGAGATATCCGCTTTTATATAAATATCGTGCGCGCCGCGGATAATGCTTCCGCCCACACCTACCGTTTTAATGTCGGCACCCAGCCTTTTTAAAATATCAAGGGGGGTGACCGCCTCTATTTCTTCAAAGCCGTCGGCTAAAAACATATAAATCATTGTTTTTCTCCTCCCCGCAAAATTGCTTTGTATTTTTCAACCATAAAAACCGGATGGTATGATTTTTTTGCCCTTCTGAGGCCCGGGACGCCGAAATCATCCTCCCTGTTTACATACTCAAAGCCGCTCCATTCGTTTTCCAAAAACATTTGGTTGATGGCGGCGTATGCGCCCCTTACCTTTGTATCCGCCTTTTCGATTCGGATTGCCGCCGTATTGTCGTTCAGCCGTTCCCCGATGGTGAATGCGCAAAGCCTTCCGTTTGCATAAAGCTTTGCACCTCTGCAGCCCAATTTGTCAAGGTTGTTTAATACATCCTCAATGGACTCCCTTTCGGCTAAAAGATAACGGTCGGGCTGTTCGTCCCGCTCTGAAAGCCAGATGTCGTATTGCGACGTTATTTCTTTTGTATCGCCCTGTGTTATCGGGAGGTACTCGTAATCGTATATTTCCTTAAACCTGTTGACATGGTTCCTTTTCCCGTGCAGGTCCTTCCCCGAAAGCGTTATCATGCGTTCAACGGAGTAAACATAGTCGAAATAGTCCCTTGTGGGCCCTATTTCAAACTTGCCCGGAAACATCGCCTCAAGCTCCTGCGCCATGCCTTTTGTAAGCCCGTAAAACCTCGGACGAAAACCCTTTGATAAAAAATAGTCGCAAGAGGCCTCAATCGCTTCTTTTTTTTTCCCGTCCCCGAGAGGAAACCGGAGGCTGGGAGGATTGAGGTTGTCCCTTGTCGTTATAACAAGGCAGCCGCTTATCACCGAAAATCTTGTGTTAAGCGCCTTGCGCCATATATACATCGAAAGAAAGGTCAGTTCGCTGCTTTCGATTCTTTGTTTTGCCAAGAAACCGTCAATTTCGGACTTGTGTGGTATTTCTAAAGGTGTAAAATCCAATTTATCAAGCTCCCGTAATTATTTTATATATTTCATCGTTTATGTCCTCAACCGGCCGCAGCTTTTCGTCTTGCACGCAGCCGACGATTTTCCAGCCGTATTTTTTTGCTACCCACAGCGCGTTGTTATACGAATGTATCATATGTTTTGAATCCTTTTCGTGTATGTCCTTTTCCGAGCCGTTTGTTATTTTGTTGTCCCGCCCGCTTATAAGCATTGCCCCGAACTGAGGAGGCATGTCAAGGAAAATAACTTTATCCGGCTTCGGAAGCCCGAGAATATTGTATTCAAAATCAAACAGCCAGTTAAGATAATCACTTCTTTTATCTTCGTCAAGCTTGCCGGCCTGGTGCACCGCATTGGAGGTTGTGTACCTGTCCGCAATAATTATCGAGCCCTCGTTATAATCCGTTTTCCAGTCGCGCAGGTAGGACGCAATCCTGTCAACGGAGTAAAAGCTTGAAGCCACATACGGGCTTACATCCTCCGGCTTTCTGCCGAAGGCTCCCCCCAAATACATTTTGACGAGCGCGGAAGAATCGCTGTCATAGTCGGGAAAACGGATTTTCCGGACCTTCTTGCCCTCAGCGCACAGTCTGCCATATATTTTATCCGTTTGAGTCTGCTTTCCGCTCCCGTCTATTCCTTCTATAACAATAAGCATTTAAACACTCCTTATAACCTTAAATAAAAAACCGGGAATAGCCCCAAGTCGGGCAATACGGGACGGATCCGAAAGGGCACGATAAAGCCATTCAAGCCCGATGCGCCGGATAAAAAGAGGGGCGCGTATCACCTTTCCGGACAATACGTCAAGGGTTCCCCCCGCAGCTATGCAAAGCGAAACTTTCAGCTTGTCCTTGTTCTTTGCTATCCATTTTTCCTGCTTGGGCGCACCCAGGCAAACAAGAAGGATGTCCGGTTCTTTTTCGTTTATATCCTTTATTACTTCCGTATCGTCCTCAAAATAACCGTGGTGCAGTCCCACAACATTAACGCCCTTATTGATAAGCTTTTCGGCCGCAAGCTGAACAACGTCCGGCTTTGCCCCGAGCAAATAAAAAGAATACCCGCCTTCTAACATGCGGCATACAAAATCAAAGCCGGCAACTCTTTCGGGCAAGGGATTTTTTATTATCCGCGAGCCTATCACCACGCCTATGCCGTCGGCAAGCAGCATATCCGCATCGTTTAATATTTTTTTATATTCCTCATCCTTTTGCGCAAGCATAATAATTTCGGGATTGGGCGTGTAAACGGTATGAACCCCGCCGCCGAAAAAGCCTCCCGCATTCGAAACAGCCTCTTCCATTGTAACCCGGCTTATTTTAACGCCTAAAATATCACATTTGTCCATTTAAAACCTCAATACCCCTTATTAAAGTAAGACGTTGTATTTACGGCACAAAATAGTGTTCAATGCGCTGTGCGCCCGAACACATTTATTTGAATTTATTTTTATAACGCTCCGGCGGAATAATTCACATTTATTTTACCATTATACATTTTAAAAGTCAATTAATGATATTAAATTAATATCACCGGGGTTGTCGGGGTTAACCTGTAACATGGGCAAAAACCTGTTGCCCGTGTAACATCGAAGGCTGCCGGTAAGTGCCCAGTTCGATGAGGTTATGCTTTTTATATGTTCGCCGAAAAATACGTTTTGTTCTATATATGTTTTTTTAGCCCCGGTAACCGCGTTTTCCCTTCCCGGGTCCAGATGCGCGGCAACATATTCGGTAATTCTTTTGTCAATCAGGTAATTTTCTTTATAATCCGAAAGCTCGCTTACCGCAGCAATCAAGAATACAAAAGAAAGTAGCCCCGCAATAAACGGCTTAAACCTCTTAACCGTATTCAAAACGGTATCAGCGGCGACCGCCGCCCCGGCCAGCGGCACAACCGCCGTCCTAAGTGAAATATTGTCGCCGGCCAAAAATAAAAATGGCAGATACGGGGCGGCAAACAACGATGCTCCCGCAAGCAGCAAAAAAGGTGAAAATTTTTTGTCTTTTTCGCTTGCCCCGATTATAAAAGATATTGCCGCAATAAGTATCAAATAAGGCTTGCTCATTGATAAGCCGCGTATAAACCCGTTTGTATAAAGGTCCGTCAAAAGCCACTTGCGCGTAATTTGTTTTATAGCGGCGAAATTAATTATTTCCCGGGAAATCCTCCCCCCAAATCTGCCCATACGCGAAAAAACGGCATAATACAACACTATTATAAAAATGTTTGCAAACAGGGGGGACAGCATTTTCCGGTTTTTTGTGCGGTATATGATTATCAGCGACAGCATAAAAGAAAAAACGGCAACCTGCTCATATAAAAACATCGCCGTAAATTGGAATATAAAAAAGAAAAAAGCCTTGTTATCCGCAAGGCAATAAGCGGCAAGGGATGCTAAAAACAGCCCCGCGACAATTCTTGACGAGGCGGAAATCCAGTAGCTTCCTTCAAAATTAATGGGACAAAGCAAATAAACCGCCGCAAAAACCATTCCAAGCGGCGCTTTAAACTTTTCGAAGACGATCATAAAAAGATATGCGCTTATCCCGTGAAGCAGCGTAATAATAAAAAAAGCAATTCCCATTACTCCCCAAAACCTGCCCCACAGGTATATGTCCGCAAGCCCCGCTATCGGCCGGTACGCGTAAAGTCCGATATAAAGAAAAATATTTTTAAAAGGGTGTTCGGCAAAGGGGTAAATGCCGTATTGAATATAATCATCAAGCAGGGGGTAATATTTAAACCCGAAATATCCCATTTTTACGGCTACTGCCGCTGTCGTTACCCAAAACCGCTTATCCCTGATAGCTTTTGCTAAAATTATATTCACCCGCCTCAAAGCTGTTTTTGATTTTGATAACGTCAATCAGCATTTCCAGACCGTCCGATAAAATCTTTACCTTTGAATCCGGCCTGTGGGAAAGGGCAACATCGATAAATCCTATTTCAAGGCCCATCATGCGTGCAAGAAAAATCAGCTCTGTGTCAAAGGCAAATCCGTCCACCCTGCACAAAGAAAGCAGCCGCACCGCCGCCTTTTTGGTAAAGCCCTTTATCCCGCACTGTACATCTTCCGTATCGGTTTTTAAAATACTTTGGGTAAATTTATTGTACACAGCGGACGCAAGCCTGCGTTTTAAGGGATAATTTCCGCACCTTTTCCCGCACACCATATCAAATTTCGAAAGCATTTTTGCCCCGTTTACAACGAATTCAAGGGAGTACGGCAGATCCGCGTCGGTAAAAAAAATATAATCGCCGTTTGATTTGGAGATTCCTTCCCTCACCGCCGCCCCCTTACCCCTGTTGCGCGGCATTGTTACCACCGTTGTATTCGTACCTGCAAGCACTTTTGAAGTATCGTCGCGGCTGCCGTCGTCCACTACGATTATTTCATAATTGCCGCAGTGCTTTTCAAGAAAATCATCCGCGTAATTTACGGTCTTTTTTATAATGCTTTGCTCGTTATAAGCAGGGATAATAAGCGAAAGCATAATCGGGCGCACCTCTTTGTATAAAGCTTTGGCTTATTATCCCCTTGTTTTTTTATTTTATTCTTTTATACCAAATTCTAAGTAAGATACCTTGACGCTTAAGAGCTTTATCCATCATAACTATATCACCGACGAAGGCATCTATTGTATCCACGGTTTCCCACCATGATTTTTTGACAATCAATGTCTTTAAATTGTCAATATCTTTCGGAACAAGCTGTTTGCGATGTTTCTGCAAATACTCAAGTGCAACATACTGAGCTTCGCGTTTGTCACATTCCCACAGTTCAAAAATCAGATTCCAGTTAAGCGGCTCTTTGGCTGTTTTCTTGATAAAGGGCTTAATCAGTTCCTTAAGCTTTGGTTTTGGAATCCCGGCGAATTCAAATCTGTTCTTCATATATGCAAACATCTTTTTTGATTGTTCTGCGTCAGCGTTCTCGTTAAGTATTTCTCTTATCCTGTTAATCATTTTATTTCCCCTGTCAATAATAATGCTCCGAATTGCCAATGAATTGATTGCCTGCGAAAAACAAGGCAGAGATCCAGTGTCTAAATACCCCAAAAACATTTCCAATGCAGATATATTATACAACATATTGCCACAAAATTCAACAAAGATAAATTTTTTGAAACTGCAATGAACCCAGCATTTCCTACGAAAACATAAACAGAACCGTTATATGCGCAATCGTTAATGCTTGCGTAACTATTTCTAATCATATTGTATTTAATATCCATTGCCTGCGCATGAGCGGAGAAACATGACAAAACAACACCTATCACAATTAAAATACTTAAAAGTCTATTTTTGTTCATCGTATGCACCTTACCTTTCATAAAGTATTTAAAATAATTAATTTAATTTGCGACAACAACTTCATTTTTTAATCCCACCCGCATTGCCCGTAGGCAGAATTATATCTACAATTATTCCTACACCATTGTATCCTCCAACACCGTCTGCAGTGGCAGAAAAGAATGTATCTAATACCTTTAATCAACACAAGTTTAACATCAAAAGCAAGATTTTGTCAGCGAGCAATTAAATATTCGTTTGTAATCAACAATAAGTATATTAAAATATTATTATTGTATGGAATATAATTGCTAAATAAAATATTATATCAGTTTAATATAGCTAATATTGAAAACATATTGACAACTATATCAGAGTGATATGGGGAGGAAAAAATGAATATTTTGTTTGTAAATGCAAATTTGTATGGGCATATTAATCCTACGCTTGGTTTGGTTAGGCATAAGGGAGTTGAACCCTATATGCCCTGCCCTTGTTAAATTTTCGTCCTTCC
>LVAX01000075.1 GCA_001604215.1 Clostridiales bacterium Firm_18
ACTTTGCTTATTTAAAGATGATGGCTTTGGTATGGCTTGAAAAAATGGGGAAACTCAAATTGAAAAATTGCTATTGCATTTTAAAAAGAAATATATTATAATAAACGTTGCGGTTAATGTTTTATAATATTACAATGGCGGGAAATAGTATTTCCCCCTTTGCCGGTGTGGTGAAATTGGCAGACGCAACGGATTCAAAATCCGTCGGGGGCGACCTCGTGTCGGTTCGAGTCCGACCACCGGTACCAGAAAAAACCCCGTTCTTCGGAACGGGGTTTTTTCAACGATATTTGCCTGCGGCAAGTGATATTCACTGCGTGAGTGATATTGGCAATGCCGGTGATATTGTCTGCGGACAATAAGGGCAAATATCATATCACTTTGCAATTTATTGGAAAATATAAGGGCAAAACACAATGGGACAGGTATATTGCCTTATGTCGGTAAGACAGGGGTAATACAGTATACCTGTCCCATTGTCCTGCTTTGTGATAAAGTTACGGAACGGTATTTGAATTTGTTGTATAATCTAAATAACTCCATATGCTATAGTGCATTGGAAGCCTGAAATTATAAATGTAAGGAGATGAATATTATGATAGGCCAGGAGAGAAAATTTTTCATTTGCAAGCACTGCGGCAATATTGTGGGGATTATTTATAATGCTTCGGTTCCTTTGATTTGCTGCGGTGAGAAAATGACAGAGCTTGTTCCGAATACCACAGATGCGTCACAGGAAAAGCATGTTCCGGTTATTAAAACCGAGGGAACAAAAGTAATTGTTGAAATCGGCTCTCAGCCGCACCCGATGACTAAGGAGCATTTCATTAGCTGGGTATATATTGAAACTAAGAAAGGCGGGCAGCGGAAGGAATTATTGCCGGATGAAAAACCATGTGTAACGTTTGCTCTGACGGATGATGACGAACTTGTAAGAGCGTATGCATATTGCAATTTGCACGGACTTTGGATGGCAGATAGTTAAGTTGGGAAAAATGATATTATATACTAAAATAAAGGAGAATAATACCATGAAAAAATATGTTTGCACAGTATGCGGATATGTTTATGACGAGGCCGAAGGCGCACCCGACGAAGGGATAGAGCCGGGAACCAAGTGGGAGGATATACCGGAGGATTGGACTTGTCCTATGTGCGGGGCTTCGAAATCGGAGTTTGAAGAAGAATAAACACAAGGCTACGGTTTTAGTATGGGTTGATATTAAAAAATAAGGAGGTGGACCATATGCTGAATCCGAAGATAGTAAAGCTTTTAAACGAACAAATCAATAAGGAATTTTATTCGGCTTACTTGTACATGGACATGGCAAATTATTATGCGGATCAGGGCCTTAACGGTTTTGAAAACTGGTTTTTGGTACAGGCACAGGAAGAACGTGACCATGCCATGCTATTCAGGCAATACCTTTTAAATAACGGTGAGAGCATTATATTGACACAAATAGACGCGCCGAATGAAAAATATAATGATTACAAGGCGCCCTTGGTAAAGGCATTAGAGCATGAGAGGATTGTAACCGCTTCTATCAATAATATTTATGAAGCCGCATTGAGAATAAACGATTTCAGAACAAAACAGTTTTTAGACTGGTTCATCAATGAGCAAAGCGAAGAAGAAAAAAATGCCGATGACAACATTAAAAAATACGATTTATTCGCGGGCGATTCAAAAGGTTTATACATGCTCGACAATGAATTTAAAGCAAGAGTATATGCCGCGCCTTCTTTGGTATTAGACTGATACCGGTTTTAAATTCATTGAAAAATAAAGTGCAACTTTGGTTTGTTTTGGCAAGGCTTTTAGGCATACAGAGCCCAACTCCTCTGTGCTTAAAAGCCTTGCGTACTGTTCGATATATTTAGGGGCGTAAGAGAGCCAAGCTCCTTAAGCCTAAGGGGGAGAATATAAGATGAATAACGTTTTATTTGCTTTTTCCCTTACCCTGCTTGCCGGTTTGAGCACAGGCATAGGAAGTGTACTTGCAATTTTCACAAAAAAAAGCAATTACAAATTTTTATCGATAAGCTTGGGTTTTTCGGCCGGAGTTATGATATATGTTTCTATGGTTGAAATATTCCAAGAGGCCCGATTAAACCTTGTAAACGAGCTTGGGAATGTCAAAGGCTCATGGATAACGGTAATTGCTTTCTTTACGGGCATATTTATAATAGGAATAATCGATAAATTGATACCTTCCTCCGAAAATCCCCACGAGCTTCATTCAATCGAAGAAATCAATGAGGAAAACCCGGAAAGAGGCCACCATATCCGGCAAATAGAAAAACGGGAGAAAGCTTTGAAAAATAAAAAGCTTCAGCGTTTGGGGTTATTTACAGCCCTTGCGATTACCATTCACAATTTCCCGGAAGGGCTTGCCACCTTTGTTGCGGCTCTTGGGCAGCCTCAAATTGCAATAGCAATAGCCGCCGCCATTGCAATTCATAATATCCCCGAGGGGATTGCCGTGTCTGTTCCCATATACTATGCCACCGGGAGCAGGAAAAAGGCATTTATTTATTCTTTTTTATCGGGTTTTTCCGAGCCTGTGGGAGCGCTGGTCGGTTATCTTATTTTAATGCCGTTTATTAATAATGCCGTAATGGGATTTGTTTTTGCCGTTGTCGCAGGGATAATGGTGTTTATTTCTTTGGATGAATTACTACCTTCCGCCAGAGAGTACGGGGAGCACCATTTATCTATTTACGGTCTGATTGCAGGTATGATGGTTATGGCGCTTAGTCTGTTGCTTTTTGTCAGGTAGCTCTACTCTTTTTTACAGTTGAAAAACGTTGTGTGCTGTGATATAATTTGCAAGTCAGGAAATAACGGTGTATTTTTTCGGAGGTGCTAATTTTGGAAATTATTCCGGGCGGAGTTACCGCCCCAAAAGGTTTTATGGCATCCGGCAGGGCATGCGGTATCAAAAAGGACGGCAGTTATGATATAGCGTTGGTTTGTGCGGACGATACTGCCATTGCGTCCGGTGTTTTTACCACAAATGCCGTTAAAGGGCATTCTCTTCAGATGACTATGGAGCATATAAAAGACGGCAGGGCGAAAGCTGTTATCATAAACAGCGGCAACGCCAACGCCTGCGTCGGCGAAAAAGGAAAGGCTGACGCGGCAGAGGTCGCAAATCAAGCCGCGAAACTGCTCAATTGCCGCAGTGAGGATATATTGTTTAATTCAACGGGGGTAATAGGCGTTCCCCTTGATATGGATGCGGTAAGGGCAGGAATAAAGGATGTTATCGCTTCCAAGTCTTATGAGGGGGGGCATGACGCCGCAAGGGCAATTATGACAACGGATCTTTCTGTAAAGGAATTTGCCTTGGAGTTTGAAGTGGGCTCGGCAAAGGCGCGTATAGGAGGAATGGCTAAGGGTTCCGGTATGATTCATCCGAATATGGCGACAATGATTGGTGTTATTACAACGGATGTCAATATAACACAAAACCTTATGGAAAAAGCATTTAAAGAAGCCGTAAACACAAGCTTTAACAGGATTTCGGTAGACGGTGACACAAGTGTGTGCGATATGGTTGTTATAATGAGCAGCCAAAAGGCGGGCAATAATGTTATAAACAAAGAAGACAGCGAATATATTGCTTTTAAGGATGCCCTGGGCATAGTGTGCGGGCATTTGGCAAAGGAAATCGTTAAAGACGGGGAAGGAGCCACTAAATTAATTGAAATAACGGCGGAGGGTGCGAAAACCCAGGAGGATGCGTATAAAATCGTATGTGCCGTAGCAAAATCACCTTTGGTTAAAACCGCAATATTCGGGGAGGATGCCAACTGGGGAAGGATAATAACGGCAGCCGGGTACTCGGGCGCTTTTTTTGATTATGAATCGGCGGATATTTTTATCGGGGATCTTATGGTATGCAACAAGGGAGCCGCCGTTGCCTTCGATGAGTGCAGGGCAAAAGAAATTCTGAAAAAGGATGAAATTAAAATATTAATCCGGCTGAATACGGGTAACTGCCGCGACAGGATGTGGACATGCGATTTTTCTTATGACTATATAAAAATTAACGGCAGTTACCGTTCGTAATAAATTATGAAAGGCAGTGGTATAATGTTGAAAAAGACAGTATTGTTAATTTTAACTTGTATGGTTGTCTTGTCCGGCTGCGGCAAAAAACAAACACCTAAGCAAGCGCAGCCCGAATCCACACCTCCCGTTTCTTCGGCGACAAAGCAAGGGGAAAGTACACCCGAGCCGGCCGAGGGCAAATCCGAGCAAAAGAAACAGGACGAGGCTGTTCCGAAGGCGGAAGACCTTGAAAAGTTAGTGGATGAGCTCAATGAAACGAAAGATGAAGGCAAGCGCCGGGAACTTCTTGATAAAATACAAGGAATTCTCGAGCAGGCCGAAGCTAAAAGCGGTAACAATTAAATCAAGGCATAAAGGAGTCAAACTCTGTTTAGAGCTTGGCTCCTTTATGCCTAGAGCCTTGCAAAATCGACAAGCCGGAAGGACGGAAATTTAACAAAGGCAGGGCATATAGGGTTCAACTCTCTTATGCTTAGACATAAGAGTATCGAAATTCCTTATACTTGAGCACTATTTACGCCACCAAAACCATTTGCGTTTCGGTGCAATCTTTCTGTATTGTCCCGCGTTTACCTGGCGGATATAGCTTTGCACTATTTCGTTTGCTTCGTCAATAATGGATTTTTGGAACGGGATAGTTTCACTGTCTTTTAAAATAAAAATTGCCTGTTCGATATTTTTGCTTTTTATGTCGTTTATGATAACAACTTTTTTTGCACTTTTGCTCGTCATATTTCTTACCTCCCGTTAACATTGTTGCCAAAAAAAAGTTTATTATACTTAAATTTCCAAAAGTCTCGCGGTTATTACCGTCATGTCATCATTTATAACATTGTTTTTTCGCCGCAGGGCTTCTTCCATAATGCTGTCGGCCATTGCCTGTGCCTGCAATTGGCCGAGCGACGATATATAACCTTTTATCCAGTCATCGTCAGCCCCGTGTACGCCGTCGCTTAGCATAATTATATAATCCCCCCCGAAAAAACGCGTACTGGTCTTTTCCACATCCACCTCTTTTAAAATACCCGCGGGCAGCGTGGATGAATTAATTTGGGACACCCTTTTGCCATGCTTGATAAAAGTTGAATTTGCGCCTGTTTTTATAAACTCCGCTTCGGCATCGAAAAGGTCTAAAATTGTTATATCAATTGTTGCGAAGCACTCGTTGTCGGTTTTAATCAGCAGGGCCGAATTAATGATTTTTACGGCGCTTTGCCAGTCGAATCCCGCACCTAAAAGCTGTTTTAGCATAGTTACGGCTGTTTTTGATTGGCTTGCCGCCGCTTTGCCGCTTCCCATCCCGTCACTTAAAACAATAACATACTTGCCGTCGCATATGGGCATATAATTATAATTGTCGCCGCTTTGCGCCTGTCCGTCTTTTGCATGGCTTGAAACACCGCATGTAACACAGAACCGTTCTTTTTCGCAAAGATGCAATACGCACCTTTGCGTGTTTTCTTCCCTGGCGCAAATCAAGGAACGCTTGTCCATTTTTCGGCCGGTAATATCCGATACGACTGGTATGATATTTTGGGTACAATTATTTTGTTTTGCGCATTTTTTAAATCTAAGGGATATTTCATACCGTCCGAATTTATTTTTTAATACCGTTGCATCGCATTTTTTAAGTCCCAGATTTTCGAGCTCAAGTATAAGCCTTTTTTCAATCCGCAAGTCAAATTTGCCTGCCGTGTTTATTTCATCAACAAGTGATGTGATGATTTTTGACATGCCGGAAAACTGCTGCGCCGCAAGCTCCTTGGTTTCAATTGCTTTTTGCTGCAGCCGCGCGGTTAGCTTATACTGACTGTACACTTTGTTCAGCTCGGCTATAAATTCCTCGCTTTTTATGCACTTGCTCCTTAGAGGTTGGCCGAGGTCTTTTGTTTCAGCCTTGCCTCTTATAGTTAACTGAGGAACAAGTTTCATTATTGAATCATAAGTGGAATTGAACTGTTTTTCCCAGCAAATGAATTTAAGCCCGCATTTTCTGCAGACCTTGTCAGCCGTCTTGTCAAATAAGGCGGTTATGTCCGCGCAGTTGTCGTTTTGTCCGGGATGCACCGCCTCGGAAAATGTTTTGGCAAGGGCGGAAAAAGCCGCGCCTATTTCACAAAGATTTTGGGTTATGAATTTTACCGCATTGGGCGACGCGGTATTGTCTGCGGCTTCAAGAAAAGCTTCCGCGGCCGCAAATACCGAATTTGGAGTAAAAGCTATTAATATTATTGCCGCAAAAAGTTCCGGCATTTCAAACACTCCGCTTATAGATCCGCCCAAATAGGTGGATAAAATTGAGTTTGAAATGAAAAAACCAAGGATTACGCCTGCTTTGCCAAATCTTTTGGCCGCCCCGCATGCAAGGCCGCAAAGGCTGTAAACACCGACAATTTCAACAACCGGGAATCGCTCAGTGCCGAAGATGACGCCTATTGCGGCTGCACACGCGATGCTGCGGTATATACCGCCGGATATTGCGGCAAACATTATAATTGCCGCGGCAAGTGAATCGCCGATTGAAAATTGGCCGAGTTCAAAATCGCACAGGCCGAAAACACATAAAATTAATATTAACGCTGCGCCCGCCAACTCTGCTCCGGTAGCCCGCGATAAACCGAAAGAGCCGTCAACGAGACCGGCGGCATTATACATAAGATAGGAGCAAACAATGCAAAGAGCACATTCTAAAAGCAGCATTAAAACATCATACAGCTCAAATCCCGTCTGGGCCGAAAAAATAATGCCGGCAATCAGCATAGCAATTGCCGCAATACCGGGCAGAGGGAAATCCTTTTCGCTTTCCGACAAGGTTGATACGGAAATATATATAAGGGCAAACAATACAAAAGAAAGCATGTATTTTATAATGGATATGTCCGCGCCGGAGGCTGCCGTCCCCGCCAAAGAGAATAAGGCAAAAACAATATGCTTCCAGGTTGCCGTTTTATTTTTTGCCATATATGCGGCCAAAAAAGCAAGGCCGAACGATGATACCGCATCGAAAAAAACAACTTTGCCAAGAAGAAAGGCAATGGCAATCTGAAAAATAAGCATGGACGATATGAATTTTTTGCCTTCGTTTTTTATATTTATTTGCGAAAAAATATGTACCTTATCCAAAGCAGGCGTCCTCCTCTTTTGTTAATTGCCGCAGGCGGGTATTTTACACTAATTATAATACAAGCAGGTTAAAATATTTGTCGTTTTATGACCTTGTGGTTAAATTTTAACAAATCGATTTTGCAGGTAAATTTTATGACATAAAAAATTTGCTTTTATTAAAATATAATGTTATAATATTAATATTCCAAGTGAAGTAATCCGAGGAGAGTATATATGCTGGTATTTCTGAAAATCCTTTCGCTTACGCTGCTTTTGACTGCAGCGGCGGCATTTATATTAACTTTCAGAGGCAAAATAAAGTTTTTCCTCGGTGTTATAACCGTTGCCGGGGCTTTTTTACTTTCGACGGTTATAAATATATATTTGGTTAATGTTTCAAGCGGGACGAACATTATAAACATTATTATAAATGAAAATTTTGATGCGATGTATGCGCTTGTCGAAAGCATGCCCGAAGAGAGCCTGCCGCGTTTGTTCGGCGGCATTGCGGGCGGGAATGTCGGTACGGTAAAAAACGCGCTTCTTAATTTGCTGCTTGAAATAAAAGAAATTTATACTATTATGTTTCCCGCGATTTTAATACTCAATACATTGCTGCTTAGCTATGTATTGTTTATGATAACAAAGCAAATTATATTCTTGTTTAAAAAAGATGTATCGGCATTTCCGAAGTTTTCGCAGCTTAAGCTAAACCGTTCGGCAGCTTTTGTATTTGTTCTTTCATACATATTGCCGAGTTTTATGTCCAGCCCCAGGGTTGCTGCGGCGCTTTCCAATATTAATGCCATCTTAGGGGGAGTTACATTCATTTGCGGGCTCTCCTTCATAGATTATAAATTAAGGCAAAAAGTAAAAAACGCATGGCTCAGGCTTGCCGTTTATATTGCCGTATTCTTTGGAGCGGCTTCAATTCTTGGTTTATTGGTTATTATATTAATCTTTATTGCGATTTTTGATACGTTTGCCGACTACAGGAAACTAAGCAAAAAACCCGAGGCTTAAAAAAGCTTTTATACTATTTTTTATTTTAAAATGGTATTTGCCGGTTCGCATAAAAAGGAGAAGGCTTGATGCAAACCGGCAGCAAGACGAAAGGAATTGGTTTTTTATGACTGATAATAAAGGCTTTATTAAAAGAACCATGGCGGGTGTTAGAATATACTTTGTGGTTATAACCGTTTTTACCGCGATTTCCTTTTTTACCGGCAATTATTATTTGGGCGCGGTTGAACTGGCAATTCTTGCGGCGCTCGGGATTCATTACCTTTATATTAAAAAAGAAAAGCAGCGTTTAATAACAAGCTATATCGAAGATTTAACATTTCACCTTGATAACGCAACCAAGGATACAATGCTTCATTTTCCCCTGCCGATGGTAATGATATCCCTTTTGGGCAATGTAATCTGGTATAACAGAAGGTTTTATAAAATAGTCGGCGAAGAGATTCTCGAAAAACAAATCCAAACGGTATTTCCCAACTTGCAGCTTCTTAAAATTTTAGAGCAAAAAAATAATATATCTTTTGATTTGGAGCATAGCGGCAGGTATTATCAGGTTGTCGGGAATATTGTCAGCTACAATGAAAAAGACGACAAAAACAATTATTCGATTGTATTGTACTGGATAGACAGGACCGAGGAATATAAAACAAAGCAGGCATACGCCAATGATAAAATGGTGTCATGCGAGCTTATGGTTGACAATTTGGAAGATTTGATGAAAAATACCCCCGACGAAGCTCATGCAAGCCTTACCGCCGAAATTGAGAAAAAAATAACGGAGTGGCTTGGCTTGATGGGAGGAATAGCCCGGAAATATGAAAAGGATAAGTATCATATTGTATTCGAAAATAAAAGCCTTGAAAAAATAATAGAATCGAAATTCGAAATAATAGACAGCGCACATGAAATACAAGTGGGGAACAAGATTCCCGTAACGCTTAGCATAGGTATTGGGAAAGGCGAAAACATACGCCAAAGCGATGCTTTTGCAAGGGCTGCAATTGATATGGCGCTGGGCAGGGGCGGAGACCAGGCTGTTGTCAAGGACGCCGAAAGCTTCCGGTTTTTCGGGGGGCATTCGGAAAGCTTTGAAAAAATTACAAAGGTTAAACCAAGGGTTGTCGCATACGCCCTGAGAGAACTCATCGACAGTGCGGATATCGTTTTTATCATGGGCCATAAAACGGCCGACCCCGACTCGTTCGGCGCCGCGGTGGGTATTGCAAGAATGATTAAAAACAGGGGTAAAAAGGCGTATATTGTTATGGGGCAGGCTTCCGGCAGCTTTAACGAAATTGTAAAAAGCTTCAAAAATGACGAAGCATACAAAGAAACCTTTATTACCGAAACGGAAGCGGTGCAAATATATGAAGGAAGCTCATTATTAATTATTGTCGATACCCATAACCCGGAGATTGTCGAATCAAAGAAGCTTCTCGGGGCAATTAAGGATAAGGTGCTTATAGACCATCACAGGAAGGGTGAAAAGTTCATATCCGACACTGTTTTGGCGTACCATGAGCCCTTTGCATCCTCCACATGCGAAATGGTTACCGAAATTATTCAGTATATGGAGGAACAGCCCTCACTTTCGGTTAATGAAGCACAGGCCCTGTATGCCGGGATTGCCATTGATACCAAAAACTTTACCGTTAAAACGGGGGTCAGGACGTTTGAGGCCGCATCGTTTTTAAGAAGATTGGGCGTGGATACCTCTGTGGTCAGAGTTATGTTTAAAAGCAATCTTGAAGAGTATGTAAAGCGCGCAAAAATTATAGAAGCTGCGCAGGTATACAAAGACGGTATTGCAATATCGTTTTGGGATAAGGACGAGGCACAGCCTAATCTGACATCAAGCCTTGCCTCCGATGAACTCTTAAATATTGAGGGTATAACCGCGGCTTTTGTTTTATGCAAAAACGCGGATGATGTATATATAAGCGGCCGTTCACTCGGGGGCTTTAACGTTCAGGTTGTGCTTGAGATGTTAGGCGGCGGAGGGCATATGACGGTTGCGGGCGCACAGCTTACCGGCGTTGACCTGAGCACTGCCGTTTCAAAATTAAAGAAAGCAATAGATAAAACCATAAAACAGTGAGGTTGGAGGGGAATCTTTATGAAGGTTATTCTTACACAGGATTTAAAGGGTACCGGCGTTAAGGGGCAGATTGTAAATGTTGCCGACGGTTATGCAAGAAATATGCTTATCCCAAAGGGGATTGCCATAGAGGCAACACAAAAAGCCATTAATGAATTGAAGGTAAAAAAAGAAGCGATAATCCACCGCAAGGAGATGGCGCTCGAGGCTGCAAAAAAACTTGCCTCAAAGCTTGGTGAGATGGAAATAACGCTCAGCGCGAAGGCCGGTGCAAACGGGAAGCTTTTCGGCTCCGTTACGGCCAAAGACATTTCCGACAAGCTAAAAAAAGCCCATAAAATTGAAATAGACAAAAGGTGGATTAATGTACATGACGGTATAAAAAATATCGGCATGCATGAGGTTTCCGTTTGGCTTCATCCCGAAGTTACGGCGGTGTTGAAAGTAAATGTCACTGCCGAATAGACGATTCGTTTGTGAAAGGATTTTATAGCATGGATACATCAGGCGTTAGAATCATTCCCTATAATCTCACAGCGGAGCAATCGGTACTTGGCGCGATGATGCTTGATTTTGACTGCGTCGGAACGGTTATACAAATTGTCCGTCCCGATGATTTTTACGACCCTAAAAACAGGGAAATTTACGATGCGGTTCTGGACCTGTTTAATATGGATAAGCCACTTGACATAATTACCCTTGCCGAACAGCTTAAGCTTCGGGGTACATTTGAAAAAATTGGCGGCGAGCTGTACCTTGTCGAAATTGCCAATGCGGTACCCACTACTGCCAATGTGCGGCATTGGGCGAAAATTGTGGCGGATTATTCTGTGCGCAGGAGGCTTATCCGTATAACGGAGGAAATTTCCGCCCTGGCATACGAGGGCGAAGAAAATACGGATAAAATCCTTGACATTGCGGAGCAAAAAATATTTGAAATAGCGGCAAATCATGATTATTCGGATTTTTCGGTACTGCGTGATGTTATCAGTATAAGCCATGCAAAGATTTCGGAAAGGGCGCGGCTGAAAACAAAGCTTACGGGCGTTGCAACCGGGTTTTATATGCTTGATGATAAAATCGGCGGTTTAAACAAATCCAACCTTATAATACTTGCCGCCCGTCCTGCAATGGGTAAAACAAGCCTTGCCCTGAATATAGCCCAGAATGCGGCGCTCAAATCGGGGGCCAGGGTGGCGATATTCAGCCTTGAGATGAGCAAGGAAGAGATTGCCAACAGGGTGTGGTTTTCCGAGGCCCATGTAGAAAGCAGCAAAATACGAAAAGGTGAAATGCAGGCGGAGGATTGGTCACAGCTTGTAACTGCAATTACAATTCTTGCGGGGGCAAAAATATTTATTGACGACACGGCGGCCGTAACCGCCATGGAAATACGGTCAAAATGCAGGAGGCTTGCTGCGGAACACGGTCTTGATTTAATAATTATCGACCACATTCAGCTGATGGATTCTTCAAAAAGAGTGGAAAACAGGCAGCAGGAAATAACCGAAATATCCCGTTCGCTTAAAATGCTTGCCAAAGACCTTGATATACCTGTTTTGGCATTGTCCCAGCTTAGCCGCGCAAGCGCAACCCGTCCGGATAAAAGCAAAAGGCCTGTACTGACGGACCTGCGTGAATCTGGTGCGCTCGAGCAGGATGCGGATGTTGTACTTATGCTCCATCGGGATGATTACTATAACGAAGAAACGGAACACCCCGGGGAAGCGGAGCTCATAGTTGCCAAAAACCGTAACGGCGATACGGGGATAATACCCCTTAAATTCCAGAAAGAATTCACAAAGTTTGTATCTGTTGACAGGATTCATGAAGATTATGAATGATTTTTCGAAAAGAGTGCTTAAAACAATAGATAAATACAATATGATAAAAGAAGGATGCTCCGTAATCGCTGCCGTATCCGGAGGCTTTGATTCCGTTTGTATGTTTCATGTGCTGCATAGCCTTACGAGAATCAGAAAATTTTCCCTTCATGTGGCGCACGTTAATCATTCGTTTCGCACGGATTCGGATGATGATGAAAATTATGTTATTGATTTATGCAAAAAATTCAATGTTAAGGCATACATTAAAAAAGCGGATGTTGCGGGCTTTGCGAAAAAAAATAAAATATCATTTGAGACAGCGGGCAGGGAGGTTCGGTATTCTTTTTTTAACGAGCTGCTGCAGCAAATCCCGGGCAGCGTAGTGGCTACCGCTCATAACGCAAATGACAATGCGGAAAGCTTTATAATGCACTTGCTGCGCGGCAGCGGGCTTTCCGGGCTTACCGGTATAAAAGCGGTTCGAGGCAGGATTATCCGGCCTTTGATTGAACAAACAAGGGAAAGGATAGAGCAATACTGCAAGGAAAACAATTTGTCTCCGAGGACGGATTATACTAATTTTTGCGATGACTATACAAGAAACGATATCAGGCATAACGTTATGCCCCCGATTGCCGAGCGGGGCGGGGTTGATGCCATTGTAAGAACCGCCCGGCTTTTATCGGACGATGAGGAATTCTTAAGGGATTATACGATCCAAGCAGGAAAAAAATATATAACCAGCGAAAATAATAAAGTTATAATTGACATAAAAGAATTTACAACACTCCCCGCGGCAATAAAAAGACGGCTGATAAGATTGGCTTTGGAAAACTCGCAAAAGGAAATCAGTCTTGTTCATATCGACAGTATAATAACGGCTGCGGACAAAAACTACGGGGGAAAGCGCATAGTTTTGCCGGGGGAAATTACAGCAACCGTAAGCAGGGGAAAGCTTATTATTTATAAGACCAATACTTAAAAGAGGAGATATACAAATGAAAGAGTTTTCAAACGATATCGACAAGATATTATTCACGGAGCAGCAGCTTTACAAGCGGGTAAAGGAGCTTGCGGAGGAAATAAACAATTATTATAAGGGAGAACCTATTATTGCCGTTTTTGTATTAAAGGGCAGTGCTTTTTTTGCGTCGGACCTTATAAGATGGCTTAATATGCATGTTTCAATGGAATTTATGAGCGTGTCAAGCTACGGGCAAGAAACTATTTCCTCGGGCAAGTTGACGATTAAAAAGGATATTGACAGTGATGTAAGGGGGAAAAGGGTGCTTATTATTGAAGATATAATAGATACGGGCATAACGCTTTCAACCTTGAAAAGAGAGTTCGAAAAAAGAGGCGCGGAGGATATAAAGGTGGTTACCATGCTAAGCAAGCCTTCACGCCGGATGGTGGACTTTCAGGCTGATTTTACAGGATTTGAGGTACCCGATGTGTTTGTGGTGGGCTATGGTCTTGATTATGCCGACAAATACAGGAATTTGCCTTACATTGCATCTTTAAAAAAGCATGTTTACGAAAAAAAAGATTAAATTGATTTATCATTTTAATAAAAACATTTGAAATTCTTCTATTATTATGGTAACATGATGGAAACAATATTCCTTATAAGATTTTGCGAGGTGAACCGATGAATAAATACGTAAAAAGCATTAGCTTCTATATTCTTTTATTTGCTGTTATCCTGCTGATATTCGGGTTATATCAGGCAATGCCGACTGCACCTCCTAAAACATATTCCGATCTTTATCACGCGATAAAAAATCAGAATGTATCAAAGCTTGTAATAGTTGAGCAAACGGCAACAGCAACTTTAAGGGACAGCAATAACAATATTGAAGTTACAACACCTCCTATTGAAGTTTTATATGAAGACTTGGGCGAAGATATACGAAGGCAAATAGAAAACAAGACATTGGAGCTTGATATTCAACCTCCTGCGACCGCGCCGTGGTGGATTACGATTTTGCCTACGCTTATCCTTATTGTAATATTCGTTATTTTTTGGGTCTTCTTTCTTCAGCAGTCCCAGGGCGGGGGCGGAGGAAGAGTAATGCAGTTTGGGAAAAGCAAAGCAAGAATGATAAACGAAGATTCAAAAAAATACACGTTTAAAGACGTTGCGGGAGCGGATGAGGAAAAAGCGGAGCTTGAAGAAATTGTCGAGTTTTTGAAGACTCCTAAAAAATTCATTGATTTGGGTGCAAGAATACCGAGGGGTGTTTTGCTTGTCGGTCCTCCGGGAACGGGAAAAACCCTTCTTGCGAAGGCGGTTTCGGGCGAAGCGGGGGTTCCCTTTTTCAGTATAAGCGGTTCTGATTTTGTTGAAATGTTTGTAGGCGTGGGTGCATCCCGTGTCCGTGATTTGTTTGAGCAGGCCAAAAAGAATGCTCCTTCCATTGTGTTTATAGATGAAATTGATGCGGTAGGACGTCATCGCGGCGCCGGCCTGGGAGGAGGCCATGACGAGCGCGAGCAAACCCTGAACCAGCTGCTTGTCGAAATGGACGGATTTTCGGACAATCAAGGCGTTATAATAATCGCCGCAACAAACCGGCCGGATATTTTGGATCCCGCACTGCTGCGCCCGGGGCGTTTTGACAGGCAGGTAGTGGTAGGTGTGCCCGATGTAAAGGGCAGGGAAGAGATTTTAAAGGTTCATACGCGTAAAAAACCCTTGGACAAAGATGTTGAATTGTCTGTTCTTGCTAAAACAACGGCAGGCTTTACCGGTGCCGACCTTGAAAACCTGTCTAATGAAGCCGCGCTTTTAAGCGCAAGGCGGAATAAGCTTATTATCGGAATGAAAGAATTCGAGGATGCTATTATAAAGGTTATTGCCGGGCCCGAAAAAAAGGCACGTGTTATTACCGACAAGGAAAAAAGGCTTACGGCTTATCACGAAGCAGGTCATGCGGTAATGACAAAGCTTTTGCCCACACAAGATCCCGTTCATCAGGTGTCTATCATTCCTCGGGGGCGCGCGGGCGGATATACATTGTCGTTGCCGAAAGAGGATAAATTTTATATTTCCAAAACCGAGATGAATGAGGATATAATGACGCTGCTCGGCGGGCGTGTTGCCGAAAAGCTAATTCTCGACGATATATCCACAGGCGCGTCAAATGATATAGAACGTGCCACATCCATAGCCCGCAGCATGGTGGTTAAATACGGAATGAGCGAAAAATTAGGGCCTATAACATTCGGTTCGCCCCATTCCGAGGTATTTATCGGAAAGGATTATGCGCAAACCCGTAATTACAGTGAAGATGTAGCGGCTAAGATTGACGATGAAGTTAAATCTATCATTGATACGGCTTATAATAATTGCGTAAAAATGCTTAGTGATAACTTAAACAAGCTTCATGCCGTGGCAAGAGCTCTTATAGAAAAAGAAAAGATAAGTGCAAGCGAATTTGAAGAAATTTTTGCTTCGGCGTAATATTTAGAGAAAAAGGTATTGACATTTTAATTGTTTTATATTAAAATATCACATGTCGCGAAAAAACGGGTTTTGTTTGGAATTAAAACATGCAGTGCCCGGGGCGGTCGTTAACTTCCCGGGCACTGGGTTTAAACTGCAGGATAAGGCGGCATAGCTCAGCTGGCTAGAGCAAACGGTTCATACCCGTTAGGTCAGTGGTTCAAGTCCACTTGCCGCTACCACTTTTTAAATTAATTTATTTGTATTTTTTGCGGCCCATTGGTCAAGCGGTTAAGACACCGCCCTTTCACGGCGGAAACAGGGGTTCGATTCCCCTATGGGTCACCATTGTTTTGTTGGGGCAGTAACAGCCGGCTTCGAATACGGGGCCGGCTGTTTGTCAATGATTTGAAATCGGCCTATGATAAGGAGTGGGAAAAGCGTGATTGATGCTCTGAGGGATATGATTGACAACAGTGATAATATTGTGTTTTTTGGCGGAGCCGGTGTTTCAACCGAAAGCGGTATTCCGGATTTCCGGAGCGTGGACGGGCTGTATCATCAAAAATATATCTACCCTCCCGAAACAATGTTAAGCCATACGTTTTTTATGCACCACACAGATGAATTCTTTAAGTTTTACAGAGAAAAAATAATATTTGAAAATGTCCGGCCCAATCCGGCACATATTGCCCTGGCAAAATTGGAGAAAATAGGCAGGCTGAAGGCGGTTATAACCCAGAACATAGACGGGCTGCATCAGGCTGCGGGCAGTAAAAATGTGATAGAATTGCATGGGAGTATTTATCGCAACTATTGTATGGATTGCAGAAAATCTTATGATTTGGATTATGTTAAGAAGGAAGAAGGAGTACCGCGCTGCACATGCGGCGGGATTATAAAGCCGGATGTTGTGCTTTATGAAGAACCGCTGGATCAAAATGCCATAAGCGAAGCGGTTAAATATGTAGAAAGGGCAGAAATGCTGATAGTGGGAGGAACATCGCTTAGCGTTTACCCTGCCGCAGGGTTGATAGACTATTATAAAGGCGGTAAATTGGTGTTGATTAACAAATCCCAAACTTATGCTGAAAACAGGGCAAACCTTTGCATATATGAGCCTATCGGCAAGGTTTTGGAAAGTATATGCTGAGCGTGGGCTTAAGATATTGAAATTATCCTGCTTTTTTGATATACTGTAATAACCATATTAAACTTCGGGGGTGGAGATTACGGCAATAATTTTAGACGGGAAAGCCCTTTCCCAAAAAATTAAAAACGACTTAAAGCAACAAGCGCAAAGCTTAAAAGAAAAAGGCGTTGTTCCAAGGCTCGCCGTTGTAATAGTGGGCAATGACAGTGCCAGCCGTATTTATGTAAACGCCAAAAAAAAGGCGTGTGAAGAAATCGGAATAATATCGGAGGAGTATGCCCTTGCGGAAAACACCACCGAGCAGCAGCTTTTGGAGCTTGTGGAAAAGCTTAATAATAATGAGGAAGTAAACGGGATACTTGTGCAGCTTCCTTTGCCGGGGCATATAAATGAAAATGCCGTTATAAACGCAATTTCGCCCGATAAGGATGTTGATGCTTTTCACCCTGTGAATGTGGGGAAAATAATGATTGGCAATTATGATTTTCTGCCGTGTACACCTGCCGCTATAATGGAGCTTATATCTCAAAGCGGAATTGATACGGAGGGCAAGGAATGTGTTGTTATCGGCAGGAGTAACATAGTAGGAAAGCCTGTTGCCATGCTTCTGCTGCACAGTCACGGCACGGTTACTATTTGCCATTCACGCACTAAGAATCTTGCTCAAGTCATAAAGCGTGCGGACATTGTTGTGGCCGCGGTCGGGCGTGCCGAGATGATAACGGGGGATATGATAAAGGACGGCGCCGTTGTTATTGATGTGGGAATTAACAGGCAGGAAGGCAAAAAGATTGTCGGTGATGTCCACTTTGAATCATGTGAAAAGAAGGCGTATGCAATTACACCGGTTCCCGGCGGCGTAGGCCCCATGACGATAGCAATGCTTATGAAAAATACAATAAAAAGCGCCGATATATCGCTTAAGAAAAGGAAAAAGATATGAAGCTTTCGATTAAAGATTTGGTGACAATCGCATTATTTACGGCAATAACGGTGATTTTTGCTCAAATATCCCTGCCCGTGCCCTTTTCTCCGGTGCCTATAACCCTGTCGCTTTTTGCGGTTTTTTTAAGTGCAATGCTGCTTGGCGCGAAACGCGCAGCTTTTGTTAATATTGTTTATGTATTGTTAGGGATTTGCGGTGCCCCTGTTTTTCAAGGCTTTACGGGAGGGATCGGCAAGGTGCTGGGCCCGACAGGGGGTTATATCATATCCTATATACCGATGGCTTTTGTTATGGGCAAACTGGTTAATGATATAAAAAGGATTACACGGATTAAAATGGTTTACATAATGTTATTGGGGCTTGTTATTTGTTACGGGTTCGGGGCGGCCTGGCTGATGATTTCGACCGGTATTTCCCCTGCGGCGGTGCTTCAATCGGCAGTTTTGCCCTTTATAATACCCGACTTGGTAAAAATAGGCCTTGTATCCGTTATTGCATACGAGCTTAGGACCCGGCTTGCAGAAACCAACATTTTGCCGAAAGGATAAGATGAACGCATGTACTACGATGATGTTCAGATTCGCTTGCTGATATTATATACGCTTAAAGCTTTTAAAATTTCAATGACGGTTGAGCATTTGCAAGAGGTTTTGGTTTGGAGCGGCCTTCTTGACTATTTTACCATGATGGATTTTCTTTTGGATATGAAGGGGCTCGGAATTATAGAAACAATAGATATAGAAGGCGAAAGCCGTTACAATATAACGGATAAGGGAGAAGAACTGGTCAGGGTATTAAAAGAAGAAATACCCATTAATGTTCGTATAATTATATCGGATAAAGCAGAGCAGGCATTAAACAAAATAGAGCGCGGGCGGGAAATTGTTGCTGATATTGTTCCCGTTGATATGCGAAAATATTTGGCGAAGTGCGGGATTTATGAAAGAGGAACGCCTTTGCTGGAGGTTAATATTTTTGCGGGCAGCCGGAAAAATGCCGAGGAAATTGCCAGCCGCTTTAAAAAGGATGCGGGCGAGATATATAAAATAATTTTGGAAAGAATTGTTGAATAGGCATAAGGTTTATTTTAGTGCCCGAAAAACCCGAAAAACAGGATAATTTAAATAAAAAATAATTGACAAACCTGTGTTTTTCATGTATAATACCTTTTGTGTTAAAAATTCTTTGCCGGATTGTGTAATGGTAGCACGACAGACTCTGACTCTGTTTGTGAGGGTTCGAATCCTTCTCCGGCAACCATGAAAAAACCGCCCAAAGCCGGCAAAAGGCCAAGGCGGTTTTTATTTGAACTTATGTTGTTATTACTTTATATAACCTAAAAACTCCTCTCTTGTAAAAGCCCTGTTTAAGGTGTCTGTACCTTTAAAATCCTCCACATTTTTGCCTTCTATTGTAAACCATACTTCATCGATGCCGTCAAGCTCGGTCAGGCTTAAAACAATCGGAGCAAAAGTCATTGTAAAACCGGTACTGCCTCCGATGTGTTCCGTTATAAACTCCTTCGACATGTCAAGCGTCAGCTTGTTGTTTTCAAGCTTAGCGGACAGGACTTTTGTGTTTTTCGGTATAGTTGTTTTCAGGTTTGCGGCTTCTTCGATAAGCTTTTCTGTTATAAGCTTGGATTTGTACTCAATATCGGAATTATCCGCCGCTATATCAATTTCCTTTCCGATTACATACATAGCATCTTCATCGGAAAGATACAAAACTGCCGCGCTCTTTTTTTCTTCCCGTTTTTCTTCCGGTTTGCCGCAGCCTGTAAGAACCCCGAGCAAAACCATAGCTGCCGCTAAAACAGACAATATTTTTTTCATTTAACAAACCTTCCTTTTTAACTTATTTCATTCAATTATTTCAATGCCGTTTTGGTATTTAACGTCATCAATTGTATGTGCCTGAACCCTTGAGTCGGAAACCGTTATCAGGCTGTCGCCGGAGTATAAAATCCGCCTTATTTCCTTGTCGCTTTGGACATAATCGCCCAGCTTTAACATTTCTTCGTTTGTCAGGTGGCTGATTTTTCCCCTTAACGAAAAGCCGTGCCCGGTATCGAAATTATATACATATGCTCCGCTGAAGGTAAGCTGCCCGTATGCACTGTTGTATTGGTCCTTCTCATAAACTTCCCTGACGGTAATGGGAAAAGCAAGCAAATTATGCTCCGGAGCGTAAAGCAGCGCCTTGTGGTTTTGTAGCAACGCCGATTCCGTACCCCTGTCGCCGATTATCTCTCGGAATTTTTGCACCGGTTTTGTAACATCGGATACGTCAAATAATGCCATTTTCATTCCCTGATACAGGCCCTCACCCGTTGCGTCCTTGCCGAATCCGATAATGTGGTTTTCATCAACGGGATGAATATAGTCGCTGTAACCGGGGATTTTCAGGTTACCGAGGATTTCCGGCTTGTAAGGGTCGGCAAGATCTATTACAAACAAAGGGTCAACCTGGCGGAAGGTTACCATATAACCTCTGTTTCCGACAAACCTGACGGAATAAATCCTTTCGCCCGGGGCAATTTCTTCAATGCTGCCGCACTGGGTAAGCGTATCGTCCAATATGTAAAGATTGTTTTCCTGCTGATTTTTCCATGTGGTTGTTGCGATTCTGAAATACCCGTTATACTCGTCCATGGAAAATTGATTTAAAATATTGCCTTCGACACGGGCCTTTTTCAGATAGGTTATGCTCCCGTTTGTAAGGGAGAATTTATATATTGCGGTTTTTGTCCCTTCGGCGTCATATTCCGAGGAAGCAACATACAGGTTATCCTTCGATACATAGATATTTTCGCCGCTGCCAAGCAGGGTTTGGACCACCGCTTCTTTATCCGGCTGTGTTATATCTATTGACGATATTACAAGAAAGTTCGGACTTGCAAATCCGGGGAAATAGCGAATGCTGTCATAGCCTTGCTTACAGGCTGTGCCGTTATCGTGATATATTATCGGAAAGTCCTCCGTAGGATAATACCTGCTCGGGTATTTGGTTGAAACCATATACACTATATTATCTATTTTGCGGGACGAAATATAATTGCCTTCTATTTCAAGCGTTCTTTCCAGTACCGGATTTTCCCTGTCCGTTATATTATATACCGTAACCTGCGTTAAAGCACTTCGCGGATACTGGGGAGCAATCTGGATTTTTTTTGCGCTGTCATAGACCTGAGGCTGGCCTAATTTGTTTACATGAGCAATTATAACAAGCTTGCCGCCGTCTATAAAAATTTCACGTGGGTAGAATTCTTCGTCCGTGCGTTTAATTACGGAAGCAACACTCATTTCGGATACGGGATTGATCTTTGTAATTATTATTTTTTGACTGCTTACATGGTACAAATAATTACCGTCTGTTTTAACTATATCTGCCTCATCAACGCCGGCAACCTGAATGTTGGTATCGGAATGCGCCGCTCTTGCATACGACTCTGTCATTTTCAGATTTTCGGGGGCGGCAAATTGTATTTCCTCGTCTAAGCTTGGGGGCGCCTCACCCATGATTTTTTCTGCCGTTATGTATTCCCGGTCATAATTGTCGGTATTTAGCATCCGTCTTAGGTTTTCCGCGCTTCCGACTGCAGGAAGTACGTTTATTTTGGCTATAATGTTATCGAGCAGCTGTTTATCTTTGTCGGCATTTATACTGCTTGCGCTGTCGCTTATGACAATAAGGCCGTTATGATAAAAAACCTCTTTTCCTATAGCCTCGGCAAAGCTTCGCAGCGGTATAAAGGTTCTGTCGTTAATTGTTTTGGCAATAACGTTTGGGTTTTCGGGGTCAATAAGCTTTTCGATTCCGTTTACCGACACCGTATTGCTTCCTAAAATATAGCATACGCTTGCCTCATTTCCGGTGATTGTCACAAGGCATAAATGCTCGTTGTAGTCAACATCCATGCCGAAGCCCTCTGCAATAAAACGGACGGGAACAAGCGTCCTTGCATTTTCAACGACGGGCATTATGCGCGTATCTTCATCTATTTGGGTTTCTCGGTTGTTTATCAGCGCCAAATTGCTTTCGGTAAAAAGTATAACAGCGTTATCGGCAAAAAAATCTGCCGTTATCGGCTGTGGATAATAGGTGGCAACAAAGAAGGCGCAAAGAAGTATAAATAATAGTCTTTTCATAAACATCCTCCTATATTTAAAAACTTTATTATACTTCTTTGACGAATAAAAAAACAAAAAGTTCCCGCAGAAAATTAAAATAGAGTGCTGCCCCCGACAAATTCCCTTACAATGGAGGTTTGAGGAACTCTTTGCGAGTCTATGGAAATAAAGCTGTTTGTCAAATCAAGCAGCTCGGATATTTTTTCACAGTACAAATCGTCCTGCATAGCGTCTTTAAAAATTCTATTTAAGTGGTCTTTATATACAGCCAGCTCATATAGCAAGGAGGAGTTGAATATTATATCGGCGCTGTCGGTGTACGGGAATATATTCTTTTGCGCGCCTGCCTCAACCGCGGGCCATAATTCGAATGTGTAGCGGTAGCTTGAGTTTCTGAAATAATAGTCCCTGATGATACGCCTTATGAGCCTGTTTGTCCTTGATTTGATTTTTGTCCCGTTGTCCTTTGAAAGGGAGGTTAACGCCGAGCAGTATATTCTGTATTTGTTTTTGTTTGGAACACCGGCTGTAATCTTATCGTTAAGGCCGTGTATTCCCTCAACGATAATTACGTCGTCTTTATCAAGCTTTAACGGCTTGCTTGTGTTTGATTTTGTTTTAAAGTCGTATATAGGAATTAACGCTTCGCCGCCGTCAATCAATTCTTCGATATTCCGATTGAATTTCATGTAATCAATTGATTCAAGTGCCTCAAAGTCCGGTTTTCCCTCTTCGTTTTTAGGCATGTCAGCTTCGTCTATATAGTAGTTGTCAAGGGAAATTGATACGGCATTTATGCCAAGCACCTTTAGATGCAACTGAAGCCTGTTTGCAAAGGATGTTTTGCCGGAGGAAGAGGGGCCGCTTATTAGTATAATCTTTTTTTGTGAAGAATTGTTTTTGATTTTCCGGGCAATTTCCGATATATTTTGCTCGTGCCAGATTTCGCTTATATTAATCAGCCAATCGATTTTTCCTTCGCCTATTATCCTGTTAATATCGGAAATGGTTGAAATCCCTAACTTATCGCACCAGTTTTTATATTGTGAAAGGCATAATTCTATCCTGTCCATTAAATTCCTTCCTTCATAAATATAATTGTTAATAAATGCAGTTTTAACATTAATATAAAATCTCACTTTTGTAAGATGACAGTGAGATTTCAAAGCCCCATCGGTTCTTGATAAAATAAAGCGTTCGGACGCGTAACGCTTTCCAAAGCGCAACATTGCGCGAATTTCGCGCAATTTCATATTAAAGAACAAAAGCAGTGGGAATTATATTTAATTATTATTGTTCGGTATCTGTATTTTGTTGTATTCTTTTTCGTTTTTTTCTATCTTTGCTTCGTTTTTCCAGCCTTCGATAATCCCGTCGAATTTTTCTTTTTTGGCTTGTGATATAAGCTGCTGCACATTTGAAGTAAAAGCGGATTCTTCATTGGGATATCTTTTTATAATATGATAACCGAAATTCGATTCTACCAAATCGCTTATTGCGCCGACTTCAAGCTCTAACGAAGCTGCTTCGAAAGCGGGAACCATGGCACCCTGCGAGCCTAAAATAAAGCCTTTTCCCAAATAATATCCTTCAGGTTGTGATGTGGAGCCGGGATCCTCCGAATTCTGCTCTACAAGCTTGTCAAAGTCTTCTCCTGCCTGAGCCTTTGCCAAAATCTCATCAGCCTTGATTTTTGCCGCTTCAAGCTGTTCCATTTCAAGCGGCTGGTTGGTTTGGGTATCTATCGTGCTGATTAAAACATGCTTTACCCTTACCACTTTGTTGTCGAAAAATGTTCTTGCCGCGGCCTCGTCCACATCCTGTGTCAGGGCCTCCATAAGATTTTGCTGATAAAAGCTGTCTTCAAGAACTTTTTGATATAAATTTTTATTCAAACCGAATTGCTTTAAATAATCGTCAACGCCTTCGTTTCCGTATTTTGCCACAAGCTGGCCTATCCTGTTGTTTATATCCTGATACTGCTCGGAGGTAATTTTATAACCCCCTTCGATTGCTTTCTTTCTTGATATTTTGG
This sequence comes from Clostridiales bacterium Firm_18, assembly GCA_001604215.1. GTDB lineage: Bacteria > Bacillota > Clostridia > Monoglobales > Firm-18 > Firm-18. The sequence goes on from LVAX01000075.1 coordinate 23,849, forward strand.
ATTTTATCGCTTCTTCCAGAGCCTTTTCTTTTGCGGTTTCTATAACCTTTTTGCCGTCAATTTCCGCAGTCTCCCAAAAATCCTCGGGAAGGTCGGACCCTTGCTCGCTTTCAATTTGGTTTTTAACGTTTGTCAGAAAGTATATAAATTCAGCTTTTGTAATATCCTCGCCGTTAACGGAAGCAATTTTTACGTTTTTTGAAGAAATACAAGACGTCAGGGTTAACGGCACTAACATAATTATAATTAATGACATGCATTTTTTAAAACATTTAATCATAAATCACAACCTCCGGTTTTCATAACTTTATATAATATATACATTATATATCATTTGTCCGATGTTTGCAATTGTTTGTATTTTTGTAACAAACTCTTAATATTGGAAAGAAGGTCTTTTCCTTTATGCTTCAAAGTAATATAAGGTTTTGTGCCGGCTGAAAACATCAGCCCTTTGCTTTCGTTTTTCAGCAGCTCGGAAATTACTTTTATATCAGGCGGCATGCTTTGGGAATATGTGAATATAACGGCGTTTTTTGTCTGCCGTATTTCTTCGATTCCGAGTGAGGTTGCATAGCTTTTTATAAGTGCTATATCCAACAGGTTTGAAACAGAGCCGGGAACATTTCCGTATCTGTCCTGAATTTCGTCATATACATCCATGTAATCCTGCTGGTTTTCAATGGATGCGATTTTTTTATACGCTTCAATACGGTAGTTTTCCCCCGTTATATAATCCTTTGGAATATATGCGTTGACATTCAATGATATAACAGTTTGTATTTCGGGGACAGAGGTTTGCCCTTTCAGCTGCGAAACCGCCTCTGACAAAAGCTTGCAGTACATCTCATAGCCGACAGCTTCCATATGACCGTGCTGGTCTGCGCCTAAAACGTTGCCGGCACCCCTGATTTCCAGGTCACGGAGGGCAATTTTAAAACCGCTTCCGAATTCGGTAAAATCGCGTATTGCGCGCAGGCGCTTTTCCGCAATTTCCGAAAGGTTTTTGTCACGCCTGTAAGTAAGGTAGGCATATGCAAGGGTGTTTGACCTGCCTACCCTTCCCCTAAGCTGGTAAAGCTGTGACAGCCCCATTTTATCCGCGTCCTCGACTATTATGGTGTTTATATTCGGTATATCCAGCCCTGTTTCTATTATTGTGGTACACACCAAAACGTCCACTTCCCCGTCAAGCACCTGCTGCATTATGTCTTCAAGCTCGCTCTCGCGCATTTTGCCGTGGGCCACCGCTACCCGCAAGTCTTCCGATATTGAACTTATTTTTGCCGCGGCACGTTCAATCGATTCCACTTTGTTATGCAAATAATAAACCTGGCCGCCCCTTGCCGCCTCACGAAGTATTGCCTCGGCGATTACTTCCGTGTTGTATTCCATGACAAATGTGCTTACGGGATATCTGTCCTTAGGCGGATTTTCAAGCACGCTCATGTCGCAAATTCCCGAAAGGCTCATATGAAGGGTCCGGGGAATCGGTGTTGCGGTAAGAGTTAAAACATCAACGTTGCGTTTTAATTCTTTTATATATTCCTTATGCGCAACCCCGAAGCGCTGCTCCTCGTCAATAATGAGCAGGCCCAGCCGTTTAAATATAATATCTTTTTGAATTATCCTGTGCGTGCCTATTACAATGTCAACTTCTCCGGTTTTTAGTCTTTTGATTGTTTCTTTTTGTTGTTTTACCGTCCGGAATCGTGACAACATCTCCACCTTTACGGGGAAGTCCCTCATTCTTTCGCAAAATGTGTTGTAATGCTGCGCCGCCAGTATTGTTGTGGGAACAAGATAAGCAACCTGATATCCGTCCATAACCGCTTTAAAGGCCGCTCTAAGGGCAATTTCGGTTTTCCCGAAGCCAACGTCGCCGCAAAGAAGCCTGTCCATGGGACGGTCCTTTTCCATGTCGGCGCTTACTTCTTCAATGCACCGGAGCTGGTCCTCGGTTTCCTCATAAGGGAAGGTGGCGGCAAAGCTTTTGTGCCACTCCCTGTCCGGTGTAAAGGATATGCCCTTGACATTCTGTCGCTCCGCATACAGCTTAATAAGCTGCTCTGCCATATCTTTTGCGCTGGCCCGCACTTTTTGCTTTGCTTTTTGCCATTCGCTTCCGCCTAACTTGTTAAGCCTGATATGCTCGGCGCTTTTTCCTATATATTTATAAATCAAATCAAGCTGGTTTGTCGGGACATATAACGTATCATTGCCCCTGAATTTTATTTGCAGGTAGTCGGAGGTGGCTCCGTCCACCGTCATCGTCTTAATGCCCGCAAATTGGCCTATACCATGGTTTTGATGAACCACAAAGTCGCCGATGCTCAAATCCGTCAAGCCGGACAGCTTTTCATGGCCTTTTCGCATAACCTTCCTTGAGGGCTTTTTATCCCGCCCGAACATATCCCTGTCACCTATTATTGCAAGCCTTTGCATAGGGTATTCAAAGCCGCGTGTAATCTCGCCGCGGGTTATGATAATTTGCCCGTTTTCCGGCGGATCGTCAATGTTATCAGAGTATACGCAGAAAATATCTTCATCGCACATTAGCTTTGCAATGTTTTTTGCTTTGCCTTCGCTGCCGCCGAATATAATGACGGCATATCCGTTGCGCTTATAAAATTTCATTGCACTGTAAAACAAGTCTATTTTCCCGTAAAAAGCAGCTTGCGGCTTTGCGGCAAAGGTGAATACGGCCTTTGGACGGTAATCGGGGCAGGAATGGGATATTCCTGCCAAACCAACAAGAGAGTGCTTTCTTGTCATTTCATGAATTGTATCGTAATATTCTTTGCGCCATTTCATGCCGGCAGAGGGAAGTATGCCTTTTTCCGCAAATGCGGCTGTTTGTTCGGCAAACCGCAATTCATCCGATTTGGCAATTTCGGCAATCCTTGAGGGCTGATATAAAAAGATAAGGGAACTATCCGGAAGATAATCAAGCAAAGTCGGTATTTCTTCGTATATAAAGGGGATATATTTGTCGATTGACGGGAAGTACAGGTTGTTTTGAAGACGCTCAATATCGCGTTTTAAATTTTTGTTTAAGACTTCGTTGTCCGTCCTGTCGCACAGCTTAATAAGTTTTTTAACAAGGTCATTTCTTTGCTCCTTGTTTAATATAATTTCATTTGCCGGCGTTATGCTTGATTTGTTTATAGTTCCCAATGAACGCTGGGTTATCGGGTCAAATTCCCGGATTGAATCGATTTCGTCGGAAAAAAGTTCAATTCTTACGGGCGTTTCGCTTGTATGCGGAAAAAAATCTATAATCCCGCCCCTTATTGCGAACTGTCCTCTGCCCTCGACAATATCCTCGCGCACATAGCCGAGCCGCACAAACGCTTCGATCGCTAAGTCAATATCGCAAATACCGCCTGTTTCAAATGTTATAATATTTTCAAACACGCTTTTTTGCGGAGCACTGCCGGCCAGTGCTGAAATAGTTGTTACAACAACGCGGGCCCGGCCGTTTGCAAGCTTGTTTATGGCATCCAGCCGGCTTGATATAATATCTTTTGATAGGGTATCTATATCGTAAAATATCAGTTCCCTGTCGGGGTAATACAAAACACTCTCGTCCCAAAAGAGCCGGAGGTCGGAAAACAACTTTTTTGCCGCAGCCTCGTCCGGTGCGACAACCAATCCGAGCTTTGACGTGTTATTTGATGTGCACAAAATGAGGTGTGCGGCAACAGATTCCGACACCCCTATTATGTTGACGGGCGTTTCCCCGCTGTTTATGCAGTTTATAAGATTTTTATACTCGTCCGAAGAATCGAGCATGTTTAAAAAACCTTTAAGCCTCATACCACTTTCCTTTTACAGTGATTTTATCGTATCCATAACATAATCGGCAAACTGTGCACCGGTTGCTCCGGTATCTCTCCCCGTAACAACAAGCCTTTTCTCCTCGTACATGCAGATATCAAGAGCGCGCTCTAATTTTTTTGCTTTTTCGGTGTATCCGATATGCTCAAGCAGCATAACCGACGCGCGGATAATGCTGCACGGGTCGGCGTATTTAGCCCTGCCTTCTTCAACCATTCTCGGTGCGCTTCCGTGAATTGCTTCAAACATAGCGTATTTTTTGCCGATATTCGCACTCCCTGCGGTGCCTACGCCGCCTTGAAATTCCGCCGCTTCGTCCGTCAATATGTCGCCGTAGAGGTTCGGGAGCACAAAAATCTGAAACTGCGTTCTTCTTTTGGGGTCAACGAGCTTTGCCGTCATTATGTCAATGTACCAGTCGTCAAGCTCAATACCCGGGTAATCCTTGGCAACCTGCTGGCATATGTTTAAAAACTTGCCGTCGGTTGTTTTAATTACATTTGCTTTGGTAACACATGTAACTTTTGTTTTTCCTGCTTTCTTCGCATACTCAAAAGCTGCGCGGGCAATCCTTTCGCTGCCCTCGGTGGTGGTTACGCAAAAGTCCATTGCGATATCGTCATTTATATGAATGCCTTTGGACCCCAGTGCATACGAGCCTTCTGTGTTTTCCCTGAAAAAGGTCCAGTCTATGCCTTCGGAGGGAACCTTGACAGGGCGTACGTTTGCAAATAAATCAAGCTCTTTTCTCATTGCCACATTTGCGCTTTCAATATTAGGCCATTTATCCCCCGCTCTCGGAGTGGTTGTAGGGCCTTTTAATATAACATGGCAGCTTTTAAGCTCGGAAAGAACGTCGTCGGGTATAGCCTTGCCGCATTCGGCGCGCCTTTCGATTGTACAGCCGTCAATCGCCTTGAATTCTGCCTTTTCGCCTTGCAACAGGAACTCTAATATCCTGTGCGCCTGCTGTGTTATGGCAGGGCCTATGCCGTCGCCGCCCACAACGCCGATTACTATCTTGTCAAGTTTCCCGTAATCGATGAAATCTTTGTCTTCCTTCATTTTTTCAACCCTTGCAAGCTGCTGCAAGATTATTTGTTCGAATTTGTCCTGTGCTGTTTTTATAATATCATTCATTTATTTACCCTCACTTTGTTTTTTAGTATAATTAAGAAGCCCGCCTTCGAGTATTATATTGCGCTGCCGCTCGGATAATACAACCTCAAGAGGTATACTTATGTTCTTCGTTTTATTTTTCAAAACTATCGGTTTGCCTTCTTTAATGTTTTCCCGGATGTTGTCAAGAAGCAAAACATCGCCCTCGCTGATTTTTCCGTAATCATCCTCGTTATTGAAGGTTAAAGGTATTATTCCCGAATTGATAAGGTTTGCCATATGAATTCTGGCAAAGGATTTTGCAATTACCGCTTTAATGCCTAAATAAAGCGGTACAAGCGCCGCATGCTCACGTGACGAGCCCTGGCCGTAATTCACACCGCCTATTATAAAGCCGCCTCCGTGCTCTTTTGCTCGTTTTGGGAAGTCCGGGTCGCACGGCACCAGGCAAAATTCCGATAAATAAGGAATGTTGGAGCGGTACGGCAGCAGCTTTGCGTTAGAGGGCATTATGTGGTCGGTTGTGATATTGTCTCCAACTTTAATAAGTGCTTTGCCTTCCAATGCTTCGGGCAGTTTTACGTTTACGGGAAAGGGTTTGATATTGGGGCCGCGTACCACCTCGATATTTTCCCCTTCGTCTGCCGGAGCGTCAATCATATTGTCGTTTATTAAAAAGCTTTTGGGCATGTCAATTTTAAAAGCTTCGCCAAATGTTCTCGGATCTGTCAATACGCCGGTAAGCGCGCTTACCGCTGCGGTTTCGGGGCTTACTATATATACCCCGGCGCTTGCCGTGCCGCTTCTTCCTTCAAAGTTCCGGTTGTTTGTCCTAAGAGAAACCGCGTTGGTGCGCGGGGCCTGACCCATGCCGATACACGGGCCGCATGCACTTTCTAATATTCTTGCGCCCGCCGCTATCATATCCGCAAGCGCACCGTTTTGCGCAATCATGTTTAAAACCTGCTTTGAGCCCGGCCCTATTACAAGGCTTATATCGGGGTGAACCGTTTTTCCTTTTAAAATCTTTGCCGTCAGCATCATATCACGGTAAGACGAGTTGGTGCAGCTGCCGATAAATACCTGGTCAATCTTTATGGGACCGATATTGCGGACGGTATCCACATTATCCGGCATATGAGGCTTTGCGGCAAGGGGAGAAAGGGAAGACATATCAATTGTTATTTCATCGTCATACTTTGCGTCTTCGTCCGGCAAAAGCTCTTTCCAGTCCGACTCCCGTCCCTGAGCCGCCAAAAACTCCTTCGTTATTTCATCGCTTGGGAATACGGAGGTTGTTGCGCCAAGCTCTGCGCCCATGTTGGTTATCGTTGCACGCTCCGGCACGCTAAGCGTTTTTACGCCTTCGCCGGCATATTCTATAATATAGCCGACGCCTCCCTTAACGGACAAAAGGCGAAGCACTTCCAATATAATATCTTTAGCCGATACCCAGGGGCCCAGTTTGCCGTTTAGAGTTACTTTTTTTATTTTAGGCATGGTAAGATGATATGCACCGCCGCCCATTGCAACCGCAACGTCCAAGCCGCCCGCGCCTATTGCAAGCATGCCTATCCCGCCGCCTGTGGGCGTGTGGCTGTCCGAGCCGAGAAGAGTTTTTCCGGGTTTGCCGAAGCGCTCCAAATGCACCTGGTGGCAAATCCCGTTTCCGGGGCGCGAATAATAAATGCCGTGCTTTTTAGCAACCGTTTGAATATATTTATGGTCATCCGCATTTTCAAAACCCGACTGCAAAGTGTTGTGGTCAATATATGCAACCGATTTTTCCGTTTTAACTCTCGGTATACCCATCGCTTCAAATTGCAGGTACGCCATTGTACCTGTGGAATCCTGAGTCAGCGTTTGGTCTATCCTTATGGAGATATCGGTACCCGGGACCATTTCACCGCTGACAAGATGGCTTTTGATAAGTTTCTGCGCTATGTTGTAACCCATTATTAACCTCCCTGTTATATTCCGAGTACCCTTGCAAGGCCCCCCTTGTGTTAACAAGGAGTTTAAAAGGATACTCTAAATTAATAAGCTGTATTATACATTTTATTTAATTTGATATGAATTGTCAAGTTTTTTTGCCGGACCTACATTCGCCGGACATAATTAATGCCCAATGATTTCACTTTTTTGAAAAAAACAAAAAATCATATTATAACTTTAATAATAAAGCACTTCTAATAATTCATTGGCAATATTTATACTGTTCATAGTCCCATATTTTAATATTTATGTTGATATTTGGCAAATTATATGTTATATTATATTTATTATTTATTGTATTATGGGGGCGGGTTAATTGAAAATATTATCTGTTTTAATGTGCGCTTTTATTTTCATGTCAATGTTTTGCAGTGTTTTGGCCGATATTGAGCCGGAAATAGTTTCATACGGTTTTTTAAACATGCATGGCAGTATTATCAGCACCTTAGATGCACAGACTCATATAAGGGCTTATGCTGATATATACAACAAAGGCTTTTTAAGCAATGCAAACATTGGTGAGCTGACAGTAAGTCTATATGAGGGCGGCACATGGCAAACGGTGCAAAGCAAGATAATTTCAGTTGATTCCAATACAATGTCAAAGCGTTTTGTAACGGATGAAATAGCGGTGCCGGAGGGGGAGGATGTAAAATTCTCGGTGTATTTAACGGATGCGAACGGAAATTCCATGCCGGAAGTTACCATATCCATGGCAAGCGCGGGCATTCCAGGAGCAGAAGATGACGAAGTCATTTACGCCGAGGAAATTAAACTGATTAAGGCGCTGAATATTATTACCGGATATGAGGACGGCACCTTCGGCGGTGCGCTTCCCGTTACCAGGGCGGAGCTTGCCGTGATTATGACAAGGTTTGTCGGAAAGGAAAACCTTGAGCCGGATTTTCGCTATGAAACGGAATATTCCGATGTCGGCGAATCCCACTGGGCATGCGGGTACATAAATATAGCGTCGCTGCTTGGCTGCGTCCGGGGCTATCAGGACGGCACCTTCAGGCCCGACGAAAAGGTTACCCTTTTGTATGCCGCAACGGCATTTGTAAACGCCCTTGGGTATGCCGAAACCGTAGGCCCGCTCGGGTATATGGACAAGGCGGATGAACTTTCGATAACTGCGGGAATAGGGCTGAATTCCTCTGATTTGGTCAGCAGGGCGGCAATGGCGAAGCTTATTGCAAATTCATTGGAGATACCGGTTTTAAAAGACGGCATTATTTACGACGGTAACAATTTCCCGCTTAAAAACATGCTTTCGGAAGTATTTAAAGTAACCAAGCTTAAGGTCATGGTGGAAGAATTATATGAATTTTTTAGTAATAATAAGCAGAATATTGTAATGGTAAGGGTTTTGAATGCTTATAGCTCCGTATACGGCGAGTACGGCGAAATTTTCGAACCGGAAAGAACTGTTGATATTTCTGCCGGCGATACAGGTCTTAAAGCATTGGTTGGCTATACCGTTATTGTATACGTTGCCTATGACGAAACGTCCGACGATGATCCGACTGCTCTTTATGTAAGAAAAGATATTTCAAGCGCAAATGAACTGACCCTAACTGCAAGTGATATTGATAACGTTACCACTCTTACAGGTGGCAGCTATCAGATTTCTTACCGGCCTTCTAAAAATGCAACAAAAACCGAAAAGTTTACCGTTATCGGAGAAGCCGACATATATATTAACGGCAATAGAGCTTATGAACCAATGCAGTATGCTCTTCTTGACTTTTACGGCACTGTTACATTTGTTAAAAATGATAACTATATATCCGAGGATTATGACACGGTGCTTATTTCCGATTACAAAAATGCGGTTGTAGATTCGGTTAATATGCAAACGGGCAGGGTACATATGAAGGAAGGAAGCGCGATAATATTTGATGAGTCAAATCCCTATGTTTCATCAACTCTTTATAACGAGGACGGGGAGAGAATCGACTGGTCAAATCTTAAGAAAAATGACATACTTTCAACAAAAACGGTAGTAGATAGCAGGACGGTAAATGTCTGTACCCTTGTAAGAAAATCCGTTACCGGCGTTATAAGCGAAAGGATATACGAATACGGCGAAAGCGAATTTAAAATCGGCGACAAATATTATAAGGTTGATAATCAGATTGTTTTTCCGGAGGATTTGGATCTTAATTACGAGGGCACCTTTTACCTTGACATAATGGGCAGAATTGCGTACTGCAAAGCAAAATTCCCGCTTCAGGGCAAATACGCCTATGTTATTGACTCAGGAGTTGACAGCTCGGGTTTTGATGATAAATTAATAATAAAAACATTTAATTATGAGGGAGAAACAGCCGATTATACCCTTGCCAATACAGTGTCCGTCAGTGAAGGGGGAGTTATGAGGTATTATTCGTCAATCGATGATTTATATGATATATTACAGCCCGATACCGTAATAAACTACGGTCTTAACACGAAAGGCGAAATTGACAGCATTTCAATTCCCGCAGACGAATATGACATTGGTCTTAATTATTTTTCAAAATATGCCGTGGACAATTGTTTTGATTACAGGGGCGCCTTATCAATCGTCAGAGTTAATTCACGCTCAGTAGAGCTGTCGGATGATACGGTTATTATGGTTGCACCATTTGGCGGCGGGCAGGATTATAATCAGGAGAACTATTGCATAATACCCATCGGAAGGCTTGGAAGCAGGGATATATACATTGAGAATATTCCCGTTCAGGTGTTTGACGTGGATAATGATATGACGGCGGGCCTGATTGTTATAGGCGATGTAATAGATATAGGTGGAGAAGCCGGCATGGCAATGTTTGTTGGTGAGTCGTATATCGATGGAAAATACAGTATCAGTGTGCTTCAAAACGGGCAGCATCAGACATTGACCGCTAATCAGGACCTGGAGGGATGCTGCGCAGCCGGGGATGTTTTTATTCCCCATAAAAACATGCACGGCACGGTAACATCGATTAGTAAGGTGTCGGCGGTGTCAAACGGCACGGTAGTACCGGACGAAGGCTTTATTGAGGAGGACGGGTTTTGGTATGCAATGGGAGTTGTTACCGGAAAAAGCGGAAGCACCGTTATCCTTGACGAAGATGATATGTTTTCTATCCCTCCAGAGTCAAACATTTATATATATGACGATACGGACGGCAGCGTAAAATCGGGCTGTATGGATGATTTCGAGGTGTCGGGAAATGCCGGCGGTGGATATACATACAGTGCCGATTCAATAGGCAATATAACATCGGTTAGCATGGTTATAAGGTTTTATGAAGGGAAACCTAAGGATGTTGCGCTTTACTTCTTCGGGGAATCAGCCGCCCAAACGGATATATCCGTAAGCGTTACGGACACCCTTGCATGTGCGGGAGCGGTTTATTACAATGACCGCGATGAGGATATCAATCCCGTTTTTGTTTTGGCGCGTTACAGCGGCGGCAAAATGGCCGGGATGGTGACAAAGCGCGTGCCGATTGCGGCAAATTCTTACGGATTATTAAAAAATATAATGCAGGGCTCCTTTAAAAACGGTGAGCATGTAAAGGCAATGCTGCTGGATGACTGGAATAATGCAAAGCCGCTTTTAAACACTTCAAGGGTAGATGTCGCGGGCTTGCCCGATAAAGAGGATTCGGATTACCTGCGCATTTTATCTGTTGATATTAATTCCGTCGGGCAAATTAACGATTCGATAACAATCACTTACGGCGAATCTGGATTGGCTGCATTGTCGCAAAATGCCTCCATATACAAAAACGGTTTACAGGTGGGCAACGATGTTACGGTACTTGAAAGCTTTTACGGCGAATTGGAGCTGTGCAGTAAAAATTCCGCCGGTGAATACGAAGAGGCTTATATTTTTGAATACACAAATACCGTTGTTGATTCGGTCAATACCTTGCTGGGAAAAGTCAACCCCAAGGAGGGCAGGGTTATTTCGTTCGGCAATAACGATATTAAGTCCTTTGCGCAGCTTCGGGATACTGAAGGGAATATACTGGACTGGTCGGATTTGGGCGAAAACGATATACTTTCAATAAGAACAGCAAAAGGCACTGTAACCGTTAACATTTGTACTCTTGTCAGAAATACCGTAGAGGGGACAATAACCGAAAGAAGTTCTGAAACTGATCCTGAATTCAGAATTGGCGGCGAATACTATAAGGTTGACAATCAGTTAGTTGTCCCGGATGACTTAGACCTTAACTACGAGGGTGTATTCTATCTGGACATATTTGGAAGAATCGCACATTATGAAGCTCAGTCTTCACTTACCAGAAATTACGCTTACGTTATAGACACCGGTATTCATGACGCAGTCTTTGAAGACAGACTTCAAATAAAAGCATTTACATTTGACGGCGAGGTTGTTACATTTACATGCGCACAAAATGTAACCGTAATTAAGGAAAAAGCCGGTAAAACATCAACCGAATCGGTATACTTCAAAAAGGATGATATGGATGACCTTAAAGATTTAATTCCGGTTGATTCTGTAATAACATTCAGCGTTAACTCACAGGGTGAGATAAACAGGCTGGCTTTGCCGGGATCAAATTCCGATATTGGGCTTAATTATTTTGCAAGATATGCACAAGGCGATGACTTTGATTACAGAGGCAATTCCGCTACAATCAGGGTAGGTGGCAAGTCCGTTGAGATTTCTGATAATACAATCATAATGATTGCCGGCCCGGGATTCTCGGAGGATGACTATGATTTGCTTTCACTCAGCGTATTGGGCGAAGAGGACATTTTCGAAGAAGATGCAACAACTCAGGTATTTGACGTTAACAAAAACATGGTAGCAGGCTTGATAGTTGTAGGCGAACCTATAAGTGTTACAGGGGAATTCGCAGGTCTTGCCATGGTTTCAAAAATCTCTCAAATAAGAGATGAGGACGGGGATATAATAAACAGCCTGACATTATATCAAGGCGGAGAAGTTAAGGAAGTTGAAGCAGAAGTAGAAAACACCCCGGATCTGTTCTCAATTATTTCTCCGAGACTTAACGCTAAAGGAAGAATGTCTGCAGCTCCTGTAATTGCTTCAATCCAAGGCGGCAGGATAGTAACCGGTGCCGGCTTTGACAACAAGGGCGACGTTGAGTACGTTATAGGCCTGGTTACAGCCAAAAGCGGAGGCAGGCTGACTATTACAGGTATTGACGGAAACGGCAACGATGTGGAAGAAATGGTTTACCCGATTCCTGCCTCCGCTAACGTTTACCTGTACAACAATTCGGCAGCAACCAATGCGCGTAAGGCTATGATAGTTGACAGTGTCAGCATCTTCAGTGTAGAAGACTCAGTATACTATGACGAGGACGGCTATGAAATAGACAGCGTATATGCACTGATTCGCTGGTATGAAGGCAAAATTCAGGATGTTGTATTGTTCTTCGATATAGATGTAGAATTAGCAGATTATTAATAATAAGAATAAAGCACAATCCCAAAAAAGCGGCGCACCCTATTAATAGGGTGCGTTGCTTAGCTTATTTCTATGGAATAATATTATTTACTGTTGAAAGTTGTTTGTTGTGTATGAATCTTACTATTGCATCTTGCGTTTCATCATCTATTGGATTGAAATGAATACATATGATATTTTGTGAATCGGAGCTTTTTTCGCGTCTGACAACGGTGCCGATAAACACAACATTAACGCCTTCAAGGTCAATCTGACCTGTTATTTGTTGATTTATATACGGCTTGAAATCCGCCTTGACAGCCATGCCGTTCCCGCTGATATCAATGGTTTCGCAACTGCCGTATCCGTTTATTATTGCTTTAAGATTTATGCTTAACCGAAAAAACTCACGCCTTTGAACACGGACAAAATTGTCTATAATTTGGATATGTAAAAACAATTGCTGTTTTTCAATGAATACTTTAATAATTTTGGCGTGCGCACTGTATACTCCGGTTTTTTTGGGGATTGTAATTTCTATTGTTTTGTATAAAAAATATTTTGTTTCGTCTATAATTGGAGAGGATATCAACAAATCCTTATCCGAAATAATATCCTGCACCTGGCTTATAAAACAGTTTTTCGAATATGAGCCGTCTTTGTTACTGACTTTAAATTCCACCTTATCTCCTGTTTCAAGGTCAATTGATTTCATTTAATATCACCCCAGAGAAAAAATATAGAAAAATATTTCATTATATGTAAAAAGTTAGTCCTCTTTACATATTTTATCATATAATTTTCCAAAAATCAATACAAATATTAGAAAATGGGTGTGGGGCCGAAATTAAGCGTTATTTTCTTCATTTTTACATTTAAAACAAGGCCGAGCGCCATTAAATTTGTAAATAGGGATGACCCCCCGTAGCTGAAAAAAGGAAGAGGAATTCCGGTAACAGGCGTAAGCCCGATTGTCATGCCTATGTTTTCAAAGGTGTGGAAAAGCCACATTGCGCCGACTCCCATGCACATATACGTACCAAGGGGATTTTTGGCGTTTTTGCCGATAACAATGCAGCGTATAATAAGTGACATAAGTATGGCAAGAACAAGAAGACAGCCGATAAGGCCGGCTTCCTCACCGATTACCGCAAAAATAAAATCGGTTTGTTTTTCCGGAAGATAACCAAGCTGTGTTTGGATGCCGCGGAAAAAACCTTTGCCGGTAATTTGCCCCGAGCCGATTGCAATTTTGCTTTGCATAACATGATAGCCGTATGTTTTCGGAGCCGATTCGGGGCTTATAAACGCAAAAAAACGTTCCTTCTGATACTGTGTAAGTAAAAAATTCCATGCAATAACGGAAAATGCGGCAAAGCTTGCACATCCGAAAGCGATATATCTCCAGTCTATTCCCGCAACAAATATCATTACAATAAATATAAAAACATAAACAAAAGCAGTGCCTACGTCCGGCTGCAGCATAATAAGACCGACAGGAACGCAAAGGTGTAAAACAAGCAGTATTACGTTCTTGATATAATTAATATCGCTTCCTATGCGTGACAGGTGCGTCGACAGGGTTATGATAAAAAAAACCTTAACAATTTCGGCTGGCTGAATCCCTATCCCGAAAAAGCGAATCCATCCTTTTGTTCCCGTGGCTTCGCTGCCGGTTCCTATAATAAGCACCAGAATAAGCAGTATAACAGACACGCATGTAATAAACGGCCAGAAGGCGGATATGTCTTCATAGTCGACCTTTGTTATTATATACATTGCCCCGGCGCCCAGTAAAAAGGCCGCTGACTGAACAATGACGAATTTGTAATGCGACTCATAGCTTTTGGTTGCGCTGTAAATAAAAACAATGCCGGCGGCAGTTGCCGTAATCGCCAGTAAAACCATCAGCAAATCGTATTTTTTAATAGTTTGAATAAAAGATTGCATACCTATCACCGATTACAATTATAACATATTTTTTAAAAAATACTACATATTGTTTGAAAAAGGTTGACGAAAGGGTAAAAAAAAGTGTAAAATATATCTAAGTATTAATTCCCGCAAGTCAGTTTTGTATTAAAATTTTCCGGTATGGGGGTGTAAGCATTGAGCGGCAGATTGTTCCGCACAGGCCTGTTTGGATATAAAAAGTCGGATGTGGTAGGCTATATTGAAAAGGTATCTAAAGATTTTACCGAAAAGCTTGATGCAAAAGAAAAAGAAATAGATTCACTTAAAAAAGAGCTTGATAGTATAAAGCAGAAGGCGGACGAGCTAAGCGGGGCAGCGGAAGAGTACGAGGTCGCAAAGGCAAGCATATCAAATGCCATAATCAAAGCCGAGAAAAATGCCGACCTTATCATAGAAGAAGCCAAGCGCAGTGCATTAGAGGAAAAGCTTAAAGTTAAAAGGGAAATACAGGAGGAAACCGCGCGTCTTCGTCGCTTAAAACATGAAGTTGCGGATTTGCGAAGAGATATTGTATCTTCGATTAAACGCTTCAACAGCGAGTTGGCTGTTTTAGAGGAGGAACAAAAAGAGCCGTCCGATTAGCAGACGGCAAAAAACAAGAAGAATGTAGGGGAAATTGGTTAGGCATAAGGGAGTCAAGCTCTCTTATGCCTAAGTGAAACATTAAGTATTATTTGCATTTCTATTGACAAATATGTATTATGCGGTAAAATATATTAAAAGGAGAATTTTTATTGAGAGTAATTGCCGGATATGCAAAGGGACATAAGCTGGCAAGCCTTAAGGGTATGCAAACACGTCCTACCGCCGACAGGGTAAAAGAGGCAATGTTTTCGATAATTCAGCTGTATATCGGCGGCAGTACCGCTCTGGATTTATATGCCGGCAGCGGTTCACTCGGCATAGAGGCACTCAGCAGGGGTGCGAAGTGGTGTGATTTCGTAGAGCAAAGCAAGATTGCAGTTAATGTGATAAAATCAAACCTTCAAAAAACAAGGCTTGAAAATTGGGATATATATAATCTTGCGGCAAGCGATTACTTAATGAAATGTGATAAAAAATACGATATTGTATTTTTAGATCCTCCCTATCATAAAAAACTGTGCGATGAATCATTGCGATTGCTGTATGAGAAAAACCTGCTTAATTCAGGGGCAATAGCGGTGTGTGAAACTTCGGCAGAGGAAGAAGTGCTTTCAAAATTCCCTGTAAGGAAATACTCCGTATACGGTTCAACCAAATTAACAATATTCGAAAACAGGTGAAAATATGAAAATTGCAGTTTACCCTGGGAGCTTTGACCCTTGTACAAACGGTCATGTCGATATAATAGCGCGCTCCTGCAGGATAGTAGATAAGCTTATTGTTGCGGTGCTGAGCAATTATAAAAAAACTCCGGCATTTACTGCCCAGGAACGGGTTGAATTTTTAAAGAGGGTTACTCATAATTATAAAAATGTTGAAATAATGACTTTTTCCGGTTTGCTTGCGGATTTTGCGAGAGAGCAGGGAGCAAGCGTTATAATTAAAGGCTTAAGGGCGGTATCGGATTTTGAATACGAATTTCAAATGGCCCTTACAAATCGCAAGCTCAATCCGGATGTTGAAACAATTTTTATGACGACTTCCACTGATAATATGTATTTAAGCTCAAGCGTTGTTAAGGAAATTGCAGCATATGGGGGTTCACTCGAACAAATGGTACCCGAGGAAATTCAAGCAAATATATACGACAAATTAAGGAGGTAAACCGTATGGAGATTTTAGAAATAATTGATATGTTAGAAGATACCATTGAAAAGGGACTCAATATTCCGCTTGCGGGCAAATGCATGCTTGACAAGGATGAGCTTCTTGATTTGATTCAGGAAATACGTTTAAAGCTGCCCGACGACTTAAAGCAAGCAAAATGGGTAAAGGATGAGCGTCAGCGTATATTGCTTGAAGCGCAGAAAGAAGCAAACGATATAATTAAATCAACCGAAGATAAAATTATCTCCATGATTAACGAAAATGAAATTACAAAAAGAGCGAAGCAGCAGGCAGAAGAGATAATTTCAAATGCAAATAAACGTTCAAAGGAAATAAAACAAGGTACAAGGCAATATGCCGATGACGTGCTTGCCGATATGGAAAAAATCATGGAAAAAACATTGGCAACTCTTCGCAGCAACCGGATAGCACTTTACGAAAAGGAAAAGAAAAAGATGCAGAATTTTGAAGAAACATCACAACAATCCAAAACGGGCGAATAGCAAAACCAAATAGCAAACCGCTTAAAGCCGGAAATAAAAAAGTGCCTTATTTTTGATAAGGCACTTGTTTGTTTTGCGCTATTAAATTTCCTAAAAAGGAATTTATTTGCTATTAGCAAAACATTCACTGCAAAGAATAGGTCGGTCATTTCTCGGTTTAAAAGGAACGACTGCTTCTCCTCCGCAATTTGCGCATACTGCCGTGTGCATTTGCCTTGAAGCTCTTATGGCCTCTTTTCTGGCTGCTCTGCAATCCCCGCACCGGCTTGGCTCGTTCTGAAAGCCTTTCTGCGCGTAAAATTCTTGTTCACCTGCGGTGAAAACAAACTCGTTTCCGCAATCCTTGCAGGTTAGTGTTTTGTCTTCGTACATTTTTTTCCCCTCACTTTTAAAAATTTCTTCGCCACGACCGGATTTGCACCGGTTCCTCTGCTTTTTTCAGACACTCTACTTATATAAGCTACGTGGGCTGCATAAAAAAATATTGTATGGTTTAAGAGCCTTATTGTTTTTTATCGGTACTTTTTGAGAGTTTTCGCTTAATTCGTTGAAGAGCATTATCCACTGATTTCACATGTGTTTTTAAATTAAGAGAAATCTCCGAATATGAATGTCCGTTTAAATATAATAATAAAACGTCTTGCTCGAATTTGCTAAGCTCGCTTTTTATCTTTTTTTTAATGGCAGCCATTTGCTCTTTGACAATCAGCAGAGTTTCCGGATTGGAAGAAGTTTCTTCCGTTATTAGGTCCAGAAGCGATCGCTCCGAATCGTCCGCATTTAGTGGGCTGTTTAGGGAAATGTATGTATTAAGGGGCAAATGCTTGTTTCTTGCGGCCGTCTTTACTGCAGTCATAATCTGGCGCGTTACGCATAGCTCTGCAAAAGAACTGAAAACAGTTTGCTTTGCCGCATTAAAATCCCTGATAGCTTTAAAAAGACCAATCATGCCTTCCTGTATTATGTCATCCGTATCGGCACCGGCAAGAAAATAACTTCTTGCTCTGGCGCGCACAAGATTTTTGTATCTTGATATCAATTCTTCAAGAGCGCCCGAATCATCGGATGCCGCCATTTCGGCAAGCTCTTCGTCTGACATCAAGCGGTAGGCTGAAGCGGTTTTAGTATGATTATTATGCACAATTTTACCGCCTTTCCATGCTCTTCTTTTAGGCTGTATTAACATTATAATTTTTTTGTGAGTATTTGTCAAGAAAAATATTTGCAAAATTATGTTTTTTGTGATATACTACTAAACAGAGGTGGGATAATTTGGATAAAATTTTATATTTATCTACTGTTTTTTGTTCTTTCTTGCCCCTTATTGCTATTTTTACCCTTACGCCCTATATATCGCGCAAGGGTACATGCTTTGGAGTTATGTTGATGGAGGATGCACAAAAATCCCTCCGTATAAAAAAAATTAAAAGGGATTATTCGTTGGCGGTTAGCCTGGCAGGAGCCGTATTTGCATGGATAAGCTTTGCGGTTTCGGCTTATAATTTATTGATTATTGCCCTTATTTGCTATTGCATTGCATGTATTGCGATGTATTTTGTTTGCAACTGTATGGTAAGAAATATTATAATGAGTAAAAACTGGGAAAACCTTCAAAAAGAAATTAACCTGCATTATATTCCGGTAAAAAGCAAAAAAAGTTCGATATCCTCCTGGTGGTATGCGCTTTATCTTGTTCCGACAGCTTATTTGTGGTATATAAGCATAGGTGCATCCGTTAATTTTACTTTAATTTTACCGGTAATATCGGTTGCGGTGGCAGCAGTGATGTTCTTGGTACATTTGGCTTTTAAAAATTCCAGTCAGTATGCGGACAAAAAAAATATTGAAAAATCAATTGAAGATAATATAAAGTTCAGAAAAATATGGTCAGTTTTTATTTTGGTGACCGGGATTATTATCGAAGCAATGCTTGTTATTCTTCAGCTCGGGCTTTTAGGCATTGTTCGGAATATGTTCTTTGTAACGGCCGCTCCGTTTGCTTTAACGGTATTCGCAACAGTCGCCGCGGTTGCCATAGCTATTTTAAACAACAAAAACAACAATGATTTTAACTCGGATAAAAAAAGCTGATTTACATCAGCGGCGGCAGTTAAATTAAATCAAATAAAGCGTTCCGGCGCGTAGCGCTTTCCAAAAGCGCCTCATCTCGCCGCGCGGGCGTAAGCGTAGGCGGAATTCACTTGCGCCGGAGTGTGAAATTGCGCGAAATTCGCGCAGGTTTCCTATAAGTAATCAAAAAAAAGGAACGGTTTTTTGACCGTTCCGCGATAACGTATTATTTTATTGTTTTATCATACCGGCAATTTCATCGGCAAAATTTTCTTCCTTTTTTGCAAGGCCTTCGCCTTTTTCAAAACGGGCAAACTTAGTTATTTTAATGCTTCCTCCAAGCTGTGATTCAATTTCTTTGATATAGGCTTTAACAGGCTTGTCAGGGTCTTTTATAAACGGCTGTTCTACCAAACAAGCCTCTTTATAAAACTTGGAAATCCTGCCTTCAACTATTTTTTCAACTATTTTTTCAGGCTTTCCTTCATTCAGGGCTTGTGCGGTTAAAATTTCCTTTTCCTTTGCCAGCACTTGGGGGTCGACATCTTCAATGCCGATAAACTGAGGCGAAGATGCGGCAACCTGCATTGCTATATCTTTTGCAAAAATTTTAAACTCCTGCTTTTGAGCAACGGCGTCATCGGTTTCAAATTTTACTAAAACGCCTATTCTGCCGCCGCCGTGAATATAACCTTCGATTATTCCCTCAAACCTTGCGAATCGTCTTATATTCATATTTTCACCGATTTTGGCAATTTTCTCGGTTAACATATCGCCTATAGTAATGCTGTCGTTATTGTAAAGTTTTTCTTTGAGCAAAGTCTCAACATCCGCAGGGTTATTTATAATTATTTGCTTTGTTACGTCGCCGACAAATTTTAAAAATTCTTCGTTTCTTGCCACAAAATCGGTTTCAACATTAACTTCCAAAACGGCACCGACATTGTTTTCGACTATAACACTTACTATACCTTCGGAGGCAATTCTACCGGCTTTTTTAGCGGCGGTTGCAAGCCCTTTTTCGCGAAGCAGTTCAATTGCCTTGTCAACATCGCCATTGGCTTCCATAAGAGCCTTTTTGCAGTCCATCATTCCGCAGCCGGTTCTTTCTCTTAAATTTTTTACACTTTCTGCAGTAATCATATATTACAAACTCCTTTTCCTTAAATTATCACTCGACAACAATTGCTTCCTCTTCGGAATTTTCAGATTTTTTCTTTGTTGTTTTCCTTGTTTTCTTTTTTTCCTTGACTTCTTCAGCCTGTTCGTCGAGTATAATTTCTATTGCTTCAGCCGGTTCTTTCTGCTCTTCGGAGGATTTGCTTGCTTCACTTTGTGAGAATGACTCGCCTTGCTTGCCTTCCAATACGGCGTTTGCAATTGTTTCTACAATAAGCTTTACCGCGCGTATGGCATCGTCGTTTCCGGGAATGACATAATCGACTTCTTCCGGGTCGCAGTTCGTATCCACAATGGCAACAACGGGAATATTGAGCTTTTTAGCTTCGGCAATTGCAATTTTTTCTTTGCGCGGGTCAACAACAAAAACGGCACCCGGCATCTTTTTCATTTCCTTAATGCCACCGAAATTCTTTTCGAGGCGTTCCATTTCTTTGCGAAGTCTTAACACTTCTTTTTTGGGAAGAAGCTCGAACGTTCCGTCCTGCTCCATTTTTTCAAGCTGGTAAAGCCTGTCGATACTTTTTCTGATCGTTTTAAAGTTTGTAAGCATGCCGCCCAGCCAGCGGTTATTTACATAAAACATTTCAACCCTTTGGGCTTCTTCGGCTATTGCCTCTTGGGCTTGTTTTTTTGTACCGACGAATAATACGTCTTTGCCTTCAAGTGAAACGTCGCGTATAAATGAATAGGCTTCATCAACTTTTTTAGCGGTCTTTTGCAAATCAATAATATAAATACCGTTTCTTTCGGTAAAAATATATTCTGCCATTTTTGGATTCCATCTTCTTGTCTGATGGCCGAAATGCACTCCCGCTTCCAAAAGCTGTTTCATTGAAATAACTGACATAAACTTTTTTTCCTCCTTATTTTTACCTCCGCCTGCTTTAAATATGTGCTTAGGCACATATACATAAAGAGCAACAGGCGTGCGTGTTTATAAAAGCTAAATGATTATACCACACATGCTGCTGATATGCAAGCATTTTTTTGAATAAATTTTGAATAAAATTGATTATTTTTTCATTATTTCTCTTGATAATTATAAACATTTGTGATAATATATTTAGGAATTGTTTGCCGGATGTTTGGAATAATTGCCGAATTTAAGGGCATATTGCCCTTAAAGTATAGAGTGCCCCTTAAAAACAATTTGTTTGTGTAGGATTTGCCAGTTGCAATACAAAAAATTTGTTTTTAGCGGGCTCAATATATTGAATGGAGGGGAATTTCCAAAATGGAAAAGTTTTTTAAGCTGAAAGAAAACGGCACAACCGTGGGGACTGAGATTATAGCCGGCTTGACTACGTTTTTTACAATGTCGTATATAATCTTTGTTAACCCGAAAATGCTTGAACTCACAGGTATGCCCTGGGGCGCGGTATTTCTTGCGACTATTATTTCCGCAACTGTCGGAACGCTTGTTATGGGCTTGTTCGCAAATGTACCCTACGCCCAAGCTCCCGGTATGGGATTGAATGCATTTTTCACGTATACCGTATGCTTTGCTCTCGGATTTAGCTGGCAGCAGGCTCTTGCAATGGTTTTCCTTTGCGGTGTAGTGAATATTATTATTACCGTAACGAGAATACGAAAGGCAATAATAAAAGCAATCCCTGTAAGTCTTCAAAATGCCATCGGCGGAGGTATCGGCATATTTATCGCTTACATAGGTGTTAAAAACGCCGGACTTATTAATTTCACCTCCGACCCCGGCAAAAACGTTATATTGGAAGGCGGCACCGTTATTTCCGATGCAAGCGCCGTTCCCGCCCTTGTGACGCTGAACAATCCGGTTGTAATACTTGCGATTATAGGGCTTGTCATAATGACGGTATTGCTGATATTTAAGGTTAAGGGAGCAATTTTAATCGGCATTGCGGCAACTACTGTTATCGGAATACCCATGGGTGTTGTTAATCTTAGTGAACTGGGCGGCTTGAATGATTTTAGTTCCGCGTTTTCCGAGCTTGGCACTACATTTGGCGCGGCATTCGGCAGTGAAGGTTTAGGTTCTTTGTTTTCCGACGCATCAAAAATACCTTTGGTTCTTATGACGATATTTGCGTTCAGCCTGTCGGATACATTTGATACAATCGGTACATTCATAGGTACGGGCAGGAGAAGCGGCATATTCAGCGCTGAAGATATTAAAAAGATGGATACAAGCAAAGGTTTCAAATCAAAGATGGACAAGGCATTGTTTGCCGACTCTATTGCAACCTCAATCGGAGCAATTTTCGGCACATCCAATACAACCACATATGTTGAGAGCGCGGCAGGTATCAGCGCGGGCGGACGCACCGGGCTTACAAGCGTGGTTACTGCCATTTTGTTTGTTGCATCAATCTTTTTGATCCCCGTTGCAAGCATAGTTCCCTCCGCTGCAACCGCTCCGGCTTTAATAGTTGTAGGAATTATGATGCTGGCATCCTTCAAGGAAATCAAATGGGAAGAATTAGACGAAGCTGTTCCCGCTTTCTTTGCAGGAATATTTATGGCATTTTGCTACAGCATTTCATACGGTATCGCAACAGGCTTTATATTCTACTGTATAGTTAAAATTTGCAAACGTGAATCTAAAGAAATACATCCGATTTTGGCTGTGTCTACCTTGTTGTTTATACTGAATTTTGTTATTCTTGCATTTATTTAGTAATTAATGCCTGCTGAATAATTTGCTTTGCGATTATTCCTGTGGTAAAAAACAGCCAGTTAAAAAATTACGGAGCTTTTGCTTTATGCGGCAAACAGCTCCGTTTGTTTTTTATGAGTTTTATTACAACAATCCGGCAAAATGAGGCGCTTTTGGAAAGTGCTGCGCGCCAGAACGCTTTATTTTTATTGACATTTTGTTAACTTGTGATAAAATAATATAGTGTGATTTTGAGTGTTATTAAAAAAGATAATAACGGGGAGAGGTTGAACAAAATGAGCGAATATTACGAATTGGAAGTTGCGGGACTGAAAAGAAAACTTCCCATATGTAAAATTTCCGATGATTTGTCCATAGCGGCATTTGTAATTTTCGGTGATGTTGAATTAACGGTTAATTGCGCCCGTGAGCTGTTAAAGAAGGCGCCCCCGCATGATGTGTTAATTACCGCGGAGGCAAAGGGCATTCCCCTTGTGCATGAAATGGCCAGACAGGGAGGCGAGTCAATATATATAATTGCCCGTAAAGCTGAAAAGCTTTATATGAAGGATATTTTTTCGGTTGAGGTGCAATCAATAACAACCACACGCAGACAGCAGCTTTTCATAGACGGTAAGGATGCCGGATATATGAAGGATAAAAATGTTTTAATCATAGATGACGTTATAAGTACAGGAGAGTCGCTTCGTGCGGTTGAAAAGCTTGTTAAAAAGGCCGGGGGCAATATAGTCGGGAAAATGGCAATTCTTGCGGAAGGTGATGCCAAGTACCGGGACGATATTATAACACTGGAATATTTACCGCTGCTTGACGGGGAAGGAAAGCCGCTGCTGAAATAAACAGAATAGAATTCGGGAAATAGGGAAACGCATTTATAAATGTGTTTCCCTATTCCTCGGGTTTGTACTTTTTGAAATAATAGTCAAACATCAGGCCGCCGATTAATACTATAGCCGCTGTAGATACGGCCGATTCGATAATATATTTCGATAATGCAACCATATAAAGACTGTAATTGCCGGAGTAGGTGTTTACAAGGTGCAGGGCAAGGCCGGTAAACATAAGTAAGCATGATAATCTCATTCCGTTTACAATTATTCGGGACGATATATCCGACAGTTCGTCAAGTCTTTTTCTCAATTTGCTAATCATCGGGAAGCTCCCCCTTAACAATATAAATTTATAGCGGGCATATATTAATAATATCATATTCTATTTGTTAACTCAATGAAAAAAAATACCTATGGAGGCATCAGTATGGAAATCGGCATATCAACGGCAAGCTTTTATCCGATGCAAACCGAGGATACCATAAAGATAATATCTGATATGGAAAGCAGTTTGTGCGAGGTTTTTCTGGAGGCGGAGTATGAATACGGCAAAGAGTTTATCCGCGAGTTAAAAAAACGAATGGAAAGCTGCGGCGTCAGGACAAATTCGGTTCATGCATTTTGTGCGACTTTTGAACACCAGCTTTTTTCGGAATACGAGCGCAGAAGAAGGGATGCTATTGTTTTATACAAAAAGGTTTTGGAAGCGGCATCGGTATTGGGTGCTAAATATTATACCTTCCATGGCGACAACAACAGCACCAGTTTTAAGAATATAAATATTGACCATTATTATAAATGTCTCAGTGAGATAGCCTATATTGCCCGCTCATATGATGTTTATTTGGCATGGGAAAATGTCGTGAGGAGCCGGACTTCGCGTCCGGATTTTATAAAAAAAATAAGGGATATAACAGATGATGTTAAATTTACCCTTGATATTAAGCAGGCAAGGAGAGCGGGGGTGCCTTTGTCGGAATATATTAAAGCCATGGGCGATGACATGGTAAACGTGCATGTCAGCGATTATGACACAAATAATACCTGCTTACTTCCTGGGAAAGGGGAGTTTGATTTTTGCGGCTTTTTCAGAACCCTTAAAGAAAACGGATATAAAAACGATGTAATCATTGAGGTGTACAGCACCGATTATTCCGATTACGGTGAAATAAAAGATGCCTTTGAATATTTAAAAGGATTGGCAGTTTAAGCCTAAGCATAAGGGAGCCGGACTCTATGGTTCGGCTCCCTTATTCCTATATACCGATTGCTGATTTAAGGATGCTTACATGTTAATTTCAAATATTACGCTGTTTCGATAGAGTTGTCTTTTTGAAGTCCCAATTCCGATACCGCCCACTCGCGCATTTTGTATTTCATTATTTTGCCTGCCGCATTCATCGGGAAGGAATCGACAAACTTCACATATTTCGGTGTTTTATGCTTTGCCATATGGCTTCTTACATATTCTTTTATCTCGTCCTCGGTAGCGCTGACGCCTGGTTTTAATATTATGCACGCCATTATTTCTTCGCCGTATGTTTTATCCGGCACGCCGATGACCTGAACGTCGCTTACCTTCGGGTGGGTGTATAAGAAATCCTCGATTTCCTTGGGATAAATATTTTCTCCGCCGCGGATTATCATATCCTTTATCCTGCCTGTTATTTTAAAATTGCCGTCGGGCAGCCTAATAGCCAAATCGCCTGTGTGAAGCCATCCCTCACTGTCGATTGCCGCAGCGGTTGCTTCGGGCATGTTATAATACCCTTTCATTATATTATAGCCGCGTGCCACAAATTCGCCCGGTGTGTTGTCCGGCAGCTCTTTGTTTGTTTCGGGGTCAACAATTTTGCACTCAACGCCGGGAAGAGGCCGGCCGACCGTTGATACCCTGACTTCCAGCGGATCTCCTACCCGGCTTTGAGTACAACCGGGTGAACTTTCCGTCTGCCCGAAAACTATTGTTATATCTTTCATATTCATTTTATCTACAACATCCTGCATAACCTTTATCGGACAAGGGGAACCCGCCATTATGCCCGTTCTCATGTAAGAAAAGTCCGTTTTTTCAAAATCGGGATGCTCCAAAAGCGCTATAAACATTGTCGGCACCCCGTGCATGGCGGTTATTTTTCTTTTGTTTATCGCATCAAGGGCTTTGGCAGGCTGGAAATACTCAATCGGCACCATTGTTGTCCCGTGGGTTACCGATGCCGTCATGGCAAGTACCAGGCCGAAGCAATGAAACATAGGCACCTGTATCAACAGGCGGTCGGCCGTTGTAAAGTCCATGCAATCCCCTATGCATTTTCCGTTGTTTACCACATTGTAATGAGTAAGCATTACTCCTTTCGGGAAGCCGGTTGTGCCGGAGGTGTACTGCATATTGCATACATCGTCTTTTTTTATTGATTTAAATGTTTTATGCAAGGCCTCATCGCTTACGCTGTCGGCAAGTTTAAGGGCATCGTCCCAATAATAGCAGCCCTCTTGCCTTGAATCAACGGTAATTACGTTTTTCAGCAACGGGAGCTGCTTGCTGCACAGCCTGCCCGGCTCGCTTGTTTTAAGCTCGGGGCATATTTCGTTTATTATTTGAATGTAATTGGAATCCTTATACCCGTCTATCATAACGAGGGTGGATGTATCCGACTGCTTTAAAAGATATTGTGCCTCATGTATTTTATACGAGGTATTTACGGTAACCAAAATGGCGCCGATTCTGACCGTTGCCCAAAAAGTCAAAAACCAGTGCGGGTAGTTTGTGGCCCATATGGCAACATGGTCGCCCTTTTTAACACCCATGGCCATAAACATTTTGGACACTGTGTTAACCTCTTCCAAAAATTCACGATATGTGCGAGTATAATCCCTTGTTGTATATTGAAAAGCGTATTGGTCCGGAAATTCCTTTGCGACTTTGTCAAGCAGCTGGCCGAAGGTTAAGTCAATTAAAATATCCTTTTCAAAAAGGCGCTGCCCCACCGCCGGTTTGTCTATCACCCTTGAAATGTCCGCATCGTGGATATCACCGAAATAATTGTTCATAAAGCTGACAAACTGGGGAAACGCTATCGCCGCGTCCTCAAGGTTTTCATTCCATCTTTTAACCCATTCGAGGGAGACATAGCCGTCATAACCGTTTTGCATCAGCAAATCAAATGCCGTCCTGAAGGGGATATTGCCGTCCCCCATCATTTTATAAATGATTTTGCCGCCATCGTCAACGATTGAATCCTTGACATGCACATGCTTTATGTATTTACCTATATTCAACATGGTTTCTTCGGGCTTTTCCTTGTTAAACCTGCAGGGATGATGGATATCCCACAACACCCCGACAAAAGGACTGTTTACTTTTTCCACGACTTTTTTAAGCCGTGCGGTGTCCGCATAAACACCGTTTGTTTCGATTAAAACGGTAACACCCTTATACTGCGCAAAGGATGCCAGATACTTTAAATTCGATATGACCGTTTCGTCACTTACTTCGCCGGTTGCAAAGGGCTCTCTGTCGCCCAGCACACGCACATATTTTGCGCCTACTTTTGCGGCAAGCTCAATATACTCATAGCCTTCTGCCAGTATCTTGCTGTTATCGGTCCCGGAGGACAAACAGCATGACGAGCAAAAACATACAATTTCAAGGCCGGCTTCGCTTAAAGCCGCTTTTGTTTTAGGCAGCTCACTTTCGGTAAACGGCTTTGCGTTTGCGACTCTCAGTTCATTTCCCAGGCCTCTGATTTCAATACCCTGGTAGCCTAAGTCTTTTGCCATGGAAAAGATATCGTTCCAGGACCATTCGGGGCATCCGACTGTTGAAAAAGAAATCTTCATGTTTATATCCCTCACTTTAAATATCTAAAATAAAATGTAGAATTATTTTACCTTATTTAATGATGCTTTGTCAATGCCAAGCGGATATTTTTGAATTTTTTTGAATTTACCGGCGAAACTCAAAAAAATATATTGAAATGTAATAATGAATGTGTTATTATAATAAGAAGTTGAACGCGGAAAAACCGCTTCTTTTGGGAATATTATTAATATTTTTATGCAATAACTATAAATCACGTTGTTATAAATAATGCAAATTTAGTGCAAAATGTATTTGGAGGTTGATTATGAAAAACATAGCGGTTATGGGCTTCGGTACGGTCGGCTCCGGTGTTGTTGAAATAATTGAAGGCACTTCGTTTAAAGAAAAGGTTGGGCAGGATATTTCGGTAAAGGCCATACTTGACGTAAGGGAATTTCCGGACAGCCCGTATTCGTCGCTGATAACAAATGACTTTAATAAAATCATTGAGGATGACGATATAGATATAGTTGTCGAAACCATCGGAGGAATCAACCCGGCTTATGAATTTACCGTCCGTTCTTTGAAGGCGGGAAAGAGTGTTGTAACCTCCAACAAGGAACTGGTTGCCGCAAAAGGCGCGCAGATAATGCAAATTGCGCGGGAAAACAATGCAAGCTATCTTTTTGAGGCAAGCGTGGGCGGCGGGATACCTATAATAAGACCTCTCAACAATTGCCTTGCCGCAAATGAAATATATGAAATTATGGGGATTTTAAACGGCACCACAAACTATATACTTACCCAGATGATAAAAAACGGACAATCCTTTGAAAGTGCCTTGTCCGATGCACAAAAGAAAGGCTATGCCGAAAGGGACCCTTCCGCCGACATAGAAGGCTTTGATACATGCAGGAAAATAGCGATACTTTCCGCATTGTCATACGGCAAGCAGATTGACAGCGATAAAATCCCCACACAGGGCATAACAAAAGTTGCTTTGAAGGATATTGAATACGCTGATAAAGCAGGATACGTAATAAAGCTGATAGGCAAAAGCAAAAAGGTAAACGGAAAGGTTTATGCAAAAGTTTGTCCTTTGATGCTTTCGAAAAATCATCCCCTTTCCGGCGTGGAGGATGTGTTTAATGCAATACTGGTTAAAGCAAGCGCAACAGGCGAGGTAATGTTTTATGGCAAGGGCGCCGGGAAAATGCCAACCGCAAGCGCGGTAGTGGCGGACTGCCTGGACATAATTAAGCATAACGGATTCGGAGCGCCCCACTGGCAGGAGGGCGGGGAGCTGACTTGCTGCAATCCCGATAAGGTAAAGTATTATATCCGTTTGAATATCACCGACAATCACCGGGCCGAAAAATGCGTAATTGCGGTTTTTGACAAGGTAAGCTGGATAGATACCGACAGCCGTGACGCCGCATTTATAACCTTTGCCGCAAAAGAAGATGAAATACAGGAATGTATAGACAAGCTTGGCAGTTTAATCGGAAAAGAAAATATTGTAAGCAAAATTCAGGTTGAAATTGATTGATTTTTGCCTGTCGGGAAAGGGTTAGGATTTATGATAAGCGTAAAGGTGCCGGCAACAAGCGCCAATATCGGTCCCGGTTTTGACTGTATCGGCATTGCGCTTAATCTTTATAATACTATAAGTGCCGGAGAATGTGACGAAGGGTTAAAAATTGACATACAAGACGAAAGCCGCCATTTTTTGCCCCGGGATAAAAGAAATTTAGTGTATCGTGCCATGAATGCGGTTTTTTCGGAGGCAGGATATTATCCCCGCGGTATTCATATAATACAAAAAAACGAAATTCCGGTGACACGGGGGCTTGGCAGCAGCAGCGCAAGTATAGTCGGCGGGATGATTGCCGCAAATTTAATATGCCAGGCAAAAATGAGCAAGGATGATATTATATCCTTTGCCGCAAATTTTGAAGGGCATCCCGATAACACAACCCCCGCGATAACGGGAGGAATGGCCATAGCGGTTATTAATGGGGATAAGACGCGTTATCAAAAAATTGAAATCAGCCCTGACAAACTGAAATTTGCGGTGTTTATTCCTGATTTTATATTGAAAACAAAAAAAGCAAGAAGCATATTGCCGCCGGTCGTTCCGCGCGAGGATGCGATTTTCAATACCGCAAGGGCATCATTGCTGACGGCGGCCATGATTACGGGAAATTACGAAAACCTTATTACGGCGCTTGACGACAGGCTGCATCAGCAGTATCGCAAACGCTTTATAAAGGGGATCGATAAAATATTTGATATAGCAATTCAAAGCAAAGCGCTCGGCTCTTATATAAGCGGGGCGGGTCCGGCGGTAATTTCGGTTATATTGTCCTCGCAGAAGGAAGAATTTTTATGCGCGGCAAAAGAATATCTTCTGCATGAGGACATGAAATGGGATTTAATGATGTTGGAGCCGGACAACTTTGGAGCAAGAATTATTGATTAAGGGGGAACGAATTTGAGCATTATAGTTAAAAAATTCGGTGGCAGCTCGGTAGCGGATACAGAAAAGCTGTTAAATGTCGCACACATAATAACAGGAGCCTATGATCAAGGAAACAGCGTTGTTGTTGTGGTTTCCGCCCAAGGTGATACTACCGATGAGCTGCTGCAAAAAGCGGCAGAAGTAAACCCTAATCCGTCAAAACGTGAAATGGATGTGCTTTTATCAACCGGTGAGCAGGTTTCAATGTCGCTGCTTGCAATGACAATCGAAAAGCTTGGCTATCCCGCTGTGTCCCTGACAGGCTGGCAAATCGGCATGAAAACAAACAGCAATCACTCAAACGCAAGAATAAAAAGCGTGGATATCGAGCGTATAAAAAAAGAGCTTGATTCCAACAGGATAGTAATAGTTGCCGGTTTCCAGGGAATAGACAAATATGACGACATTACAACCCTCGGCAGGGGAGGGAGCGATACAACCGCAGTTGCCATTGCCGCCGCTCTTGGCGCGGATGTTTGTGAGATTTATACCGATGTGGACGGCGTATATACCGCCGACCCGAGAATTGTCAAAAATGCAAGAAAATTAAACGATGTGTCTTATGACGAAATGCTTGAGCTTGCAAGTTTAGGGGCTAACGTACTGCATAACCGCTCTGTGGAGCTTGCTTTAAAATACAACGTTAAATTAGAGGTAAAATCAAGTTTTAATAAAATACCGGGTACTTCGGTCAAGGAGGTTGGTAAAGTGGAAAGAATGTTGGTAAGAGGAGTAACAAAGGATGACGACGTGGCGAGAATTTCGGTAGTAAATATTGAAGATACTCCGGGAAAGGCGTTTAAAATATTTTCTTTGCTTGCCAAGAAAAATATAAATGTGGATGTTATTTTGCAGTCAATCGGAAGAGGCAATACAAAGGATATAACCTTTACCGTGGCTGAGAGTAATTTGGAAGCCGCCTTAGAGATATTAAACGACAATTTGTCTTATATCGGCGCAAAGTCCATCGAATACACCAAAGATATTTCAAAAGTATCGGTTGTGGGAGCCGGCATGGCGAGCAATCCGGGAGTTGCCGCATTAATGTTTGAGGCGTTGTATAATGAGGGAATCAATATTCATATGATTTCAACCTCCGAGATTAAAATATCCGTACTGATTGACGAGGATGTATCGGACACTGCTGTAAGGGCTATCCACGATAAATTTAATTTGGCATGAGCAATATAATTGAGGGCAGAAATCCCGTAACGGAAGCGCTGAGGGCGGGGCGCGAAATTGATAAAATACTGATTGCAAAGGGCGCAAAAGGCAGTATTGAAAAAATAAGGGCGATGGCATACGAAAAGGGTATTATGGTTCAATATACCGAGCGTGCAAAGCTGAATGAAATGTCACAAACGGGCGCTCATCAAGGTGTAATTGCCATAGCTTTGACGCACGGCTACAGCAGTGTTGAGGAGATACTGAGCCGTGCCCGTGAAAAAAGCGAACCGCCATTAATAGTGATTTTGGACGAAATAACGGATCCTCACAATTTAGGCTCTGTGTTGAGGACGGCCGATGCTGCCGGGGCGCACGGGGTTATAATCCCCAAGCGAAAAAGCGCAGGCTTTGGCCCGGTCGTTTCCAAGGTTTCGGCGGGGGCGGCGGAATATATGCCGGTAGCAAGGGTATCCAACATAGCCCAAACAATTGAGCGCCTGAAAGAAGAAAACATATGGATTTACGGTGCCCATCAAAACGCAGCGACAAACTATACCGATGTTGATTTTAAAGGAGCGGTCGGGCTTGTAATCGGCAGCGAGGGAAAGGGCATCGGGCGGCTTGTCTGCGAAAAATGCGATGTGCTGGTCAGCATACCCATGAGGGGCAAAATAACTTCGCTGAATGCCTCTGTTGCCGCCGGTGTTTTGTTGTATGAGGCTGTGAGACAGAGAATGAATAGCTGAAAGAAACGGGGAAATTATATGGAAAAAGCTGTATTAACGGTTATCGGAAAGGATACGAAAGGCATAATAGCAAGGGTAGCAATGCTGCTGTATGAGAATAATATTAATATCCTGGACATTTCTCAAACTATTATGCAGGATATGTTTACAATGATTATGCTGTGTGATATTACCGAGTGCAGGGTGAAATTCGACGCGCTCGCGGAAAATCTGGATGATTTGGGGGAAAAGCTTGGGCTGTCCGTACGGATCCAGCACGAGGATATATTCAACTCAATGCACAGGATATAATATAATATAATTCGGAGAGTTTTTTACATTATATCAATGCTGTTTAAAATAGCATCGGTAGAGGCATAAGGGAGCTAAGCCCTATAGAGCTTGGCTCTCTTATGTCTAAGATTGAGAGGTATTATAGCGTTATGATAAACAATCATGAAATAATCGAAACAATTAAAATGATTTCGGAGGAAAACCTTGATATACGTACAATTACAATGGGAATTTCCCTGCTTGACTGCGTATCCGATTGCTGCGATACCTTATGTGAAAAAATATATGATAAAATAACCCGGTACGCAAAAAATCTTGTATCCACGGGTGAGAATATCGAACGTGAATATGGTATCCCGATAATAAACAAGCGGATTTCGGTAACTCCCGTTTCGATTATATCACATGCCTGCAGGGATGCCGATTATATAAAAATAGCCCGGGCTCTTGAAAGGGCGGCAACGCAGACCGGCGTTAATTTTATCGGAGGGTACTCCGCTCTGGTACACAAGGGTTATACGCAAGGTGATAAGAGGCTGATTGAAAGCATACCGCAAGCCCTTGCACAAACCGAAAGGGTTTGCTCAAGCGTTAATATCGCATCCACCAAAGCCGGAATAAACATGGACGCGGCTGCGCAAATGGGAAATGTGATAAAAGAAACGGCTTATCTTACGAAGGACAAAAATTCGATTGGCTGTGCCAAGCTTGTTGTATTTGCAAACGCGGTGGAAGACAATCCTTTTATGGCGGGAGCTTTTCACGGAATTGGCGAGGGCGAATGTGTGATAAATGTCGGGGTGAGCGGTCCGGGTGTTGTTAAGAGTGCTTTGGAGTCTGTCCGGGGCATGGATTTCGGGACGGTAGCCGAGACGGTTAAAAAGACGGCTTTTAAAATTACAAGAATGGGGCAGCTTGTTGCACAGGAGGCTTCAAAAAGGTTAGGCGTGCCGTTTGGTATTGTTGATTTGTCTCTTGCCCCCACACCTGAAATAGGTGATAGTGTTGCTTACATATTGGAGGAGATGGGCATAGAAAAGTGCGGCGCGCACGGAACTACGGCCGCACTTGCGCTGCTCAACGACGCGGTTAAAAAGGGAGGAATTATGGCATCCTCTTATGTAGGCGGACTGTCCGGTGCGTTTATACCTGTATCGGAGGATGCCGGCATGATTGAAGCCGCAATGTGCGAAGCGCTTTCAATCGAGAAGCTTGAAGCAATGACTTGTGTATGTTCCGTCGGGCTTGACATGATAGCAGTTCCGGGTGACACAAAGGCCGCAACATTATCGGCAATAATAGCGGATGAAGCCGCAATCGGTGTTGTTAATAACAAAACGACCGCAGTCAGGATTATTCCCGCATATAACCATAAGGCGGGGGATATAATTGAGTTCGGAGGGCTGCTTGGCAGGGCGCCCGTTATGCAGGTGAGCAAATACGGCAGCGACAGTTTCATTTCAAGAGGCGGGAGAATACCCGCTCCGATGCAAAGTTTGAAAAATTAAGGCGCTTGAAAGGAAGAATAATTAGTGGATTCAATATTGTATAAGATTATTGAAATAGAAAAAGCCGCCAGGCTGATTGACGAAGAAGTTGCCAAGGCAAAAAGGGAAATGCCTCTTGAAATAGAATCAAAGAGGGCGGAGCTTGAAAAACAACTCGGTCAGCAGGTAGAGCAAAAAGTTGCTTTATATGCAAAAAAGGAAGCGGAGCAGGAGGAAGGCCTTAAGCGGGCGGCTGAGGAGAGCAAACAGGAAAGCCTGAAAATTCTCAGGGAGCAGTTTGAAAAAAACAAAGCGGCTTGGGAAAATGAAATATTTGAAAATATAATCGGAAGAAGTGGGGAAAATGCTGGCTGAGGTTTTTAAATACAGCGGGGCGCACGCAAAAGTGAAAGCCATGACCGGCAAGCTTTTAAAGGAAAAAGATTATGACGCCCTGCTTTCCAAAAGCAGTGTTGGTGATGTAGCCGCATATTTAAAAAGCAATACCAAATACAAGGATGCATTGGCAGGTGTTTCCGAAACGGATGTACACAGGGGACAGCTTGAACAGCTGCTGCTCGAGGTTAAGGAAAATGAATTTGCAAAGCTTTTTAAGTACGAGAAAGGAAATAACAAAAGGTTCCTTGCAGTGTTTATACTCAGATATGAGATAGAATTGCTCAAGGAAATGTTCCGAATGGTTGAATCGGGCATTCTTTTTACGTTTGACCGGCGTATCAACGAGTATTACCGTAAGCATATGACAATAGATGCCGACAAGCTTGCCGCATCAAAAACAAAAACCCAGTTCATAGAGAATTTAAAGGGAACCCCTTATAATAAGCTTTTATCCCCTTTTATCTCAAATACGGAGCATTTTAATATTTTCGGCATTGAAATGACACTTGATGTATATTATTTTGTTACCGCATGGAAATCGGCGATAAAACTGCTTGGCAAAAAAGACCGCCGGATTGTGTCCCGGTCGCTCGGAAGCGAAATGGATATTTTAAATTTATTATGGATATTTCGCAGCAAAAAATTTTACAATATACCTTCGGAACTGATATATTCTTATATCATACCCATAAAATACAGGTTGAGGCAGGAGCAGATTGCCGAACTGGT
Source organism: Clostridiales bacterium Firm_18 (assembly GCA_001604215.1). Lineage (GTDB taxonomy): Bacteria > Bacillota > Clostridia > Monoglobales > Firm-18 > Firm-18. The sequence goes on from LVAX01000075.1 coordinate 58,313, forward strand.
TACGGCGGGCAATATTGATGAAGTATATAAGCTGCTTGATGAAACCGTATATAGTGAAATATTTAAAGAAAAGGAAGGCTTTACCGAGCAGTACTTTTATGATTATATGATGAAGCTGCAGCGCAAGGCGGCAAGGTATTATCCCTTTTCCATCATGACAATGCTTTTATATATTCATCAAAAGGATAATGAAGTCGGAAACATAATAAAAATAACGGAAGGAATACGTTACAAGCTTGATATGAATAAAATTAAGCATTTTTTAATCGGAATCGGCGGTGATAAAAGTGGCAGTTGAAAAAATGAAGCTTATAAACATAATAGGTCCTATCGCTGAATTTGACAGGATAGTGATGGATTATGTCATTGAGAATGATATTCACCTTGAAGATATGCTGCATGTTCTGGCAAATGCGCAAGATGTTTTTCCGTTTACCGAAGCAAATCCTTATGTGCAGCTTGTTTCAAAAGTCAACGAAACCCTGTCAATTGCGGGTATTGATTCCGAGGCCCTGCCTAAAGGAAACCATTCAATGACACCGCAGGAAATTGAGGATTATTCCGAGCAAATAAAAACAATGCTTGTCGGGATAATGAAAAAACGGGAAGAAATTGAGGATTCCCTGGAGAAAAACAAACGCATTATAGCACAGGTTGAGCATATTTCAAACATTGACATACCGCTTAAAGAAATATTTGAATTTGAGCATATAAAGGTCCGGTTCGGCAAAATGCCGAAGGAATCATATAAAAAGCTTAATGAGTTTTTAAGCGAATATTACGCGGCTTTTTTCTTTAAATTTGAAGAAAAACAAGACGAAGTATACGGGCTTTATTGCGCGCCCGAATCAATACGCGAGAAAATTGACAATCTTTTTTCAACCCTGTACTTTGAGCGTATGCATATTGCGAACAAGGCATCCGGGCTGCCAAGTGAGGTTATACAAAGCCTTACGAGGGAAAATGCCGAGCTAAAAGAAAAGCTTGCCGAGTTGAAAAAGGATATGGACATTATAGTAAGCAGGGAGTTCGATAAGCTTTGCACCGCGGCACGAAGCATTTATTATTTGTATGAAGCCTTTAATGTGCGAAAATATGCCGCACATACGGAGGAATCCTTTTATATTGCTGGATGGGTTCCCGAAAGCGAGGCCGATGCCCTTGCGCGGGAGTTTGATGCCGAACCGAACGTGACGTTTTTGCTTGAAGAGCCGGATATGGCAAAGCATGTAAAACCTCCCACAAAGCTTAAAAACAATAGGTTTGTAAGGCCGTTTGAAAGCTTTGTAAGAATGTATTCCCTGCCCTCATACAACGAAATAGACCCCACCTTTTTGTTTGCCCTTACATACAGCGTTATGTTCGGGATAATGTACGGGGACGTGGGGCATGGTATTGTATTGGCGCTTGTTGGTTATTTGCTTCAAAGAAGGGGTGTTTTTTTAGGGCCGATACTTAAAGTATGCGGCTTTGTTGCGGCTTTGTTCGGCGTTTTCTATGGCAGTGCTTTCGGCGTGGAATTTGAATACAGCTTTATGTATAAGCCGATGGCTTCGGGAAATATTATGAAAACATTGATAGCGGCAGTTGCGCTTGGCAGCGTTATTATAGGCGTTTCAATGTTTTTAAACATGGCAAACGGTATAAAGCAAAAAGATGCCGGAAGGGTTCTTTTTGACTCAAACGGTTTAGCCGGCTTTATATTTTATTGGGCGACGGTTATAGGTGTTTTGTCCTTAGTTTTGGGATACGGCATTATAACAAAATGGTATGTGGCTTTGTTTATTGTACTGCCGCTTGCTTTGGTGTTCTTCAAACGCCCGTTGTCCGCTCTTATTGCCAAGCGAGCGGATTGGGCACCTAAAAATAAAGGCGAGTTCATACTTGAAAATTTTTTCGAGCTGTTTGAGCTTGTCCTTTCATATATAACAAATACAATTTCTTTTATACGTGTTGGAGCTTTTGCCCTTATACATGCGGGAATGATGATGGTTGTTTTTTCACTTGCCAATGTGCAGCAGCATTCGATTGAAGAGTTGAATTTTGCAAAGGTTTTGGTTTTAATCTTTGGCAATGTTTTGGTAATGGGGCTTGAGGGACTGTTGGTTGCGATACAGGTGCTGAGGCTGGAGTTTTATGAGATGTTCAGCAGGTATTTTTCGGGAGGCGGCAATCCCTTTACGCCCAGTAAGGTTTCCGCATTTTCCAAAACGACAACACGTTGATTTATACAGAAAAAAGCAGTGTCAGGCGGCAATTTTATTTTGCCGCATGAGTATTTTGTTAAATGAATCGTAGGGAGGAAAAAACATGACTATTTTATTTTATGCAATTGCGGTTTTTGTTGTAATTTTAACACCGTCCGTTTTACATTTCGGTTTTAAGCTTTCGGGCAAAAAAATGAAAACAGTTTTGGGGCTTAATGTTTTTAGTTTTGCAGCACTGCTTATGGCAGCGATTGTAATCATGCTCGGGGATTCCGGTGTGCTTGCCCAGGAAGCAGGCCAGGCCTCGGACGGGGCGACAAGCATGGGGTATCTGGCGGCCGCCCTTGTTACGGGACTTGCGTCAATCGGCGCGGGAATAGCTGTTGCGGCTTCCGCTTCGGCCGCTATCGGTGCAATCTCGGAGGATGCGTCGGTAATGGGCAAAGCGCTTATATTTGTTGCTCTTGCGGAAGGTATTGCCCTTTACGGATTGCTTATTTCCTTTACAATACTCAGCAGTCTATGAAGATATATTTAATCAGCGATAATATAGACACTCAAATCGGAATGCGCCTTGCCGGGATTGAAGGTGTTGTCGTTCATCAGCGGGAAGAATTTGTTCGTGCGCTTTCCGAAGCGGTCGAAAACAAGGAAATAGGCATTATCCTTATTACCGTAAAGCTATCCGGCTTGGCGCCGGAATTAATATCAGAAATAAAGCTGAAATACAAAAAGCCCCTGATAGTTGAAATACCCGACAGGCACGGCATGGGAAAATCGGAAGATTTTATTACCCGGTATGTAAAAGAAGCAATCGGGTTAAAGCTTTAATCTATAACAAAAGGATATGGTGTTTATATGAGCAATCCTGAATTAAAAATTGCGAATTTTGAAAGGATGGTAATTGGCGAGGCGCAGCAAAGGCGTGATAAAAGCCTTGAGGATATTTCGCGCGAAAAAGAAAAAGCCCTTGCAAAAATAAAAAAAGAATTAAACGAAGAGGCGCAAAGAAAATATAAAAGCGAAACAAAAAAACTCACGAAAGCCAAAAACGAGCGCGTTTTTCAAAAGCAGCTTGAATGCAAGCGGGAGATTTTGGAAGAACGGCAAAGGCTTGTCGATATGCTCTTTGAGAGCGTATTAAGGCGCCTTACGGCTTTTGTTGATTCCGCGGATTATGAGAGATATATTGACGAGTGCCTTTTAAAATCGAGAAAAAGGCTTGAAGAAGCAACGCTTATTCAAATAGCCCGGCATGACGAAAAATTTGAGGACAAATTTAAAAGCATGGGCTTAAAAGTGGAATATATCGACAAACCGATAATCGGCGGCTTTATACTTATTGATGAAAAAAACTCGGTAAGAATTGACGAAACGCTTTTTGTCAAGGTCGAGCAGTCCAAGGCGGAATTTTTGCGAAGATATAATTTAAAGATTTGAGCGTGATGATATATGGAAGTAATAGGTGAAATTTTCAGTATAAACGGACCTGTTGTAAAGGTCGGAAAATGTGAAAACTTTAAAATGCATGATCAGGTTTTTGTCGGTGATGAGCAGCTTATAGGAGAGGTAATCGGTGTTGACGGCGACAATACGATAGTGCAGGTGTATGAAAGCACTACCGGGCTTAAAACGGGCGACAGGGTAGTTTCTTTTCAAAGCCCGATGAGCGTTACGCTTGGTCCGGGGATAATCGGGGGTATATTTGACGGCATACAGCGGCCGCTCAAAAGCATAGAAGATAAATCCGGCCCTTTTATATCAAGGGGCCTCTCGGTTGATCCGCTTGATAAAAGCAAAAAGTGGAAGGTAAAAATGCTGGTTAGTAAAGGTGATGTTGTTTCGGGCGGCGCCGTTATTGCGCAGACTCCCGAAACACCGCAGATAATGCATAAGGTTATTGTTCCGCCGGGGATTGGCGGAAGGATTGATTATATTGCGCCGGACGGTGAATATACCGTTTCGGATGTGATAGCCGAGATAGCAGACGAGCAGGGCAATAAAACTCAGATAAAGCTTTCGCACCGCTGGCCGATACGTGTGCCGCGGCCGTATAAAAACAGAATCGGTATTAGAGAGCCTCTGCTTACCGGACAGCGTATTATCGACACTCTTTTTCCTTTTGCAAAGGGCGGAACGGCGGCGGTTCCCGGCGGCTTCGGCACGGGCAAAACGATGACACAGCATCAAATAGCAAAATGGAGCGATGCGGATATAATTATATATATAGGCTGCGGGGAGCGGGGTAATGAGATGACCCAGGTTCTGGAGGAGTTTACTTCTTTAACCGACCCGAAGAGCGGGGCGCTGCTTATGGACAGAACGGCACTGATAGCCAATACCTCAAATATGCCTGTTGCAGCCCGGGAAGCAAGTATTTATACCGGGATAACGCTTGCGGAATATTATCGTGACATGGGCTATCACGTTGCAATTATGGCGGACTCAACCTCACGATGGGCGGAGGCTCTGAGGGAGATTTCGGGGCGTTTGGAAGAAATGCCGGCCGAGGAAGGATTCCCGGCTTATTTGTCCTCCCGTCTTGCCGCGTTTTACGAGCGTGCGGGTTATATAGAAAGCCTGAGCGGAAACGAGGGTTCGATTACCATAATAGGCGCCGTATCTCCTCAGGGAGGGGATTTTTCCGAGCCCGTAACACAAAACACAAAGCGTTTTGTAAGGTCGTTTCTTGCTTTGGACAGACAGCTTGCGTATGCAAGGCATTATCCCGCGATAAACTGGCTTTCTTCATACAGCGAATACGCGGGGCTACTGTCCGGTTGGTATGAGGAAAATGTTGACGATAGGTTTATGCTGAACCGCAAAAGAATAATTGCCCTGCTGCAGGAGGAAGCAAGCCTCAACGAAATTGTCAAGCTTATAGGCAGTGATGTTTTGCCGGATGACCAGAAGCTGGTGCTTGAAACCGCAAGAGTGATAAGGGTCGGCTTTCTGCAGCAAAATGCTTTTCATCCCATCGATACGTTTGTACCCATAAAAAAGCAATTTTTAATGATGGACATTATTTTATACCTGCATGACAAGTCAAAGGACGTGCTGCAAAGGGGCATACCCATCTCCCAATTAATCGAAACAGGCATTTTTGACAGTATTATTCCAATCAAATACCAAATAAACAGCGAGCAGCTTGATAAATTTGATTTGCTTCGAAACAAAATAGATGAAGCATGCAAAAAAGTTATCGAAAACAACGAGGTGGTAAAAAGATGAAAATGGAATATATGGGCTTAAAGTCCATCAGCGGCTCGCTTGTTATTCTCCAAGGGATTAAGGAGGCTTCGTTTGAAGAAATAGTCGAAATTAAAACCGATGAAGGAGACGTACGGATAGGAAAGATTATCGAGCTTGCAAAGGACTATACCGTGGTTCAGGTTTATGAAGGAACCCATGGCCTGTCTTTGAAAAATACTGTTACGAGACCATCCGGCAAACCTATGGAATTTGGCGTTTCACGGGAAATTTTAGGACGCGTTTTCGATGGTGCCGGCCGGCCGATTGACGGTCTGGGGGCTATATTTGCCGAGGAGTATCTTGATGTAAACGGAAAACCGATAAATCCCGTTTCGAGAAGGTACCCGAGGGACTATATTCAAACCGGGATTTCTTCCATTGACGCTCTTATAACGCTTATACGCGGGCAGAAGCTGCCTATTTTCTCAGGGAACGGGCTTCCGCATGACGAACTGGCAATACAGATTGCTTCGCAGGCAAAAATACAGGATGCGGATTCGGAAAATTTTGCAATTGTATTTTGTGCAATGGGCGTATCAAAAGACGTAGCGGACTTTTTCCGGAAAAGCTTTGAAGAAAGCGGCGTTTTAGGGCGTGTTGCAATGTTTTTGAATTTATCAAGCGACCCTGTCGGTGAAAGAATCGTTGCTCCCCGGTGTGCATTAACCGCGGCGGAATATCTGGCATTTGAGCAAAATATGCATATTCTCGTTATTTTAACGGATATGACCTCTTATGCGGAGGCGCTGCGTGAAATATCATCCTCGCAGAATGAAATTCCTTCAAGAAAGGGATATCCGGGATATCTCTATTCCGATCTTGCCTCGCTTTACGAGCGTGCCGGAATGCTGCACGGAAGGGAAGGTTCGATTACGCAAATACCCATACTTACAATGCCGAACGATGATATTACCCATCCCATACCGGACCTTACCGGATATATAACTGAAGGCCAGATTGTATTGGAGCGGAGCCTATATCAAAGGGGCATATATCCGCCGATAAGCATACTCCCGTCATTGTCCCGCCTTATGAAGGACGGTATAGGGGAGGGATACACAAGGGAGGACCATCCCGATCTGGCAAACCAGCTTTTTGCCGCATATTCCAATGTTCAGGATGTGCGCTCGCTTGCATCCGTTATAGGCGAAGATGAGCTGAGCGAAACGGATAAAAAATATATGCGGTTCGGGGAGCAATTTGAAAAGGAATTTATTACCCAGAGCTTTGACGAAAACCGTGATATTAGCCAAACACTTGAAACGGGCTGGAACCTGCTTAGGATTCTGCCGCGAAGTGAGCTTACAAGAATAGATACAAAAATTCTGGAAAAATACTACCCGAGGGATGAGGGATAATGGATATTACGCTGTTTCCCACAAAGAGTAATTTAATAAAGGCAAAAAACTCGCTGAGGCTCTCCAAACAGGGATATATGCTGCTTGATAAAAAACGAAACGTGTTAATTCGTGAAATGATGGAGCTTATAGAAAAGGCAAAAAGAATTCAATCCGAGATTGACAAGACCTTTTCAGAGGCATACCGGGCGCTTCAGGCTGCGAATATTATGTTCGGCATCAACACGGTAGGCCGGATAAGCTATGCCATACCGGTTGAAGATGGCATAAAAATCAGGTTTCGGAGCGTAATGGGGGTGGAGCTCCCGCTTGTTGACGATGAAACGGACGAGAGCCTGCAATACGGCTATGGCTTTTTCCGCACCGGCACCGCTCTTGACGAAGCTTATAAAAAATTCGAAAGCGTAAAGCAGCTGTCGTTAAAGCTTGCCGAGATCGAAAACTCCGTTTACCGGCTTGCGGCAAATGTGAAAAAAACCCAAAAAAGAGCAAATGCACTGAAAAATATAATGATTCCGAAATACGAAGAATTAACGCATATGATACAAAATGCGCTGGAGGAAAAGGAACGCGAAGAATTTTCCCGGCTTAAGGTTATTAAGGAAATGTCGGCTCCGTGATAAATACCGGGCGGCAATGACAATGCCGAATAAAATAAAAAAGTTTTCGATGCAGGTAAAACATCGAAAACTTTTTTAATTTTTGATTTAATTGATTTAATTATTCTTTTTTAATTTCAGGCACGGGCCGCTTTTCAAGAGCCGGCATTAATATATTTATGAACAGCCGCGCTTATTTCTTCTTTTGTTTGCGGTTTTGGCACGTTTAATATAAGTTCCCACTTTTCAACATGAACGACCGTTTCGTTTGGTTTGATTTTTTTCAATTCACCCAATGATTCAAGCTCTACCATGACACCGTTTGTATATGTTTCATACGAAACGCCTCCGTCCGGATAATTTCCTCCGTCTACCGGTTCAAACCTTTTAATAAACAGGTTGCCATGGTTAAAATATGCGGCCCAGCCATGCTCACTGTTTATCCCGAATTTAAATGCGCGTCGGCTTGATGCATCCGGGCGCAGGGTTATGTAATCCTTCCCCCAGTGTACACGACTGTCGTCCATTTCGCTATAGGGCCACAGTGCGATAATTCTGTTTCCGAGCAGGTCGGTGTCTTTTTTCGGCTGCGGAACAACTTGCAGGCCGCCGATTTTCATAACGGTTATCGCCCAGGGTGCAAGCTCTGTTTCCCAGGCGCCGATATTGGTGGTTTTATGAGCAACTTCAACTTTACTTTTTTCCTTTATGGTTATTTCGATTTCGTTTTGAAGGTTGTTCCATGCCTGCGGCTGAGGAGTAAGCCTGATGCCGTTTTCAATTAATTTATATTTAACAGGCTCATTATCCGGATAATACGTACGGGGATACGATTCGGGAGAAGCCCATAGCCTGTGTCCGCCGTAAATATGCCAGCAGCCCTTATTACCAAAGATATCGAAAGAACCACCTTCGTTGCCTTTACTGATTACGTCGTCATAATCCTCAAAAAATTCGTTTTCGCCGCCTACAGCACCCAGATGCATTATTCTCGGACCGAAATCCAAAGTTGCCAAAAGCTCAATCGTCCCGTCGGACAATCTTACGCACTTGCCCCATTTGGCGTGGGATACTTCTTGTGTTTCTAAATCTACCAATGGAATCACCCCTTCCAAAATGCACTAAAAATATATTCTGTAATATAGTATATTTGACATATTAAATAAAAATCCTTCTTAAATTTAAAAACATTTTGCATTTTTTATTAAAATATTGTATAATATCTTAGGTTAATATTTTTTATAACAACTAAATTAGTTGTAGGGAGGATAAGCGTAATGTTAAAAGGAAATGCAATAGTAGGTCAGTCAGGCGGTCCGACAACTGTTATAAACGCATCGCTTGCGGGAGTGATAAAAGGGGCTCTGAATTCCTCTGTAATTGATATTGTTTACGGCGCACAGCACGGCATAGAAGGGGTTATGTCCGAGAGCTTTGTAAATCTATCTGAAAGATTTAAGGACCCGGCCATGCTGGAGCTTTTGATAAATACTCCTGCGGCATATCTCGGCTCATGCCGCCACAGGCTGCCTAAGGAATTTAACGAAACATTCGAGAATATTTTTAAAACCTTTAAAAAGTATAATATAGCATATTTCTTTTATATCGGCGGAAACGATTCTATGGATACGGTCCTTAAGCTTTCGCAGTATGCAAAGCAGATTGACTATCCGATTAATATTATAGGTATTCCCAAAACAATAGACAACGACCTTGCAATCACCGACCATACCCCGGGTTTTGGTTCCGCCGCAAAATATATCGCGTCAAGTATCCGCGAAATTGCGCGTGATGCACAGGTTTATGACAATAATACCGTTACCATTATAGAAATAATGGGAAGAAATGCAGGATGGCTGACTGCCGCCGCCGCTCTTGCAAGAGAAGAAAAGGAGGCTTCGCCTCATTTGATTTATCTGCCTGAGCTTGCTTTTGATGTTGACAAGTTTATTTCAGACATTAAGAAAGTAAGTCAAAAGTATAAAAATGTAATAGCCGTTGTTTCGGAGGGTGTTAAAACGAAAGACGGCAAATATGTATGTGAAGGTGCCACGGCAGATATTGTTGACAGCTTCGGTCACAAGCAGCTTTCCGGTACGGCAAGGGTGCTTGCCGATATAGTTCACGAAAAATTCGGCTGGAAGGTAAGGAGCATTGAGTTCAGCCTTCTGCAGCGCTGCGCGGCCCATTTGGCATCTCAAACAGATTTGACCGAGGCTGAGCAAATAGGCACAGCCGGCGTCGAAACCGCAATAAAGGGTGAAACGGGCGTTATGATGTACTTTAAACGTGTGTCTCAAAATCCTTATAAAGTTGAAATACTCTACCATGATATATCCAAGATAGCAAATGTGGAAAAAACCGTACCGAGGGAATGGATAAACGAAGAAGGCAACGATATAACCTCAGAGGCAATTGAATATATGCTGCCGCTCATTCAGGGCGAATGCAAGGTAAGGTTTGAAAACGGTCTTCCGATATATTTAAAGAGATAAAAGCGGTAGACATAAATTGATAAAAGGCATGTGCATAAATTTTCCTTGTAAATTATATCATACTGGTGTATAATATTAGTGTGGCGGCGGCCGCTATGGCCTTTGCCCTATGATAATTAATTTACAAGGAGGGGTTTGGAATGAAGTTGATTTTAGCCATTGTTCAGCACGAGGATAGCACAGCTCTTGCCGAAGAACTTACCAAAAACAAGATTAATGTTACCAAACTGGCTTCCACGGGCGGTTTTTTGAGAGCAGGAAATGTTACCTTCCTTATCGGTACTGATGAAGAACATGTTGATGATGTTATTGCTATTATAAAAAACAAATGCAAATCAAGGACCGAGCTTACCGCACCTGCGGCAATGTACATGGGGGCCTCCGCATGGCCGGTTGAAGTTGTCGTGGGCGGTGCAACGGTTTTTGTTATGGATGTCGATAGGTTTGAAAAAATATGATGTTTGACGGTATATACGGGCATGATGAGATAAAAGAAAGACTTGAAAGCTCTGTATTAAACAACACCGTTTCCCACGCATACATATTTTGCGGCAGCAGGGGTATCGGGAAAACAACGGTAGCCCGCAAATTTGCGGGGGAGCTGACGCGTGAAAGTGTGGCCGATACGGTTTTTGTCACTAACGAGCATTACGGGGTAAAAGGCAAGGCGGCTTTGTCGGTTGACACTGTTCGCGCGGCCAGGGTTGATATGTTTACAAAACCGTACCTGTCGGAAAAAAAGGTATTTATTTTTCCGGATGCTCATACTATGACGGCCGGGGCGCAAAATGCTCTTTTAAAGGTATTGGAGGAGCCGCCTTCGTATTGCGTCATTATTTTGATAACCGAAAACGAAAAAGTTTTACTGCCTACCGTACGCTCAAGAGCGGTAGTTTTAAGGTTTTTGCCTTTGCCGGACAGCGTTATCGCAAGGTATCAGGCGGAAAAGTACGGTATGCAGGATAATTTTGCAATAAGGCTTGCGTCGGGCAGCATAGCGGCACTGGACGAGCTTGTCGGGGATGATGGCCAACTTGCGGCTGCAAAAGAATTTGCCGTTATTTTTAAAAGATTTGGCGCCTCCGACAAATCCTGTATTTATGAGGCTGCCGCAATGTTTGAAAGGGAAAAGGAGAAATGCGGCATACTATTTGATGTAATGGAGATAATGCTGCATGACTTGCTTTTTGATAATAATGAAACGGACGATGTTTTGAAACTAAAAGGCGTAACAAAAGGTGCGGCCTTAGCTATAATTGACCGTCTTGAAAAAACGGCAGCGGCAATAAATCAAAGCCGTAATTATAATATTGCCGTTACCGAGTTGCTGCTTGACGCTTGGAGGATTATTCATGATTGAAATAATTGGTGTGCGGTTTAAACGTGTTGGTAAAATATATTATTTTGATCCGGAAGGCAAGAAATACGCTGCGGGTGACAATGTAATCGTTGAAACGGCAAGAGGTGTGGAAATGGGAGAGGTGGCTCTTGCAAACCGCTTGGTAGAAGAAGAATCGGTTGTAATGCCCCTTCGCCCTATAATTCGCCGGGCAACGGATAAGGATTTTGAAAAACTCATTGAAAACAGGAAAAAGGAAAAAGAAGCCTTTGATATTTGCCTGAAAAAAATAGAAGAGCATAATCTTGAAATGAAACTGATAGATGTCGAATATACTTTTGATTGCGGAAAAATCTTGTTTTATTTTACCGCAGACGGAAGAGTTGATTTTCGTGAGCTTGTAAAATCTCTTGCGGCAGTTTTCAGGACACGCATTGAACTTCGGCAAATAGGAGTAAGGGACGAGGCAAAAATGCTGGGCGGTCTCGGTGTATGCGGCTTGGAATTATGCTGTAAAAGATTTTTAAGCGATTTTGAACCGGTATCGATAAAAATGGCTAAAGAACAAGGCTTATCCCTGAATCCTGCAAAAATATCCGGAACATGCGGCAGGCTTATGTGCTGTTTGAAGTATGAGCAGGAAACATATGAGCATTTGCTCAAATATACACCAAAGGTAAATGCTATCGTTCAAACACCGGACGGCAGGGGGGTTGTCGTTGAAAACAACCTTTTGACAGGCAAGGTAAAGGTGAATTTGGACGATGATGAAGGCGATATTTATCATATATATGACGCCTCAGAATTGGTTATAATACGGGATGCCGATATTACGCTTACCCCCGAAGAAATTGAGGAACTGAAAAAGTTGGAGGATGATGAATAACTTTGTTAAATGTTTCTTAATTTATTAAGAAATATATTTTATATTTGCTACAACGCTTAAGGAGGTGTCTATTAATGAGCTATAAAATAACGGATGACTGCATAAGCTGCGGCGCGTGTGAGCCTGAATGCCCGGTTTCCTGCATTTCGGCCGGGGAGGATAAGTATGTGATTGACCCTGAGTTATGCATAGAATGTGGGGCATGTGCACAGGTTTGTCCCGTAGATGCGCCTATTCCGGAATAATAAAGGAAGGCATAACCCTTATATCTGAAAACCCGGCAGCCTACAAAGCTGCCGGGCTTTTTAGTTTTGGCCGAAAAGGCCTGTTTGAGCGAACATATCCTCTATTTTCTTTTTAATAACAGCATTTTCACTGTTTTCAAGCATAGGGTCCCGCATAATCAAATCGTTTGCGGCCTGGCCCGATTTTTTTACTAAATCCATATCGGAGTAAAGATTGGCAACTTTAAGCTCGGGCAAACCATGCTGGCGCGTACCGAAAAATTCGCCGGGGCCCCTTAGCTCCAAATCCTTTTCGGCAATTTTAAAGCCGTCCGAGGTTTCGGTCATGATTTTCATGCGCTGCCTTGTTATGTCTGAGCCGCCTTCGCAAAATAAAATGCAGTATGACTTCCATTCGCCCCTGCCTACACGCCCGCGCAGCTGGTGAAGCTGTGAAAGCCCGAACCGCTCGGCGTTTTCAATTATCATTAAGGAGGCGTTTGGGACGTTAACCCCGACTTCTATTACGGTAGTGCTGACAAGCACGTTTATTTGCCCGTTCGCAAACCGCCTCATTATATCATCTTTATCTTTTGCCTTCATCCTTCCGTGTATAAGGCCTACGGAAAAGCCCTTTAATACATTGTTTTGAAGGTGATCGGCATATTCCGTTGCCGCTTTAAGCTCAAGGTCCTCGTTTTCTTCAACAAGGGGGCATACGATATAAATCTGCCTGCCTTCGGAAAGCTGGCGAAGCATAAATTTGTTAATCCGCTTGCGCATGGATTCGTTAACGGCGTATGTTTCGATTGTTTTTCTGCCGGGCGGAAGCTCGTCTATTATGGAAACATCAAGGTCTCCGTATAATATAAGCGACAGGGTACGGGGGATAGGGGTTGCGGTCATAACAAGCAAATGAGGAGTGTTTCCCTTTTCCGCCAGCGCCGAACGCTGTTTAACCCCGAACCGATGCTGCTCGTCCGTCACAACAAGGCAAAGGTTTTTAAATTCAACACCGCTTTGCAAAAGGGCATGCGTTCCTATTACAATCTGTACCTGACCGTTTTTAATTTCATCATATACTGCGAGTTTTTGCTTTGGGCTCATGCTTCCGGTCAATAGGGATATTTTAACCCCCATTTTTTCCAAATAGCCGCGTATAGATTGGTAATGCTGCTGTGCAAGTATTTCGGTAGGCGCCATCATGGCGGCCTGTGCCCCGCTGTCCGCCGCGACCAGCATAGCAATTGCGGCAACTATTGTTTTTCCGCTCCCCACGTCTCCCTGAACCAGCCTGTTCATAACCCTTACATTTTGCATATCGGACAGTATTTCTTCGATAACCCGGTTTTGTGCCCGGGTAAGAGAGAAGGGAAGGGTTTTAATGAACCCTTCGACATTTGCCCTGTTGCAAAGCGCTTTGGCGGTCAGCACAGTCCTTCTTTTTTTAAGCATCCGAAGTCCGAGCTGCAGCAAAAAAAGCTCCTCAAAAGCCAGGCGATACCTGGCGTGCGTTAACTTTTCGAAGGATTTGGGAAAATGTATGTTGTCGATTGCGTAATCTATTGCACATAGTGTATATTTTTCCCTGATACGGGCCGGCAAGGATTCGGGTATTTGATTTATATAGCCGATGCAATTTTCCATTACCTTCCGGAATATATTCTGGGTCAGTCCGCTTGTCAGGGGATAAACCGGCTCAATTTTGTTATCTTTAACAATAACGGGGCTGTTCATTTCAACACGTCCGTTTTTAACGGCAATCTTCCCGTAATATATATATTCTGCGGACAGGTCAAAATTTTTGGCAAGGTAGTCCTGGTTAAACCAGGTGATGAATACAACCCCGGTGTTGTCCGTTACCGTAATCTTCTGGTATGACAGGCCGCGCCTTACACGTCTGGATTTAAAGACGGTGCAGGCGGTTGCTTTGATGCATACCGTTTCCCCGTCTATTAAGTCGCATATCCGCTTGATTGTCGACCTGTCCTCGTAACTGCGCGGGAAATAGCACAGCATATCATATGCGGTGTGCAATCCCAAACGCTTGAAATGACGTTCGCGGTATTTGCCGACTCCACTTATTTGGCTTATTTCAGCGTTAAGCATAAAGCTACTCCACCGATATTATATAATAATACAGCGGCTGCCCGCCCGAATGAGCCATAACATCACAGTTGGGGTATAAAAGCTTTATTTGCTCGCTCAGTTCATCTGCTGCCGCTTCCGATATGTCTGCCCCGAAAAACAAAGTTATAACAACAGACTTTTCATCCGCAAGCTTGTTTATAATTTGCAGGGCGACATCGTTGGGCTGTTTTCCTATTACGGTAATATCGCCTTCCTCCATGCCTAAAATATCTCCCTCGGCAATTTCTTTTCCGTCAATCACCGAATGGCGGGCAGCAAATGTTACCTGGCCGGTTTTAATACCGGAAAGGGCTTTTGTCATTGCTTCCTTGTTTTCCTTCAGGCTTTTTTCTTCTTCAAACATCAGCACGGCGCTTATACCCTGTGGTATTGTTCTGGAAGGAATAACGTTTACGTTCTTTTTGCTTATTTTCGCAGCCTGCTCGGCAGCGAGTATAATATTTTTATTGTTGGGAAGTATTATTATATTTTCGGCATTCAGCGATTCAACGGAAGATAGAATATCCTCGGTGCTCGGATTCATGCTTTGACCGCCCTTTACTATGCGGTCCACACCAATATCCTTGAAAATATTTTCAAGCCCTTCCCCTGCGGCAACCGCTATGATTCCGTATTTCTTCGGCGGCTCACAGGCAACCTTTTCGCTGTGCTGGTATTTCATATTATCGATTTTTATATCGGACAGTTCACCTATTTTTACAGCATGTTCAATGACAAAACCGGGCCGGTTCGTATGAATATGCACCTTGACTATATCCCCGTCCTCAATTACCAGCATACTGTCACCGATTGTTTCTATTGCTGCCCTAAAGGGCTGGGTGCTGTAGTTTAATGATTTTTTTGTAATGATAAATTCGGTGCAGTACATGTATTTTATTTTATCGGTATCAATTTGCTCCGTTCGTTTTTGGGCAGTAGCTTCTTGCTGCTGCAAGGGGGTGATTTCTTCACCCTTAAGTGCCGCGATAAAACCTTCCATTATAATAATAAGCCCCTTGCCGCCGGCGTCAACCACGCCTGCTTGTTTTAAAACAGGCAGCATTTCCGGTGTTTTATCCAAAACCTGTTTGGCCTTTTCGGTAACGGCCACAGCAAAATCTATAACGTCAGGATAATCCTTTGCGGCTTTTATCGCATATTTTGCCGCCTCCCGCGCGACGGTCAGCATTGTTCCCTCGGTAGGCTTCATAACCGCTTTGTATGCCGTGTCGCTTGCGCTTTTCATTGCTTTCGCAAGCAAGGTTGAATCAATCTTTTCTTCTCCTTTTATCCCCTTTGAAAAACCTCTTAAAAGCTGGGATAGGATAACTCCGCTGTTACCCCTTGCGCCCCGCAGGGAAGCATAGGCAACATGTTCCGCGATTGCAGAGGCGGATTCGTCGGTAATCGGCAGTACCTCACGGGCGGCAGCCGACAGCGTCATAGACATATTTGTACCTGTATCCCCGTCCGGTACGGGGAATACATTCATATCGTCCACAATTTTTTTATTGTTGGCAAGGTTATTCGATGCATTGATAACGGCGTTTTTTATCACTATGCCGTTTATATGACTCGGCAATTTATGCCACCCTCCTTTTAGTCGACTCTCACACTTTCAACGTGTACGTTAATTTGCTTGACAATAAAGCCGGTTGCATTTTCCACGTTATATTTAACGCTTTCTATTATACTGTTAGAGGCAACCTTGATATTTACGCCGTATTCGACAATAACATGGATGTCGATTGCAAGCCCGCCTTCGTCCGCAAAAATTTTTATCCCTTTGCCTGCATTTCCTCTTTTAACAAGGCTTACAATACCGTCCGTTTTGTTGCGCACGGCCATACCGACAACACCGTAGCAGCGCATTGCCGCATCCGCGGCTATTGCCGCAATAACATCGGCAGATATGGAGATTACGCCGTTGCTGTTTTCAATCTTTGGATTCATAAATTTTCATTCCTTTCCTATAAAGTCTTTAAAGGCTTTATATCTATTTTCGCGATTAAACCCTTTTCGAGGTGTTACCGCGGAAACAGCATTACAAGAAATCCTATCCTTTTATTATATATATTGTAATATAAAATCAGAGAAAATACAAATATTATTTTTAAAAAGAATAAATTTTATGTTTTTACCTTAAAATATACCTTATGATAAGAACAATTTTGGGTGCGGCAATCGGGATGCTGAGCGGACTTATTAACGGTGTTTTGGGTGCGGGAGGAGGTACGATAATCGTTCCCGCTCTGGAGCGCTTTTTAAAGGTGCCTGCGCATAAAGCTCATGCGACCGCAATTTCGATAATACTGCCGCTTACAATAGTCTCGGCGTATTTTTATTCCCGCCAAGGACTGATAAACATGCGAGCGACTTTAATAATTTCTTTATCGGGAATTGCGGGCGGTTTTGCCGGTGCCAAATTCTTAAGGAAATTGTCGGGAAAAACAATAAGAATAGTTTTTGCCGTTTCAATGATAGTCGCGGGGCTTAGAATGCTATGGAAATAATTTTGTATCTTATAACGGGTTTTGTTGCAGGTATAATAAGCGGGATGGGAATAGGAGGAGGGGTTGTTCTCATACCCGTTCTAACGTTGTTTTTGGGGTTCGAACAAAAAATCGCACAGGGTGTAAACCTTATGTACTTTATACCAACCGGTGCGGCCGCCCTTTGGGTGCATTATAAAAATAAATGCGTTGAAACAAAAATTGCCTTGGTTTTAGCCGCATTCGGCGTTTTAGGCTCAGCTGCCGGAGCATATCTTGCCGCCGGCGTTTCTTCTTTGGTTTTAAGAAAACTGTTTGCGCTGCTGATAATTATTGTGGGAACAAACGAGCTTTTTGCTGCCGCCGGGGCAAAAGAGTGATATTAATTATATAACCGGAACATTTTTACGTATCGCAACGTCAAAAATATAAACAATAAAAAAAGGAGATTATGATATGCCCTGTAAAAAAGTATTTTCATTAATTTTATGCTGCGTTATAGTTTGTTTGGGTGCGGCTTGCACAACCACGCAAAACATCCGGAAGGCAGAGGATGAAATAGCCGCAATAGCGGAGGAATTCGGAAGCAGGCTGAAGCTGGTATCTCTTTTAGCACCTTCGGATGTGCTTGAAGAGAGCATGCGTGAGGCTTATTCGGGCATAGTATCGGAAAGGCTTATTGACAAATGGCTTGACGACCCGCAAAACGCACCCGGCAGGCTTACATCCAGCCCCTGGCCGGAAAGAATAGAGGTTTTGGAGATTAAGAAAACATCCCAGGGAACTTTTTTGGTAAAAGGGGAAATAATCGAAGTAACAAGCACGGAGGCGGGCACGGAAAATATTGCTTCAAAGAAAGCGGTAACACTTACAGTAAAAAAGACGGACAGCGGGTGGATTATTGACGATGTTAACCTTAATTAGGCATAAGAGAGTCGAATTCCCTTATGCCTGCTAAGGACTATACTGTTATAATCTATTTTGTAAGCTCCTCAGAGCGCTTTGTACATTCTTTCATTGCTTTTATCAAAGAACTTCTGAACCCGCCGCTTTCCAACTCCGCAACGGCACGAATGGTTGTCCCGCCGGGGGAGCAAACCGCATCCTTAAGGCGTGCGGGATGTTCGCCCGTTTCAAGCACCATTTTCGCGCTTCCGGAAACCGCCTGCGCCGCAAGCTTATATGCAATGTGACGGGGGATGCCGTCCGCGACCGCGGCGTCTGCCATTGCCTCAATCATCATATATACATATGCGGGGCTGCTTCCGCTGAGCGAGCCTACCGCGTTTAAATACGATTCGTTAAGCCGCTCGACAATTCCGACGCTTTCGAAAATTTTACATGCAAGCTTTTCGTCATCCTCGGTTGCGGGGTGCTTTGATGATACGACCGTTACCCCCTCGCCGATTAATGCGGGGGTGTTCGGCATAGCCCTTATAACCCTTACGTTTGCTTTGAAAAAGCTTTTTATGTAATCTATCGTAATTCCGGCGGCTATTGAAATATACAGAGGCTTTGTATAGTCCGAAATATCTTTGAGCACATAATCAAATGCAACCGGCTTTACCGCCAGTATCACAACATCGGAACATGACGCAACCTCCGCAGCATTTTTTGCTATAAAAACATTCATTTTTTTAAACACTTCGGTTTTGCTTTCATCCAAATCGGCGATAATCATGTTTTCCGGCTCTATCGCTTTGGAAGATATAAGCCTTTTTGCAATTGCGCCGCCCATATTGCCGGCGCCGACAAATCCGATTTTCATAACCTCTTACCTTTCTGACCCACAAAATTTAATAAAACCTGCACCTTACGCGCTTATCGTGAGCCGGATAAGTTACCGGTGCTTATACATTTATTTCAACGTTTATTTTTTCGCCTTTAATATTTATATTTTTTAAAAATTCATCAACCTGCTGCACGGAGCGGCCAATAAAGTTTTCAGGCCGGAGAATCTTCATAATAGAATCTTCATCGGTACAAAAGGCAGGATCGGATGCTATCCTTTGAACCAGGTCGTTTGGCTTGCCTTCCTCTTTAACAGCCTTTGCGGCGGCAATTGAATGAGTTCTTATCCTCTCATGCAATTCCTGCCTGTCGCCGCCTCTTTTTACCGCATCCATCAGAATATTTTCGGTTGCCATAAACGGAAGCTCCTGCATAATTCTTTTTCTAATAACTTTAGGGTAAACAACAAGCCCGCCTGCAACGTTGATATACAAATTTAAAATGGCATCTACTGCTAAAAATGCTTCGGGTATGCTAATCCTTCTGTTTGCCGAGTCGTCCAGTGTCCGCTCAAACCATTGGGTGCCCGCGGTAATTGCCGGGTTAAGAGCGTTTACGATAACATACCTTGCCAGGGAGGATATGCGCTCCGACCTCATGGGATTTCTTTTATAGGGCATTGCGGAAGAACCTATTTGATTCTTTTCAAACGGCTCTTCAACTTCTTTTAAATGCTGCAAAAGGCGCAGGTCATTACTGAACTTGTACGCCGATTGCGCAACAAAGCTTAAAATTGATAATATCTGGCTGTCAAGCTTTCGCGGGTATGTTTGGCCCGAAACGGGGAAAACCTTTGTATACCCCATTTTTTCACATATCAGCTTTTCCGCTTTTTTTACCTTTTCATGGTCACCGTCAAACAACTCCAAAAAGCTTGCCTGTGTTCCGGTTGTGCCCTTGGAGCCGAGCAGCGCAGCTTTTTCAAGCTGGAACTCGATGTCTTCCAGATCCATCAGCAAATCCTGTATCCAAAGGGTTGCGCGTTTCCCCACGGTTGTAAGCTGGGCAGGTTGAAAGTGGGTAAATGCAAGAGTGGGAAGTGCCTTGTTTTTTTCCGCGAAATCGCACAAAACGGCTATTAAGGCATCTATTTTTTTTCGTATAATCTTTAAACCCTCATGCATAAGTATAATATCGGTATTGTCACCCACATAACAGGAGGTTGCGCCAAGATGTATTATTCCTTTGGCTTTGGGGCATTGCTCACCGTATGCGTAAACGTGCGCCATAACATCATGGCGTACTTTTTTTTCCTGCTCACGGGCGGCATCGTAGTTAATATTGTCGGCATTTGCCTTCAGCTCTTCAATTTGTTCGTCCGTTATCGGCAGCCCTAATTCTTTTTCGGTTTCCGCAAGGGCTATCCAAAGCTTTCTCCATGTTTTAAATTTTCTGTCGGGTGAAAAAAGCTCTTTCATTTCGTCGCTTGCATACCGTGAATTAAGCGGACTCTCGTAAACATTGCTCATGCTTATAAATCATTCCTTTCCCTTTGGATGGCGCAAAACAATATAGCGTAAATAATGCCATACGCAAGGCTTTTTAAACAAACTACTCTTTTACGAATTCCTCTATCCTGTCAAGGCCTTTTTTAATATTTTCCATTGAGGTGGCATATGACCATCTGACATAGCCCGGTGCGCCGAAGCCGCTGCCCGGAACGAGCGCAACCCTGCAAACCTCAAGCGCATGGGCACAGAATTCATCGCAGCTGTTTATTATCTTTCCTTTTATCTCTCTGCCAAGAACATTTTTTATATTCATCATTACATAAAAAGCACCTTGCGGGTTCAGGCAAGACAAGCCGGGTATTTCGTTAATACGACGGACCATGTAATCCCTGCGGGACGAAAATTCCTTTTTCATCAGGTCAATACTGTCCTGAGGGCCGTTTAGGGCGGCAACCGCGGCAGCCTGGGATATTGAGCTTGGGTTTGAAGTTGCATGGCTTTGGACATTTGCCATTATTTTTGCAATTTCGGGCCTGCTTGCGGTGTATCCTATACGCCAGCCCGTCATTGCATAGCTTTTCGACATCCCGTTTACCACAATTGTAAGGGCCTTTATTTCTTCGCCAAAGGACGCAATGCTGCAGTGGGTATTTGAGTCATATACAAGCTTTTCGTATATTTCATCGGATACGACAAATAAGTTATGCTCCACGGCAACGTCGGCTATTTGAGAAAGCTCTTGTTCGGTGTAAATCATGCCTGTCGGATTGCTTGGGCTGTTTAGGATAAGAGCTTTTGTTTTTGGGGTAATGGCACCTTTAAGCTGCTTAGGGGTAAATTTAAAGCCGGATTCCTCGGTTGTCTGCAAAATTACCGGAACACCGTCCGCAAGTTTGACCATTTCCGGATAGCTTACCCAATAAGGAGCGGGGATAATAACCTCGTCCCCGGGATTTAATATTGCGGAAAACACATTGACAAGGGAATGCTTTGCCCCGTTTGATATGACTATGTCCGACGGAGCGTAGGCAAGCGAGTTGTCATCCAAAAGCTTTTTGCATACCGCCTTTTTCAGCTCAAGTGTGCCCGAAGCCGGCGTGTATTTCGTAAACCCTTTGTTTATTGCTTCGATTGCGGCATCTTTAATGTGCCGCGGTGTATCAAAGTCCGGCTCACCGGCTCCGAAACCCACAACATCCATGCCGCTTGCAATCATTTCTTTATACTTTGCATCAATTGACAGCGTCGGCGACGGGCTTATTGACATTGATTTTTTTGATAATTCCATAGACATCATTTTCCTTTCTGTTATAGAGTATCTGAACTTTCAAAAATTCTTTTTATTGCATTGTGCAGGTTATCATATAAAATATTATTTATAAGGCGTGAGGGATAGTTCAGCTTTGCAAGCTCGGAAAAAACTTTTTCCATATCCTCAACACCGTTTATCCCTTCGGGCAAGTTGTCGACTCCGTCAAAATCGGCGCCAAAGCCGACGGTATTTTCGCCCCCCAATGACAATATGTATTCGATATGTTTGATTATATCCTTTATCGTGGCTTTTTTGTCGTTTAAAAAGTCGGGGCAGAAATTTATTCCTATAAAACCGTTTTTCTTTATAATATCGGATATTTGCTCATCCGAAAGGTTGCGGTAGTGGTTACACAATTTTTTTGCGTTTGAATGGGAAGCAATGAACGGGGCAAGGCTTATTTCGGATACATCCCAAAATCCTTTCGGTGATAAATGTGACACGTCGACAATCATTCCAAGCCTGTTCATTTCCCGGACTACGCAGCGGCCGAAGCCCGATAAACCGCCGGCTTTTTCTCCTTCTCCGACGCCGTCCGCAAGCTCATTTCTGCCATTCCAGGTAAGGGTGATTGCCCTGACGCCAAGCCTGTAAAGGTTTCTTACATTACACAGTCTGCCGCACAGTGCACTGCCGCCTTCGACGGATAAAAGGGCCCCGCCCTTTTCGATATCCCGGACGGTCCTGACGATATTCATGCCGTTTTCTTTTATTTCAAAATAAAACTTATCGATTATTTCAAGGCAGCGAATAATACTTGCGCACGGTTCGTATCCGGGAGCAATCCAGGCGGCAAAAAACTGGATGTGATTATTTTGCTTTTTAAGCCTTACCGCATCCACATGACAGTTGTTTTTATGAAGCGGTTGATTTTCATCCAGAATTTTTGATATGGTGTCGCAATGCGCATCGCTGAACCTAAACATAATAAGAAATCATCCTTCCTTGGTAAATGCGTTTGTTATATGATTTATTTTTTCAAGCTTGAACTTATCGCCGCATTTACCGACAAAAACCTCTATTACGTCAAAGCGTGCATAAGCATTGCCGTATCGTTGCAAATATACTCCTGCCGCTTTTATCATTCTTTGTTTTTTATGGTATGTAACAGCATCGGACGGTGTGCCGAATTTAAAATCCGTTCTTGTTTTCACTTCGATGAAAACAAGATATTCACCTTTTTGAGCGATTAAATCAATTTCCCCGCCACGAATTAAAAAATTGCGATTTAAAATCTTGTATTTTTTCTTTTTTAAAAACTTTTCAGCGCACTGTTCGCCGAATTTTCCCAGTGATTTATTATATCCTTCCATCTTTAGCCGCTAAGTTTTAAGTTAAAGGATTTTCTGTGCGCAGCACAAGGCCCTAACTTAGACAACGCCTCGTAATGGGCCTTTGTCGGGTAACCTTTATGTATTTTAAAACCGTATTGGGGATACATTTCATCAAGAGTGCACATGTACCTGTCTCTGCTTACCTTTGCAAGTATTGACGCCGCTGCGATTGATATGCTTTTGCTGTCGCCTTTGACAATGCATTCATGCGGGATATCCAAACCCTTAATCCTGTTGCCGTCTATCAGCACAAAATCAGGTGTTAAGGATAAACCCTTTACAGCATCCGCCATAGCCTTGAAAGTTGCATTTAAAATATTAATACTGTCTATGATATCGTTTTGTACAAATGATATGCTGTATGCAAGCGCGTTGTTTGTTATTTCGTCATAAAGCCGGTTTTTGTTTTTTTCGTTTAACTTTTTTGAATCGTCAATACCCTTTAAATAAAAATCAACGGGCAAGATAACTGCCGCGGCACATACCGGACCCGCAAGAGGTCCTCTGCCCGCTTCGTCAACGCCCGCAATGAAATTATATCCTTCTTTAATTTTACTGTGTTCAATTTCCCAAAGCTTGCCGACTCTGGTATAATCATCCTTCAAAATAACGCTTCCTCCCGGGTTATTGAATGTCTGAGGGTAATTCAAGGGTGATATTGCCAAGCCTGCCCGACCTGAATTCGTCAAGCAGGATAATCGCCGCACGCTCCGTATCAATTTCTCCGCCCGATTTAATACAGCCCCTGCTTTTAGCTATGCCGGATAAAATTTCATGCTCGTCTTTGCCGGCTATATCGGGCAGGGTATATCTTGAAACAATGTTTTCCGGATAATTCTCCGCAAGAAACAAGCAAAGCGACGTGCCTGCCTGCACGGTGTCGTAAACTTCCTTTTTTATTGCGCCCGTATATGCAAGATAAAGCCCGGTTTTTTCATCAAAACGGGGCCATAGTACCCCGGGCGTGTCAAGCAGCTCATACCCGCCATGTATTTTAATCCATTGCTTGCCCTTTGTTATACCGGGCTTGTCGCCTGTTTTTGCACCTGCCCTGCGGGAAAGCTTGTTAATAAAAGAAGATTTGCCTACATTGGGTATTCCCACAACCATAATTTTGGCGGGGCGGTTAATAAAACCTTTTTTCAAATCACGTTTTATTTTATCTTTTAAAACAAAATCTATAGCTCGCTTAATTTCTCCTGTTCCCTTGGGGCTTATACAGTTTGCCGCAAGAGTGTATAATCCTTTGCTTTTGTAAAAAGCAAGCCATTTTTCCGTGGCCGCGCTGTCGGCCATATCGCTTTTCGCAAGAACCAATATCTTAGGTTTGGTTCCGGTGATGGTATCTATATCCGGGTTGCGGGAGGAATAAGGGATACGGCAATCAGCAAGCTCAATCACAACGTCAACAAGCTTTAAATTTTCCGATATCATATTCCGTGTCTTTGCCATATGGCCGGGAAACCAATTTATATTCATAGCTACTTTAGAAACCCGAAATTTTTAAGAGGCCATATCCTGAAGACAGCCTTGCCAAGTAATGCTTCGTTTTTGATTAAACCGCTTTTATTGTCCGAGTTTCCCACATCGCTGTTTCGGCTGTCGTGGCTATTGCCCCTGTTGTCGCCCATTGCAAAGAAATAGCCCTCGGGCACCGTTACGGGGAATTTAACATCACCCGGTCTTTTGGTCGGGGCCTTTATATAATTTTCTTTTAAAACTTCCCCGTCAACTTTAACTTCACCGGTTGTAAAATCAATATCAATTGTTTGGCCTCCGGTTGCAATGACACGTTTTATATAAGGAGTTTTCGGTTTGTTTTCCGGGGTGAACACTATAATGTCACCGTTTTTCGGAGTATAGCCTATCCTTCTTACAAACAGGCGGTCTCCGTCGTGCAAGGTATTTTCCATGGATGCCCCTTCAACCGCAACAAGCGTAAACAAAAAACTTCGAATTATAACGGCAATTACAACGGCAATAATTATTGCTTCCGACCACTCGAAAACTTCTTTTTTCCAGTTTATTTTTTCAGGCTGTTTTGGTTGTTGCTGCGTAAGTTCAATCTTATCGTTTTGATCGAATTGTTCCATTATAATCCACTCTTTTCGTAATTCGTTAGTATTAAAAACATATCAATTTTAAAACAAAATGCTTTTTTGTTCGGGCAAAATGGAAAGAAAAAAAGACGTACTGCCCGACACATATCAAGCGCAGCCAAACGGCGCATATTGTCGGCAGCCACGCCTTTAATTTTTTATTATTATAGCTTTTGTTTAACTTTGGCGGACTTACCGACTCTCTCTCTTAAATAATACAGCTTGGCACGCCTTACTTTACCTCTTCGGGTAATTTCAATACGATCGATTGAAGGAGAATTGACCGGAAAAGTTCTTTCCACCCCAACCCCGTACGAAACTCTTCTTACGGTAAATGTTTCGTTAATTCCACCGTGTTTTTTCTGAATAATGATGCCTTCAAACATTTGAAGCCTTTCCCTGTTGCCTTCTTTAACCTTAACATAAACCCGAACAGTATCGCCTATGTTAAGCTGAGGCAGGTCTGTTCTGATTTGCTCCGATCCGATTTGTTTTACTAAATCCAAAATTATCTTCCTTTCGTTAAAGTAATCATAAGCCGATATTATGGCACAGCGGATTACAGTGCTTAAGTGCGTATAACGCAAACTACATTTTAACACATTATAGTGGTATATGCAAGTATTTTTAAAAAAATATTATGTAGAAGCTTAAAAACCTCATTTGAAAAAGTAAATTCCACCCCAACAAATATATAATGTGGAAATAACTT
>LVAX01000076.1 GCA_001604215.1 Clostridiales bacterium Firm_18
TTCATAGGGTGGGGGAATTTTGTTTGCTCAAATTGGCCCATTTCTACTTGACAGTTACACATTCTTTGCTTATAAATAATAATCCTTTCTTGTCAAAGCAAAGCTTATGAGAAGCTATTGCCTGTCTATATGAAAGAGATAATAAATCTGCATATTCGCCACTTATTTCTTCAGCCATAGCAACAAGTTTGTTGTTAAAAGCCATGCACTTATATTTTATTTCGTTATAATTATTAATTGCATCAACACATACTTCATCAAATGTTTCGCCGTCAATTTTGTAATAAGCATCAAGGTTTTTCCTAAAATAATTTATAGATTTTATATCATCATAAGCGATTGTCACACGCCCCTTATCTCCTTTTTTTATAACAGCCAATGCAGGATTATCAGTGTATAAAGATAATACTCTGTTCTCTTTTAGTTTTTTCGTACTTTTACCAACAACAAAGTCATTTCTCCCATTAAATGCATTGCAAAAAAACGCTTCTTTTTCAAGCAAATGCAGATAGCCCCAGTCAATACGAACATCATCGCCACTTTTATTTAAAACACTTTGCTTACTGTTGCCGCAATAAATACCGTTTTTACCTTTAAAAATCTTTATGTTATTTTGATAACTGTTAACACAAATCTCAGCAGAAAAATCAAAATAAACCTCAACATCTTCTTTTGTTTTGTTTTGTACCTCATACTCAATATATCCAACTGGGCGCGAGAGAAGCTTTAAATCATCTGTAACTAAAGGGTTAATAAATCTAACTGTCAATTTGAGTTTTTTATTCTCAAATGTATATTCAGTTATTGTGGGAAAAACTCTCAAGCCCGTTTGTCTGATAACATCAGGCTCACAATAATAATACTCTCTATCAGCCACTTTCCCCATAAATCTCCATACTTTTTTGCCGCATTTAACCAAACCGGTAATAGCGTTTTTTGCTCCAGTCCAATGCCTTGTTGAGTCATCATAAAGATTATCTGAAAATGACCAAATAGAAAAATACGGATCAAAAACCAAAAGTGGAACTGCAGGGGGTCTAAATTGTTTAACCATATTATCCTCCTATCTCTGTACTCTGCCGCTTGCATCGCCGCCCGCGAGCTTTTCAACTTCCGCAACAGAAACTCTGTTATAGTCGCCTTCAACAGAGTGTTTAAGATCTGAAGCCGCAACAGCAAACTCTGTTGCTTCCTTTGAGCTCTTGCCCGAAAGGAGCGAATATATAAGTCCGCCGCCGAATGAATCTCCGCCTCCTACCGTAGGATAAGTGGTATGCGCGGGGCAGGACGATACATAGAATTCCGCGGGGTCGTTTTCGTCCGCGCTCTTAAACGTAATATCCTTATTGCCCATGCCTATATAAATACCGTCTCTCGGATTCATTTCATATTCTGTGCCGTTAATTGTGATAACGCCTTTGCCGCCCACATTTATACAGCCCATTTCGCGTCTTTCAAGGAAATAGTCTGCCGTAAGCTCTTTGCCGGCTTCAAGTTTGATTGTCTGGAAAACGGGCATAACGCCTGCAGTTATAATTCTGTCTATATGGCTGTACACCATTCTTATATTGTCTTTTGTAAAGAGCTTTGAAATATGGAATTCTTCTCTTAGTCTTTCTGTTGTGTAGTGTTTAACGTCTTTCGGGTTTGACGCACATCTAACTTCCATCTTACTTAAATCCTCCTTCATAATTGATATTAGACACATTAGATTTGTGCCACTATATATTCTTTCAAATCATTTGAACATTCGCAATCTCTTAATCACTATCTAAAACCCTTGCAACTGTAAACTGTTTTAATAGAATCACCACATCATAATTGAGTTTTTTATGAGTTTTCACAGCGTCTTTTTTATAAATAATTCTTGTATGTTATACACTAATGAAATCTATAATATCATTCATGATATTTGTAACATTTATATCTGAGTTTATATAGTCATATAATGCAAAGCCATGCTTTCCGCTTGGAACTTCGATAAGTTCCGATGAATGTCCGCTTTTTAAGAGCGTTTTATGCATATTGCGCGTATCTTCAATATTTACTGTTTCATCCTCTGTACCGTGAATAAAAAGAAATCTCGAACACTTTTTGTCTACGATATTTTTGGGAATTAGTTTATATATATTACGGCAATTTTTAAATCCATAATTCCATTTATCTTCAATTGAATCTAAAACAGGATTTATCGCAACTGCAAATTCCGGTCTAACAACATCATTTTGTGATAGGCCAAGCATCGTTGCAATGTATCCACCTGCTGATTCTCCAACGTATGTAATATTATTAAATTCCATAAATTTCAAGTGGTATTTTATATACAAAATTGCATCTATGCAATCTTTTAAAATATCTTCAACATTTAAATCTGATGACACAAGCAAAGAACGATACGATATTGCAACAGCAACAAACCCGCGCTCCGCAAAAAATTTCGCATTGTTTGCCATCCAGCCGCCATCCCATTCTGTATTATCCTGTATGGCGTCAGTCCATCCGCCCCCATGAATAAACAAAACTGTACGAGCTTTATGTATATCGCCGTCAGGCAAGAATATATGTATAGGCAAGTTCAAACCAGTAACTCTTTTATATGTAATCTCAATATCTGCCTTTCTTGTTTTAAAGCATGAATCCATAAAATCACCTAAAAATCAATAATGTATTTTTGCTATATACGGTCTATGATCCGATGTAGTGACCGGCGGAATATCTGCAAAATCAGTTTGTATATCGTAACTTGTAAAAATATAGTCACGCTTTTCTTTCGGTTTGTCTGATGGATAGCTCAAAAGTGGTTTACTAAAAAGTTCTGCAGTGTCCCTCATTCGCTCCCTAATCGAATTAAGGAGCTCACAGGTTGGGGCAACATTAAAATCTCCCATCAAAATGCATTTTTCATTTTCAAGGTTTTCAAGAAGCGTTCTCTGCGCATTTATTTGCTCGTCATGGTTTAGTCCCCAATGAGTTATAAATACTGTTAATCCGCAATCAAGTTTGGCTTTAAGTATATTTCGCGTTTCATAATATCCTTTGTACGCCCTAATAGTAGGATCTGGTATTCTTATTGTATCGATACTTACTATCGGATGTTTTGACAGTATTGCATTGCCAAATGGATTCAGACCATTAAATTTGATTGTTTCAGCAAAGTAATAGTACTTTATTCCTGTAAGTTCTGAAAGAATCTTGGCTTGATTATCATATTCAGAATCATTGCTTTCACTACGCACTTCATTAAGCCCAACAACATCAGGATTAAATCTGGAAATTGTATCTGCATAGAGTTTAAAATCTATTTTACTCGTTTTATATTGCATACAATGCTGAATATTAAATGTCATAATGTTCATTTAGTCTACCTCCTTTTTAAATACTTATAGTCATCTCTTTTCTTGCAACATTAGTGGGAATAAACACTTTCTTGTTTTTGGTAATTGTAATCTCATATCTACAACCTCTGAAAACTCTTGTAACTTTTGCGGGAAGCATTTCGGAAGATAAGCACGGGTTTATTTCGAGTCCGTCCCACTTAGCTTTTATGCCGAACATATACTGCGTTACCGCAACATACATCCAAGCGGCAGTTCCCGTAAGCCATGAAACGTTTGCAAGGCCGAATTTGTCGCTCTCGGGACCGAATATATTTGAAGCGTATACATAAGGCTCCGCTTTATATCTCCATTCTCCCGCTTTTGCCTGCGCTATCATAGGCAAAAGCTGATGATAGTATTTATAGGCTCTTTCGGCGTTCCCCAAAATACATTCGGCTATTATCGCCCAAGTATTTGCATGGCAGAAAACGCTTCCGTTTTCGCCGCAGCCCTTGTTATACATTGTTAGATTTCCGTCTTTTGTAGGGTAATCCGTTGTCATTGCGGGGTGTATCTTTTTGATACCCAAGGGCGTATCAAGCATTTCCTTTACACTGTCCATAGCCTCTCTGCCGTTTTCTCCCATACCCGATATAACCGCCCAGCTTTGAGTATTGAGCCATATCTTTGCCTGCGGCTCTTTTCCGGAGCCGATAAATCTGCCTTCATCGGTTATACATCTTCTGTACCACTTGCCGTCCCATGCTATACCGTTTACAAGCTTTTTCTGGCTCTCGTATATGTCCAAATACTTTTGTCCGTTTTCACCTTTAAGTTCTGCAATTTCGGCTATCATTTTAAGAACGGTTCCAAACTGCATACCCGTCCAGATGCTCTCGCCCTTACCTTTTCTGCAAACCTTATAGAGCATATCGTTCCAATCCGATGAAAGCATCAAAGGAAAGCCGTTTTCGCCAAGATTTTCAAGACAGAAATCAACTGATTTTTTAATGTGCTCCCATACTGTCGCCTCGCCGCCGTCATAAAACTTCACAACTTCATTTAGATAGTCAAGCTTGCCTTCCTCCATAACAATGTGATAGCACGCCATTATAAGCCACAAATGGTTATCGGAATGTATCCTTGTTACAGGCTCAAAGCCTTCCGTCGGGAAGCAGTAATGGTTGCAGTGTCCGTCCTTATACTGCTGTGTAAAGAGCAAATTAAGCTTATCCTTTGCGCGGCGCAGATCAAACGGCACCATAGCGAGTATATCCTGCGCGGTGTCTCTTACGCCAACGCCGCGGAATGTACCCGTTGCATAGTAAGAGATGTTTCTTGAAAACTGAAAATTCCTCTCCGCCTGATACGGATTCCATATATTTATCATGGTCTCGGCGTCTTTATCGGGAATTTCACACTGAAATTTCTGTAAATAATGTTCCCAATGCTCATTCAGCTTTTCAAATGATTTTGAAACAAATTCTTCTTCTCTGCAATGACAAACGCTTTTTTTGAGTTCATCCTCCGTCATTGCTGTTCCGAGAAAGATGTTTATCGTTTTCTCCTCGCCCGCTTTTAAATCAACATCAATTTGCAAAGCAAAGCAGGGATCGCCGCCGTAAAGCGTTGAGTTTGAGCATTTCCCCTCCTCAACTCTTTTTGGGTTTTCTTCGCTTCTGTATGCGCCCAAAAATTCGTCCCTGTCACAGTCAAATGACGATACGGGCGTGTTTGCGGCAAAATACACAAGCGGAGTTTCAGAAGGCTTCGGCTGGTTTTCAACCGCGTAGTTATATATTAAAATATCGTCTTTGTTATAGCACGAAAGCTGATGCTTATTATAACACTGCCATTGAAGCTCGCGCATAAACTCCATCATACCGAGCTCAACATACGGAAATAACGTTATCTTTTTATCCGTTTCCGATGTTATTTTTAAATTCCATATAAGAGCGTTTTCGTATTCTCCGACAAAATATGTTGCCAAAACGCTTATGCCGTTTTTTTCCGCCTCAAAGCGCGTATATCCCATACCGTGCGAAGCCGACCACTTCCGCGGCTTTGAATTGCAGGGCTCGTTTGTCGGGCACCATATATCTTCCCCGTCCTTTATATATGTATAAAAGCCGCTCCTGTCAGTTGGAACATGGAAAAACTTATAATGGTTAATTCTCCATATCTGCGGAGACTTATAAAACGCAACGCCGCCGCCCGCCTGTGAAATCATAGTGTGAAACGTACCGTTTGAAAGATAATTCATCCAGGGCGTTGGAGTATTGTATTTATCAATCATTATTGATTTTTTATTAAATCTAAACATACATCTATCCTCCTAATCCAACTCTCGCGAAAGGTACATAGACCAGGTAATTTACAAAGGTCTCGCCACAGCTTATCTGGCATCACGATACTTCTGCATTATTAAACCCCTCTATTTATAAATTCTGAAGCCGTTTCCGAGTATTTGCTGGGATTCAGAATATACAACAGAAGCGTTTTTATCCATTCCTACAATTTTCTTTTGAAACTGCGGCATCTCCTTTTCTTTAAGAGCGCAAAGCAATACGCTTCTCTCTTCCATTGTATAAGCTCCCGTGGAATTTATAATAGTTACACCGCGCGGGAGATGTTGAAACAAGATATTTCGCTATCTCTTCGCCCTTGTCCGTTATAAAAAAGGCAAGCTTTGAAACGTTCAGTCTGCGGATAAACCAATCTATCGAGAAGGTTGAAACAAACAGCGCCGAAAAGAGACGCGAGAAAAATATTATCAGTCACGGGCGGCACATATGAAAAAACCTGTATAAACAAGGAAAGCATTCCCGTACCGAAAAGCGTTTTTAAGACAAACTCTCTGCCGATAATTTTATATGCGCAAATAAGAAGAAAAACGTTTATAGCGGCAAACGAAACCGAAGCGGGTATTTCTATAATATGATATAAAATCGTTGACATACCCGAAACACCGCCGCTTACTATCTTATTCGGAACATAAAACACGCTTATCGAAAAAGCGGTAAGCATTGTGCCTAAAACGATCAATATGTTTTGTTTTACTTTTTCTTTCATGGTTTGTCTCTTTCCTTTAGGGTGTTTTCAGCCTTGCATATTAAATTCAAAACTGTCTTTGCCTTCTTCCAAAACCTTACGTCTTACGGTTTCGGCTATTGCAACATCGGGACAGCCCATTCCGACGATCTGCGCGTAAATGCGTTTGTCCTTATCGGGTGTGTATTCTGTCTTATGGGCAAGCAGTTTTCCTATCTCAACGTCAAAGGACTCTGCCGTAATCTCGCCGCTTTCTGCCATCGGCTTTAAGTTGCCTCTGTGCAGAGACTGACCTATATGGTCAACGGCTATAATATCCGCCTGTCTTACAACCTCAGGCTCAACCTCATGGAAAGAGCCCATGGTTATAACCATAGCGCCGGGTTTTACCCAATCCGCGCGAACAAGGTCCGCGTCTGCGTTTGTAACGGTTATTATAACGTCGCTTCCCTCGCAGGCGGTTTTGTTATCGGGAGCGTCAACCATTTTAAATTTCGCGTCGCTGAATTTGCTGATAAAGTTCTTCTTTGCTTCGCTGCTCAAATCTGCAATGCGTACTTCCTTTATGTCCAGAAGACGGCTCATGCACGCAAGGCTTGTATATCCCTGAAGACCTGCACCGATTATCGTTACAACATCTGTTTTATATGCAAGGTGTTTAATCATAATAGCAGGCTGCGCACCTGTTCTGTAGTCGGAAATCCAGTCTCCCGATACTACTGCTTTTAAAAGACCAGTATGAGGATCTGTGAGAACAACGTTTGCCTTTATATACGGCAAATTGTTCTTTTTATTTCCGTCATAACCGCCAACAATCTTAATACCTGCAATATCAAGCGGAGATATGTAGCAGGGCATTGAGTTAAACCAGCCGGCAACACCTGCAGAAGACATATCCGTTGTTATTTTTGACGGCATTATTATTTTGTCATCACCAAACCATTCCCATGTTTTTGCGATAATATCAATCGCGCCGTCAATATCCATATACTTCTGTACGGTTTCATTTCCTATGAGCAAGCTTTTTTCTTCAAACATAATAAATTACTCCTTTGTTCCATACATATCACGTCTAGCACTCTCTATTAGAGTTACAGCGTTATTATACATAATATCTTCAATATCTTTTCTGTCAAGTTTCAGCTTTATAGCGGTACGTTTAAATGATAATAATTCTTCATATGCAAAAAACGTAATACTTTTCGCTTCTTCGTCTGAAACTTCTCTAAGATGCGGATCTCCATAAGGATCAGGATACAAGCCGGGCGGAACAAGATTTACATAAGTTCCGTTTTCCTCAATTCGGTGTGTTCGCATACGCAGAATCGGCATATCGGTTCCAAACATTACATGCTTTGCACCGCAGCGCTGAATTACTTCCGTAATTGCATCATCACAGCAGTTTGCGGAAAAGTCATACATAGTATCAGGTGCTTCGGTTAATAAATCAAACGCATTACCTAAATCTTCCTTCGTATATGCTCTTCCAATATGTGCAACTATCAAACGTAGTTTAGGAAATTCTTTTCGTATCTCAAGTATTTGGTGTATATTTACCGGATCTTTTAGTCTTTCGTTTCTCGGAATATGGCACATACAAATTGCGCCCATATCATTAAGCCGCTCCAATTGTTTTTTAGGAAAAAAATCAAAAATTCGTATTTCATTTGTTGGAATATACTTAGGCGCACGGCTCAAATAACTTTTAACTCCCAAAAATCCGCCTTCACGCACTTTTCTTTCCACTTCATCGGCAGACTGCGTTGGAAGCGAATAATAAAGAGCGGGCCAACCTGTTTTTTTTGATACATCTGAAAGATATGCGTTATTTCTGTCAAATCCCGTATTCCCGCTGATAAACATAAGAGACTTAACATCCTTGCCCGGAAACATCAATCGGTATATCTCCTGATGGTCTTCAATGGGATTTTCCGACGCAACTGCATTGGGCCATGACACTGTCCTGTTCGATTGTGTTTCTTCCTTGTCAAATAAATCTTTCCTGTAAACATGTGTATGTACATCAAAAATCTTGTCAGGAAGGAAATCCCTTAACTCTTCTTCCCATATTTTTCTGTCATAATCCGTAACCTCAATCAAAGACATATACTGATAACTCCTTTACTGTATACAAATTTTTCCATCGCTTACTGCTATATTTCCCTCAAGAATAACCTTTTTAACATTAACAGTATCATCTATTAAAACTAAATTTGCCTTTTTACCCATTTTTATACTTCCGACTTTATTATCTATTCCGATTGCCTGCGCAGGTGTCAGACTTGCCATTCTGATAGCATGACATAAACCATACCCTGTATGCGTCATGACATTTCTTATTCCGTTATCAAGAGTCATAAGACTGCCCGCTAGATTGCCCTCATCATCATAATTCAAATCAGGACCAAACCAGATCCCCGCATCTTCATTGTTTTTATGTTTTTCATCTCCGCAGGTTGTATGGTCGGATATAAGACAAACACGTTCAACCCCTTTTGTCTTTATTATCATTTTTATTCGTCCCGGCGGAACATGGATTCCCACTTCATCACATATAAGCTCGGCAAATATATCAGGATCACAAAGACAATATTCATCGCCTCCGGCACCAGGCATATTGCCTTGTATTCTTCCTTTTGGTCTGTCAGCATTAGTAATATGAGTGCGAATTCTAACGCCTAAATGCTTGATTTCTGCTATTGATTCAAAGGTTGCGCTTGAATGACCATGTGCAAAAACTACATTTTGATTCTTTTCTTTGGCATAAATCATAAAATTTTCAACATTCTCTCTATCGGGATCAATAGCCCACACACGTACCATATCGCCAAATGCACTTATTAAATCCTTATAATCCTGTTCACGAATATCTCCTGACCATTTGATTTGGTTTTGGAAGCTACCGCCAAGATTCATAAAAGGTCCTTCCATATACAGCCCGTCCATTATTCTGCCCGCGCCTGTTTTACTCTCATTTCTTATTTTTTCAGCACCTTTTATCATCGTTTCTTTAGACATTGAATGATAAAAAGTCGGCAAAACAGTAGTAACTCCGTGCTTTAAGAAATACCGTGATGCTTCCTTTGGGTTTTCATAAAACCAAAAATCGGGGCAACCATGGTTATGAATATCAACTAGTCCCGGGGCAGTATATGCACCTTCTGCATCAAAAACATCACAGTTTTCGGGCAATTTAACTTCTGTTCTTTTTCCAGCATCAACTATTTGTCCGTTTTCCCAAGTTATGGCACCATCCCAAATTATGCCATCCTCCATAATAAGCTTTGTATTTATAATTGCTTTAATGATGATTACCCCCTGACATCAGATTTTTACAAAGCATAAAGATCCATCGGCTGAATAGGCTTTGCCATTTCCTCGCTAACGTAAACCGTCCCTTTGGTTAGTTGATAAATCGATGCCGGCACTTCCATACATACAGGTCCGTATAATTGCAGGCGTGAAATCATTCTCTCCCAAGAAGCATATCCACCGGTATTTACGAGATCATGCCTTTCTAAATGGTCACGGGCATGTATAACATCCCAAGGACCTATTGATACAGAATATGGCGGTGTATGCCACAATCCGCTGCCGCCACCTGAATTCTGCTGTATTGTCAAAGGATGATTGTCTACAAAACCTGCTTTTATTTTAAGAAAATCTTCTAAATTATCAGCCTTGAATTTCTTTGTCATGGGATCAATAAAAGCCGTATGTCCTATCCATCCGGTCGCCGATATAATCAAATCTGCGCCGCCGTTGCCTTCTTCTGCTATCATATCTGAATAACAATCAATATTTTCGTTAGTATAATAATGCATTTGCTTGAGAGGCGGGCGTAAATCTTCTCTGAAACTCAAATAAAACTCATTCATAAAGTGACCGCCCAAAGACCTGTACCATGTTATAGGTGCAACATTTCCTTCCTCATCGGCAAATTCATCCATACAAAAAGCATGAATATTTCTGCCTGAAACATTGAATTTATTGCACATCTCAACCGCTGCGGTATATACGTTTTTCCAAGAATTTGGGAAAACTATAACTGTCTTTTTATCTTCAACATCGGATTTATAAATCCAATTAAATAATTCACACGTTATGGCACTTTGCGGATGAGGAACTACTTTAATGGTGTAGCCGTTTTCATTCGTATACTCCATTTCTTCGCGCGATATATTACGGCAGTATTCCAAAACACTTTTATCCTTTGTCGGAAGCCATTCACTTGGCATAAAATCAAATAAATTGCGATTCATAACGCCCTATCTCCTTTCAATTTTCTTCTTTTTTACGAATGTCATCTAATACTTTCGGAAGGTGTTCAAAATCCTTATCCGATTGAGGATTTGCAGCAACTTCAGGCGAAACATAGCATGTCCCCTTATGCAAACGCATAATTGAACCCGGATTGTTTGGTGCAATAGGTCCGAATAGTGCAAGCCTTATAGGGAATTTTTGATATGCCGGATTTCCGCCGCAAGCCGTCATATACTCTAAGTCTATCCATTCTTTAGCCTGCATTAAATCCCTTGGGCCTACCGTAACAGCTTTAGGTGGAACATTGCCTATATCTCCGGAACATCCAAACATACCGCGAAGTGAGTCATGTGCAATCATTTCGGGCAAAGGCGTTACAAGTCTTGAACCCATATAACAGAATTCTTCTACGGATTCTGCCGGGAAGCCTTGAGAATCTATAGCACCGATTCCTCCGGACCAGCTAAGTGCAGTATATGCAACATCGGCGCCGCCAAGTGTAGCTAACTCGTCAGAATATTGATCGACATTTTCAGTCGTCCAAAAATGTATGTTTTCCAGAGGCATTCTGAGATTTACATCCAATCGATTGTAAAAATACCTCATAAAATGACCGCTGCGGCTAAATGGGCTTTGCCACGGAGCAACCTCGCCTTTCTCATTTGCGTATTCATATAAAAAGAATACATGAACATTTCTACAACTTATATTTAATTTATTAAGTACTTCCGAAAGGCTAACAAACACTGCGTTTTCAGGACTAGGAATAATAATTACGAGTTTTTCATTTTTTACATCAGACATTCTTATGCGATGCATAAGGTCTGTAGCAAAATAATTATGTACATCAAAAACCACTTTAAGTTCAAACTCTGAATTTTCAAAGTTTTTGCCTTGTTTTTCATACAAATCCTCGTTTACTACACTATCTACAATTTCCTGTTCCCTGAAAGGCAACCATTTTGCCGGAGCAAACTTAAATGAATTATAAAAAGACATTGAAAATACCTCCCGTTTTTTATATACAAATTGTCTTTTACTTTGTTTTTATTATATCAATTGCTTGAAGTTCATCTTTGTATATCCCCACACCTATTCCGGCTATAACAGCCGCACCCACTGCACCTGTTACAGCACCGTGTACAACACTAACGGGAATATCTAGCATTTCTTCAATTATTCTTATCCACATATCGCCCTCAGAAGGACCGCCGACAACCTTTGCGCAATTTGCCGTTATCCCGCTTTCTTTTAAAGCATCTATTTTATTTTTTAACAGTCGGACAGTTCCTTCCATTATTGCCCTCGCAATGTCGGGTTTACTGTATTTAAGCACGACCTCATCGTCAGGTTCATCATATAAGAATATATAAAGATTATTTTCGCCTTTATCGCTTTTTGCTGCCAAATCGTCCAATACTTTATAAGCTTGCGGCGAACTGTCTATGTATCTGTTTAAATACAATTTTACACGTTCAGAAATTGATGAAACCGATACCATTGCTCCCCATGCACCTTTTGGTGCGAGAAACGGATCAATCAGCGTCTTTGCTTTGTAAGCAACATCACGGCTCTCAACAGGTAAAAAAGCAACCCATGAGGTTCCAAGAGATAAAAGCATATCCCCCTCTTTTAAAACACCTGCGCCTCTTGCTGCTGAAGGATGGTCAAATGTGCCGAGAATCAACGGCGTTCCCGCTTTTGCACCGCACAGCTTAGATGATTCTTCCGTTATAACCCCCAAAACCGTTCCGCAAGGCATGATAGGTGGAAGCACTGTTTCATCAATATTAATTTTTTCTAATAATTCAGTAATATACCTTTCTTTTTCCTGATCTATCAGACAAAAAGGTGTCCCAGCAGATGCGCTTATTCCCCATTCTCCCGTAAGAGTATAATATAGGTACTCTGTGCTCATACATACCATACCACAGTTTTTCAAAAGCGCCGGATTGTGCTTTTTTATATAACAAAGCTGTGCCAAAGGAAGCGCTCTGCCCGAAAAAGGCCATCCTATCAAATCATACAGCTTATCATTGTTATATTCACCCAATACTTCTTTTGCTTCATTTGTCACACGTTTATCCTGCCAACTAATAATTGGTGTTATAGGTCTATTATTCTTATCCAATATCAGAACATTTCCGCTTGCCGATGCCGCACAAATCCCCGCAATATCCCTGTCCTTGGCAAGTTCATTTATTGCAGAATAACATATATTTACAAAAATCTCCGAGTCTATCTGAACCTTGCCGTTCTCAGTTCTTTCATACTCAAAAAACTTATGAGCCGTTTTTTCTATCTCACCAGTATCTTTCATAAGCACTCCTTTTACAGAGGAAGTGCCTATATCAAGTCCTATAATATAACACATAAAAGAATTATTCCCCCATAACCAGAACCTGAACAGTTCTCTGTCTTGCTCTTGTGTTATCAAAATCTATAAAGTGAATAAAGCCAAACTCTCCGAGGTCAAGCTCTCCGTTTTCTATTACAACAGTTTCGCTTCTGCCGATAATTGACGAGCGCAGATGCGCGTCCGTATTATGACAGCCCCATGCGTCCTCATCATGTTCCTCGGCAAATTTAAGCGCTTTCGGGCCGGGATGCAGATACATACCCTCGTATTTACATTCGGGTATCATTTTGTCCATTACATTTACCAAATCCTGCTGAAGCGTTTCAAGACCTGTCATTGACATGTCAAAAGCGCATTCCTGCGTTATAACGCAGCAGGTTGTGTGATGTGAATATACAACGCATATTCCCTCTTTAATGCCTGATTTTTTGACTATTTCTTTAGCCTGTGCCGTAACGTCATGAAATGTATAAGCGCGGTCTTTTGACTGTACCTTAAAAGATTCTCTGTATGTCATGTCAGTTTTCCCCCTTCTTTAAATCGTCTGCCGCGCGGCGTACAGCGCCTATCATTTCGTCTATCATGGCTAATGGGTCTTTCGCGTTCATAATGCCCGAAGCCGCGCCTGCCGCCTCGGAGCCTGCCATGATAAAGTCATATACCTGCTGACCGTTTGTAATGCCTGCCGCCTGCTCAATAAGTATATCTTTATCTATCTTGCGTATCTCATTTATAACTTCCATAACATAACTCATATCGCTGACCTTGCCGCCCGCGCCGCCTATAAGCTCCGAAGGCTCGGGGTTTATAATATCGGGGTGAAGCTCCGCAATTGCTTTTGTTTCAGCAACGGAATCGGCGCAAGCGAAAACGAGCATATCAAGCTCTCTCGCTCTGTCGATAGTAGCCTTTATCTGCGGCAAACTCATCGGCTTTTCGCAGTGGTTTACAACAACGCCCTCCGCTCCCGCAGCTTTGAGCGCTTCCGGCAGAATATCCGCCATGCCGCGTCCCGGGCGGAGCGTATCCATATAAGGCGCCAAAACGATAAGATTTTTTGTGTTTTCAACCACTCTGCGTATTTCAACCACGGGGCAGATAAAAAGCACGTCTATATCATACTTTTCCGCGGCCTTATCAGCCGCCTTTGCATATTCCAAAAGTGTATCTCCGTATATATAGTTTTTCGTTCCTATTTCAAAATAAGGTGTTCGGATTATTCTTTTCACGTTTTCTATTCCCCTTATTGTTTTAATATAATTTCATGCATTAAATCTCCTAATATTCGCGTTCTCGATTCAACGTCTCATGGATAACTCATCATAAGGACTTCCCCCACCTCTTTTAGCCGATTTCTCTGAATATATACCGGACTGCATTATCATCAACAAAGAGATTTTTATCAAGAATACATTTGTCCACAAATAGCCACCTTATATATGGCAAAAACTAAATCATTAATTTAACAATTCTTCCAATGACGGTATTTTTATTTCTATACTGCCTTTTAAAATAGATTCTTGCGCCAAAATCCCGGGGATGCTCATATTATAACCCTCTTTGAACCCAAGCGGTGAAGGTTGTTTTTTCACAAGGGCCTCAACAAAAGCACCTATTGCTTCTGCATCTGCACCACCATGTCCACCTTTATATTTTGATTTTGGGAAAGCAAGACCGAGCGGAATTCTCAAATAATCATCACCCGGAATATTGGGTATATTGCGAAGTTGTGCAATGGTTTCACAACCCTCATTATCAAAATTATCAAGATTAAACTGTGTTTGCAGTGTTCCGTCAACACAATGCAACGAATAATTATGAACACATCTTGAATGTGCCCCAAAGCCAATAAGTATCTTAAATATTGCACCACTTTTCGTTCTTATAATTGCTATTCCATTGGGATCTGCGGGATGAACATCTTCATATGGATTGTATTTAGGCGCAAAACCGCATACCGATTCGCATTCATCGCCTGTCATAAAAACCAGCGGACCCAAACTATGTGTAATGTATGTTATTGCAGGCAAAAATGCTCTCCACTTATCCTTCCTTATACTGTAATGTTCAGGCTTTTTGTCATTATGCAAATATTCAGCTTCTGCAACTACAACTCTCCCAAGCATACCCGATTCGTACATTTTTTTCCATGAGTGAACAAAAGCCCAAAAACAACAGTTTTCTGCTGTCATAAAATTCACTTCAGGATTTGCGGAAACTGCTCTGTACAGTTTTTTAGCTTCATCAATATTTGAAAAAATAGGGATTTCGCAAAAAACATGTTTTTTTGCATTTAATAATTCAATTGACACCTCACAATGAAGTTCAATGGGAACAGCTACTATTACAGCTTCAACATCCGAGTTTTTAAGTTCATTAAGTGTTGAATAATAATTGATTGTAAAAACACCTTTTTCTTCAAATGTTTTTTTGGCTATATCTAATCGTTCTTCGTTTAAATCACAAGCAGCACAAACCTCTACGTATGGATTTTGTGAAGCAGTTTTCAATAAGGATAAACCTCTTCCGCCAAGACCTACGACTCCAATTCGAATCTTTTTCATATATACTTCCCCCTTTTCTTTTCAGTTAGTGTAAAGTATTTACACTACTTTTTTATTAATAACCTATATATATCAAGGGTTACAGAGTTTTTTTGCATAATAAAAACAATGACCCCCTATTTCGTGTTATAATTGAGTTTCCCACAACACAATATTCCACAAAAAAAGGAGTCATTGTTATGGAAACTATTATAACTTATTTACTACTGTATAATCAATACCTAATCAAACAAATTTATTTATTACTTTTGTTTATTGCGAAATATATTCCTCTTAAGCAGTTGGCTTTTGATGATTCTAACAGTCCAGAGTATCAAAAATTCAAGGTTGACAAGCTACCGAAAATTTTTATTCCTGAACCTGTTGATTATCAGCTTCTTTTGGCTTATTATAAATATAAGTATGGCAAAACTGTTAAGCCAATAAAACACAGATCTCAAAATCCCATTCCCGATACTGTTTTATGCCCTCGTTGCGGTGCTCCTCATCAGTATATTTACAACAATAACGCTGCTAAAGGTCAATATCTATGCAAGGTGTGTGGTGAGCGATTTAACCAAACAAATATATACAATCGCCCAACAGCTTTGCGCTGTCCTTACTGTGGTAATATTCTTGTTTCCAAGAAAGACCGCAAACATTTTAT
>LVAX01000077.1 GCA_001604215.1 Clostridiales bacterium Firm_18
GAAGTTTCTGCTTTTATAATAGAAGATGGAGTAACTGAATACCATATAATGTTACATGTTACTAATCCCATGCTATCTTATTATGAACAGATGGAGGCTGTTTTTAAGATCTACACTTCTTTGTTACAAAATGAACTTCATGGTGCGTCAAGTATCTTCAAACGTTTTTTTCTCAGCGATGCTGCTAATCAAACTGATTTATTGCTTGCTAGAATGATTGAGGATTCAGATTGTGCCCTATCAGTGGTGCAACAGCCTCCACTTGACGGGACCAAAATTGCTTTATGGGCACATCTGTTGACTAATGTCAAAACGAATATGTTACCCAATGGACTTTTCGAAGTAAAGTGTGGAAAATATCGTCAGCTTTGGTTAGGAGGTTGTTCTAATAAAGCTGCAAATTCAGAATACCAGATGCGTTTGCTCCTGAATGATTATGTTATGCAACTAATGGAAGAAAATTGCACATTGGAAGCGAATTGTTTGCGTACATGGATTTTTGTTCAAAACGTGGACTGTAATTATGCAGGAGCTGTGAAAGCTCGTAATGAAGTTTTTGTCACTCAGAATTTGACCGAAAAGACTCATTATATTGCTAGTACAGGAATAGAAGGAAGACATGCAGATCCAAAAGTTCTTGTTATGCTCGATGCTTATGCTATCGAAGGAATAAAACCCGATCAAATCAAGTATCTATATGCTCGTACTCATTTAAATCCGACGTATGAATATGGTGTTAGTTTTGAACGAGGTACGGCCGTTGATTTTGAAGATCGCCGACAAATTATTATTTCGGGTACGGCAAGTATTAATAACCATGGTGAAATAGTTTTTCCTGGTGATGTTGTTCGGCAGGCAGAGCGCATGTGCGAAAATGTTGAAGCATTATTAAAAGAAGCCGATTCATGCTTTGAAGAATTGCAATATATTATTGTTTATTTACGTGACACGGCTGATTATCTTGTTATAAAAAGTTTCTTTGAAAAAAGTTTCCCCAATATTCCTACAATAATTACGTTAGCTTCTGTCTGTAGACCGGGCTGGCTAGTGGAAATGGAATGCATGGCTGTTAAGGCGTTGTAAAGTATCATCTTTTGTTAATCTACTATTGGTTTAACTGATTATAAACTTTTATTTTTGGCTTTACAATAACTCCAAAAATGTAGAAAATGAAAACACGCATATTTTTCTTTTTAGTATTTATATTCTTAGGAATTGGTTGTACCAAAACAGATCGTACTTTTGTTATTGAAGGAACAGTTCCATCTGTAAGATACGATGGTGAATGGATTTTTCTAGTTCCAATGGAAAATGCTCCAGGAAGAGTTGATTCTGTCAAGATATCTAATGCTTCTTTTAAATTCGAAGGTCAAGGTGAAGAGATGAGAGTGATTAGGTTACGCCCGGCTCTTCGTTATTATGTTCAGGAGTTATTAGTGATAACCGAGCCAGGTGTAATTAAAGTGACAGCTGATTCGATAGGCTGTGTTAGTGGAACTCCTCAAAATGATGCGCTTCAAATATGGAAAGCTCAGCATGAGAAAAGATTAGCTGCTTATCATTTTATTTATGACGGACTTAAAGAAGCGAAGGGTGACGATTCATTAAGATTAATTCAAGCTTTTGATACACTAAAGGTGCAAGAGAAAGAAGCTAATTTCCTTTTGTTGATGAATCATAAAAATACTACATTAGGTCAATTTATGCAGAGAATTATATTACCATCTCTTACGAATGAACAGAAGAAACAGTTGGATGAAAAGATGGAATAGCAAATTTGTAAATTGGTTACTTCTTGGTATGGGAGGTTTGATACTCTTCTTTTTTTTCTATGAAGTACTACCTTACCATCTGTTACATAGAGAGCAGATGATACTTTTTTTATTTTCACCCATTGAATTAATTCAATATTTTAATAATTCAGGAGGATTAGCTCGTCTATCTGGAGATTTCTTAACTCAATTTTTCTGTTACAAAGGAGCGGGCCCTTTGATTATGGCTGTGGTATTGGTCTCGTGGGGAGTCGTTGTGTATAAATTATCTTTTCCTTATTTAGGCCGGTGGGCATGGTTTGTGGTAATATTGGCTGTTATATGGGAGACGGGAAAAGAATGTGGGCTAAATTACCCCTTGTCAGGAACGATTTCATTAATTGGTATTGGTCTCGTTTATTTACTCTGTCGTTTTTTTATCAGAAAACCTCTTAAGTGGGGGGTACCTATAAGCGTATTTGTAATTAGCCTTGGATATTGGCTTTGGGGTTATGGAAATTGGTCAAGTTCTTGGTATAACACGCCCGATTTAAGAAGAGAAAAAATGTTAGCAATAGATTCTGAATTCTATTTTGGACATTGGCAAAAAGCTCAGAAACTATTGGATGAAGATAATCAGGCGAGTTTGCTGTCTACCTATTACCGAAATTTATATAATGCCCAAAGAAATCAGCTACCAGATAAATTAATGAGTTATAGTCAGCCTCTCTCCCAAGTCTTATTCTTACCTATTTCTCCCTCCTCAAATTACATTATGATATATGCTGCTAATGAAGCTTGGTTTGCTATTGGTGACATGACTATGGCTGAACATGCAGCTATATTGGGAATGATTTTTTCTCCATATCAAAAAGGAACAAGACCCATTAAACGTTTGGCCGAAATTAATTTAATAAATGGAGATGATGCTGCCGCATTGAAATATTTACGACTTCTTCAGAAAACATTGTGCTATAAACGCTGGGCAGAACGGCGTATTCCG
The DNA here is from genome assembly GCA_001604215.1 of Clostridiales bacterium Firm_18. Lineage (GTDB taxonomy): Bacteria > Bacillota > Clostridia > Monoglobales > Firm-18 > Firm-18. The sequence goes on from LVAX01000077.1 coordinate 2,755, forward strand.
GGAAACCTGAGTCCCGATGTGCAGCAATGGCTAAAACGCAAGCGTGAATTAATATCTCAAACTGATACTTTAAGGTTATCAACAGATGTTTCAGCTTCCCTAATACATTTGCTGAATAACAACAGAGATAATTTTATGGCGCGAGACTATCTTCTTTGTTTTGATTTACTAAATAAAGACATTGCTTCTTTTGTGGATCACTATCAAGAATTTGCAAAGAACATGGTTCCATCAGGAATTTACGCAGAAGCTCTTCTTATTTATCTTGCAGAAAAGAAAACTTCTGCTGAAGAAATTAAAGAATGGAAAATCTCCCCTTTCATTCTGAATGAATTCAAGAACTACAATAAGCTATATCAAACTAGTAATGGAAATGCTGGTTTACTTAAAGCTACATTTGGAAACACTTATTGGTATTATTTTCACAATGCATCAATAGAAAGATGAGAGTTTTTAATATAACTATATTTTTTTGTGCTCTGGTGATCATTCAAGCATGTACACCTTCACCTAAGAATGTAAGGCTGACAAATGATTTGTTAGTTATTTATCCAGAATATAAGGATGTTACTATTCCGTTTAATGTGGCGCCTCTTAATTTCCTTATCAGAAACGAAGGGGTTGATGCCGTGTCTGTTGAGGTCAAAGGTGTTTCTACTTGTTTACAAATTAATGCGAAAGGCAATAAGGCCGTTTTTTCACAGAAAGACTGGACATCTTTTATAGCCAAGGAAAGAGGTCATAAACTTGTAATAAAAGTGATTGCACGTATAAACGGTGAATGGTTACAATATCGATCTTTTACTTGGCAAGTTGTTGCAGACCGTCTGGATGCTTACGTCTCTTTTCGCTTGATTGAACCCGGTTATGAGGTTTGGAACAAACTCCAACTCCGCGAACGCTGTATTGAGAACTTTGATGAAAGGGTCTTGGCGGACAACAGCCAAACAAATGGGCAATGTATGAATTGTCATATTCATGGCAAAGGAAATAGTTCCATGTTCCACATAAGAGGAAGCAAGGGAGGAACTCTGTTAAATCGTCATGGGAAGTTACGTAAACTAATGTTGAAAACATCTCAAATGAACTCTGCTGCTGTGTACGGGGATTTTCATCCCGATGGACGTTATGCCGTTTTCTCTACTAATACAATAATTCCGGCATTGCATGCACAGGGTAATCATCGTTTGGAAGTATATGACACTGTTTCTGATTTAGTTATTGCAGACTTTGATAGAAACAAAATGATAACATCTCCTTTGCTGGCCGATTCTTTAACTTTAGAAACGTTTCCTACCTTCTCGGCAGATGGTAAGTGGGTGTTTTATTGCTCTGCACCATTGGTTGACCTACCATCAAACATAAATGAATTGCGTTATTCTTTGTGTCGTGTCGCTTTTGAAGCTGAACAACAGAAATGGGGCTCTCGTGTAGATACACTTTGGAATGCAAGGTTAATGCAAGGTTCAGTATGTCACCCGAAGGCCTCACCGGATGGACGGTATTTATTATTTACTGTGTCCCGATATGGAACCTTCCCTATTTGGCATAGAGAGACTGACCTGCAATTGCTTGATTTGCTTACCGGTAAAATCGATAAACTAGAAAGAGTCAATTCTAATCGTTCAGAAACTTATCATAGCTGGTCTTCTAATAGTCGTTGGTTTGCTTTTGCAAGCAAGAGGGGAGATGGTCAATACGGTCGTGTTTATTTTGCTTATGTTGATGAAATGGGACAAGTACATAAACCTTTTGTTTTACCTCAAAAAGATCCTGAAATGGATGATTTAAATCTTAAATCTTACAATATACCTGATTTGTCAGCGATGCCTATGCCTTTTGATTCACATGACGTTAAACGAGTATATGATGAAGTGGTTGCAGAAAAGTTCAAATAAAAACAAGATGACTTCTTTTAGATGAATAAAATACATATAAATATGGAAAGAAAAATAACAATGCTTTCACAAAGAAGGTGGAAAATAGGATTTTCAGTCATTTTATGGCTGAGTGTATTTCTTTTTTGGGGGAGGTTTTATCCGTCACATCTATCATACCAAGAGCAATTACAGCTTTTTCTCTTTGATACAGATTATTTGATTGAACATTTAATTATTCCGGGAGGATTAGCGGAATATATTTCCGAATTCCTAGTCCAGTTCTATTATCATAGATGGATAGGTGCAGCTATTTTAGCGACACTTTTTGTTGTTCTGCAACTCCTCGTATGGTTATTGGCTCAAAAACATAAGGCTGCTGATGTTTATTATCTTTTAAGCTTCTTGCCGATAATTTCTATGTGGTATTTTATGACAGATGAGAATGCCATGCTTGCTTTTGCTGTTTCAATCTTATTTGCGCTTGGAACCATGTATTTGCATGTTAGTTTAAACAGTCAATGGAGACGTGTGTTAAGTGTTGTTCTCTTTGCTCCATTACTCTATTGGTTTGCTGGTGCAGCACATTTTCTATTTATAGGTTGGGCAATCATTTGTGAAGCAAAACTGTTGTACCAAAATAACAAGAAATTGGCTATTGGGGGAAGTATTGCTGCACTAATATTGATGGGATTAGCATGTCCTTTAATCTCTGGCTTATGGCTTCAATATCCTATATTCAGGTTAATGGGAGGAATTAATTTCTACCGTTTTCCTTCTTATATACCATTAACGGTATTCATCGTAGAAGCGCTTTTCTTATTCTTTCCGTTTCTGATTTCCTCTTTGTCTCCTCCTAAGAAGAATGTACATTTTGCTATAATCCTTCAAAGCTTGATTTTGATAATGAGTGGATATGTGTTACTCTCATCAGGTGCCGACATGAATAAGGAAGAAGCTATGGAGTATGATTGGTTAGTGCGAAACAAAGAATGGCAAAAAATAATAGAAAAGGCAGAGGCTAAATCTCCGACTTCGCCATTCGGAGTGACTTGCTTAAATCTGGCTTTAGGAAAGACAGGGCAATTAGGTGATCGTATGTTTCAATTCTATCAAAATGGAACAGAGGGTTTGTTACCGCATTTTCAGAGAGACTTTGTATCTCCTCTTCCAACGAGCGAAGTTTTTTATTATTTGGGAATGATCAATACTGCTCAGCGTTTTACCTTTGAAGCGATGGAAGCCATTCCTAATTATAATAAAAGTGGCAGATGTTTTAAACGATTAGCTGAAACAAATCTGATAAATGGTCAATACGAAGTAGCGGCAAAATATATAAGAATCCTTCGTAAAACAGTATTCTATAAAGATTGGGCAGAAGAAGCCATGACTTACTTGTATAATGAGAAAAAAATTAGTAATCATAAAGAATGGGGGTGGCTCAGGAAACTTAGATATGCTGATGACTTTTTATTTAGTGATCGTGAAATAGATATGATGCTAGGGCTATTGTACCAACATAATTATCAAAACCGAATGGCATTTGAATATATGCTAGCTTATGTTTTGCAAGAACGTGATTTGGAACGTTTTATGAAATACTATCCTCTGGGGAAGTATGCAGGCTATGATCATATTCCTCGTAGTTATCAGGAAGCATTAGTCTATGTGTGGACTCAGACACATCGGAATTTTGATGGAATGCCTTGGAGCATTTCACCTGATGTTGCACACGAGGTTACTGATTTTGCTAGAATTTATATGTCTCAACAAAACAGTCAGCCCATTTTGCACACGCAGTATGGTGATACATTCTGGTATTATTTATTGTTTAAGAAAAAATAATGTATATGAAGAAAATAATTACTTTTATATGGATTGGATTATATTTAATGGCTTGTAATAATCCGGTTACTTCACCAGAGAAGATCAACGAATTGCCTGCTATATATCCTGATTATATTGGAGTGACCGTACCTGTTGGTATTGCGCCTATGAACTTTAATTATCTGGGTGATTATGAATGTCTGGATGTTAAGGTGGTTGGATCAAAATCAGGGAAAATACATCTTAATGATGATAAGATATCCTTTCCTGATAGCGAATGGAAAAAATTGTTGCAAGATAATGTGGGAGACAGTATTGTATTCACTCTTAGTGTGCAAAAAAAGAATAAATGGATACAATACCGATCTTTTTCAATGTATGTAAGCTCATACCCAATTGATTACGGATTAGTGTATCGTAGAATTGCGCCTGGATATGAAGTGTATAGTAAGATGGGTATTTACGAACGTGATCTTTCTACTTTCAACGAACGCGCTTTGGTCGAAAATACAATGGTGCCTGGCATGTGTGTTAATTGTCACTCTTTTAACAAAACGAACTCTAATCAGATGAGTCTTCATATTCGTGGCGCTCATGGGGCAACTTTGATGCAAATAGAGGGGGAGCGTGAGCTTTTAAATACCAAAACAGACTCTACTCTTTCAGCATGCGTTTATCCATACTGGCATCCAAGTGGTAAATACATAGCATATTCAGTTAATAATACGCGTCAGTCGTTTCATGCGGTTAAAGACGAACGTGTGGAAGTACTTGATTTAGAATCAGATGTTTTGGTATATCACCCTTCCACTCATCAAGTATTGCTTTCTCCGTTATTGAAGAAAAAAGAAGTTTTTGAAACTTTTCCTGTTTTCTCACCAGACGGTAATAAATTATATTTCTGTGCGGCAAAACAAATGCCAATTCCAGAAAAATATAAGGAAATACGTTATAGCTTATGCAGTATTGATTTTGATAAAGAAAAGGGAACGTTTGGAAACCGGATTGACACATTGATTGATGCCGAGAAAATGAAAAAAAGTATTTCCTTTCCTAGACCATCTTATGACGGCAAATACATCATGTTTACTTTATCTGATTATGGCAACTTCTCCATTTGGCACAAAGAAGCAGATTTATGGCTGCTAAACTTGCAAGATGGTAGTTTACGTACTATTCATGAAGTTAATAGTGATAATACTGAGAGCTTTCACAATTGGAGCAGTAATTCGCATTGGTTCGTTTTTAGCAGTCGCAGAGAAGATGGTTTATATACTCGTCTTTATTTAGCATGTATTAATAAGGAAGGTAAAGTTAGCAAGCCTTTTTTGCTGCCTCAGAAAAACCCTATGAATTATTATGATAAGTTATTGTATTCTTATAACGTACCAGAATTTACTAATAGCCCTGTCAAGATAGAACCAAGGAAGTTAGAACGTGAAATCGTTTCTAATAAAAGGGTGCAAGTTGAAGTGCGTAAGTAAAACGATGCTCTCAACACCGAAGCCGTGCTTTCACGAGACGAGATGCCAGATTTGAGATAATATTATCATTGGATAAAATTGTATTTGTTTGATTCCTCGCACACTCGTACTTTTGTCGAATAGAAT
>LVAX01000078.1 GCA_001604215.1 Clostridiales bacterium Firm_18
TTTGCTTATTTAAAGATGATGGCTTTGGTATGGCTTGAAAAAATGGGGAAACTCAAAATTTTTCTCAATTGACAATTCCGGTGCAAAGTGATAGTATATAAATGTAATTAGTTATACTATTATTTTATTACAGAGGGAAGGTTAAAAATGAAATTTATAAAAATTATTTCTTTTTTGCTGGCTTTATGCTTATTGCTTCCTTCGGTGTATGTTGCCGGTGGGGAAGTGATTGACGCTTCGCTGGATGCCGATAAGGACGAGGTTAAAGAGGGCGAGGGCATACGCTTTGAGGTTTTTGTCGACACCGATAAAACCATTTCGGGGGGAGTCATCAGGCTTTTGCTTCCTGACAGTGTTTTTGCTGAGCCGTCGGCAGAATATACCCTTGATATTGACGAGCCGATACAGCCCGATAGCAGCACACCTGTCGCTGTTTTTGACCTAACCGTGAGTGACAGCGTACTGGAGCAGTCGGAGGATGAAGCAACATTTACTGTTTCGATTGACTCCGAAAACTCAAATATTGAAAGCGATGGGAATACTTACAATCTGTCCGGAGAGGAATTCAGCTTTAAAGTAACGCCGTCTTTTGTTTCGGGGCAAATAAACGCCTACATAAATTTGGAAAGCACCGAGGGCATCAGCGCCGCACTGGTGGGTGGAGAGCAGCCGGTTAACGCAGCCCTTGAGCTGTCCGGTAAAAAAATAATATATTCAATCAGGCGCTCGCTTATTGATCCCCAGGTTGAATACAAGCTTACGGTAACGGCGCCGGGCTTTACGGATGTTGAAGTTGATTTTGACATAAGTCAGACAAATGCGGTTACCGGATTTTATCCCGGGGATGTAAGCGGTGACGGCAAGATTGATGTATACGATTTTAATTTGATTTGTTCTTATATATCGTATGAGCATTATGATGCTTTTGCCGATTTAAATAAAGATACCGTTGTTGACATAAGCGATGTTCAAAGCTTTGCAGCAGGCTACAAAGCAAAAAACGGAGGTGGAGCAAATGATTAAAAAAATAACTGCCGCAGTTACCGCCGTCGTGCTAATAATGTCATTTATGCCTTTATGGACGGCTGCGGATACCGCTCCGGTAATATATTTTGATATGAGCCGTTACAGTATACCCGAGAAGGGCGAAGAGTTCTCCCTGCTAATAAAAGCAATAAATTATGAAGAGATTTTCTCTTATGAGCTTCTGATAGACTTCGAAGAAAAGTATATAAGCGCCGTCGATATAGAAGGTAACGCCGGCGGCACAGAAGCAATCAAAGAAATCGACAATGAGCAAGGAAGCATAAAATACATCTTCTGCGTTAACGACGGGGAATTGGACAATAACATTCTTGCCAGGGTTACCTTTGAGGTTAAGGAGATAGGTATTGCAAATGCCGTGATTAACAGAAATTCAAAGTTTTTAAGAAAAGCCGACAAGGATGATAAAACTGCAGAGTGTGATATCCAGCCGGTCTGGAATTATGGAAGCGATTATCCAAGCTCGGTTGATTTTACGGTAGGGAAAGTAGAAAAACCGAGATTTGTAACAAAAAACAATCAAACGGTGTTTCCTTATTCCCTTGAGGTAAGCTTTGAACAGCCAAAAGAAAAAGGTGTTGAAATATATTATACCACGTCAAGCAAGGGAATTCCGGGCACGGATTATGATGAATATGATTTGGATAAATACTTTTTTGACGAACCGATAGTCTTGTCAAACACAACTACAATTACCGCAGTAGCGGTTAAAAACGGTGTTTACAGCGGTACGGCAAGCAAGAAGTTTACAAGGGACACAAGCGGTCTCGGAGGAGGCTCGAAGGGGACAGGCACGGGAAGTATAATTACAAATCCCAATCAGAACGATAATTTAAGCCAACAACCCCAGCAAACGGAAAAATTTGCGGATATAAAAGACCACTGGTCAAAGGAATACTTTGAAAAGCTTATCAAAAAAGGCATAGTGGGCGGATATGAGGATAATACCATAAGGCCCGATAACCGGATTACCCGCGCCGAGGCGGCAAAGATAATAGCATCTGCAATTAATCTCAGCCCCGCAGAAGATGACGGGCTGTCCTTTATCGATTCGGAGCAAATTGCCGATTGGGCAAGGGGATACATAAAAGCCGCCGTTCAAAAGGGAATAATAACGGGATATGAGGATAATTCCTTCAAGCCGAATGAATTTGTTACAAGAAGCGAGCTTATAGTGCTTGCCGCGCGGGCGTTTTCACTCGGCGAAGCAAATGCGGACGATTTAGTATTTGAGGATAAAGCGTTGATTCCCGGATGGGCTGCGGGCAGCGTAGCCGAGGCGGTAAGGCTTGGGATAATATCCGGGTATGAGGATAATACCTTCAGGCCGGGCAATTATGTTACGAGGGCCGAGGCGGCAAAAATAATTATCGGCTGCACGGAGCTTTAAAACAGATTTTTTGTTATTAAGTTTATAAAAAATGTTGCATATACGAAACAAATATGTTATAATCCATATGCTATAAAGAAATTCAAAGAGGTGATACAAAGTGAAAAAAGGAATACATCCTGATTATAAACCCACTACGGTAACATGTGCATGCGGTGAGGTTATAGAAACGGCTTCGACCAAGCAAGACATACATGTTGAAATTTGCAGCAAGTGCCATCCGTTCTTTACCGGCAAGCAAAAGCTTGTAGATACGGGCGGGCGTGTTGACAGGTTTAAAAAGCGTTTCGGCTTGACGGATAATAAATAATTAAAAGAGCTTAAAGGCAGCATTCACCAAACAAGTATTTCCATACCGGGAAAAAATTATATTGATTTATTCGGTAAAATAGTCTATAATATAAATGTTAATTTTATATTATAGACTTTGTTTTTTTGAAAGGGTATAAATACTTATGAAAATTCGCGTATGGAAACAAACGGATAAAGATGAAAAGGAATTTGTGCTGCGGCGGGCGGAGCTCGACATATCCCGCTATATTGAAACGGCGCAAAAGGTTTCCGAGGATGTACGCATTCGCAAGGACGCGGCTGTTATTGAATATACAAAAAAATTTGACGGCGTACAGCTTACACCCGATACTTTGAAGGTATCACAAAGTGAAATAGATGAAGGGTACAACCGGCTTGACGCCGATACCCGCAGTGCAATTGAATATGCGGCAAAAAACATTAGAAACTTTCATCAAAAACAAATGCCGGAGGAAATGTGGTTTACCGAGGTTGATAAAGGGCTGATGGTCGGTGAAAAAACCACACCGATAGTTGACGTATGCCTTTACGTTCCAAGGGGAAAGGGCAGTTTTCCGTCGGTTCTTTTGATGCTTGCCATACCTGCCGTTGTTGCAGGCGTTGAAAAAATCAGGGTTACAACACCGCCTAACAGTCAGGGGGGGATTGACGATACCCTGCTTGCCGCGGCTAAAATAACCGGAATAAAGGAAGTATATAAGGCAGGGGGAATCCAGGCCGTTGCCGCGGCTGCTTTTGGAACGGAAACAATTCCCAAATCACATAAAATTATCGGTCCGGGCAATGCATATGTTACCGCCGCAAAGCGTATTCTTTCAAATTACATAGACACATCACTGCCGGCGGGCCCTTCAGAAGCGATAATACTTTGCGATGAAAAAGCCGATGCCCGAAAGGCGGCCCTTGATTGGATGATTGAGGCGGAGCACGGGCCGGACAGCGCCGCACTGCTTGTTACCCATTCAAAAGAGCTAATTGAAAACGTAATATCCGTTGTAAAGACCCAGCTTGACAAGCTGTCGCAAAAAAGGCGGGAGTTTATCGAAACAAACCTTAACACATACGGAGGCGTTATTTTAACCGAAAGCCTTGAAGAATCAATAGACTTTGTCAACGAGTACGCGCCCGAGCATATGGAGATTATGACGGAAAAGCCTTTTGACATACTCCCCGAAATAAAAAACGCGGGGGAAATACTGCTTGGTGATTACACGCCCATTACATTATGTAATTTTCTTTTGGGGCCGAACGCAATCCTTCCTACAGGGGGATTTGCAAAAACATATTCGAGCGTATCGGTTTTTGACTTTTTAAAGCGCTCGTCGGTAGGCTATGCAACAAAAGAAGGTTTTGAGTCGGTACGAAAAAAAGCCGAAATCTTTGCAACCGCGGAAGGCTTTGACGCACACGCCCTTGCCGTAAGGGACAGATGATTTTTCTTCAATCTCTTATCATTCCTTGCTGTGCATGATAAGAGAAAATTAAATAAGTACTATGCCGGAGCACAGCGGCGGAATGGAGATTCATTATGATTACTGTAAAACGAGAAACAACGGAATCAATAATAACGGTGACGTTAGACTCGCCTCCCGTTAAAGAGGGTTACAGAAGCGCCATCAACACGCCCATGCCTTTTCTTAATCATATGATTGAGCATATAGTATGGAGAAGCGCTCTGAATATCGGAGTATCGATTGAAACAGGGAAATTCGACCTTGCCCATGTTATATGCGAGGATGTGGGTATGACAATCGGCAAGGCGGTATTGCAATATACTCAAGTAAACCGTGAAAACGGCATAAGCGGATACGGCGACGGTGTGGGAATAATAGACGAAGCAAGGGCAACCGCCGCAATAAGCTTTGAAAGCCGTTCGCTTTTCGTGTTTGACAGCCTTGTGGATGTGCCAAGCCAGACAGAAGGAACTCTCAGCGAAGATTTATCAACATTTTTTGACGGCTTTGCGCAAGGCGGCTCATGTACTATACATCTTGCAATCGAGCGGGGTACCAACGGACACCATATTTGGGAGGCTGCTTTCAGGGCCTTTGGAATTGCCGTCGGAAAAGCCATTGCCATAAATCCCGGCAGGTCGAATATGACACCCGGTGTGGCGGGCGAAATTAAATACACACTGGAGCCGCAGAATGAATAAAGCCGCACCCTTTATGCATAATTACAGCACAATACTTTTTGACTTGGACGGTGTTATAACAAGCGAAAAACGTTACTGGGACGCAGCCGTGCTTACGGTTTATGAGTATTTAAACCCGTCCGTCAGCCCTGAATATGCAATGGCAAACAGGGACAGCATAAGGAAAAATATTTTTTATAACGACAAATTATTGCTGTATTTAAAGAATAAAGGCGTAAATTCCAACTGGGATTTAACATATATTATCTTGTCCGCTGCCCTTATTCTCGGTGTCCGGGATGATTTTTCGCGCGTATATGATTATATTTTGCGCCTTGATTTGGATGCCATGGGGCTGTATGACTTTTTCGGGGAAACAGGCCCCCTCGGTAAAAGAGGCGGCAAGGAGTATGATAACTGCGTATTGGTGTTTCAGCAGTGGTATTTGGGGGATTCCCTTTTTGGGCAAATATATCGCAAAGAGCCCCGGATAAAAGGAAAAAGCGGGCTGTGCCGGTATGAGGAGCCGGTAATTGCGCTAAAAGACATCACTTTAGTTCTGAAAACGCTGCACGGCGAAGGGTTTACCCTTGGCATCGGAAGCGGAAGGGTGGGTTTTGAGGCGGTTCCCACTCTTGAAGCTTGGGATTTGCTTAAATATTTAGACCAGGACAGGATTATTACATACGATTACATAATCGAAGCGGAAAAAACAACGGGTGAAAAACCTCTTACCAAGCCGAACCCTTATACTTTTATCAAGGGCATGCTCGGAAAAAATTACAGCGATGCCGATATTGTAAAATCCAAATATGATAAATCGGTCGCAAAAAAAACACTTGTGGTGGGGGATGCCGGGGCGGATATGTTTTCGGCCCAGGCGGCGGGTATGGATTTTGCCGCAGTGCTGACAGGCATTTCCGGCCAAAGGGCAGTAAAATATTTTTCCGACCACAAGGCTACATATATTTTGCGGGATATTACAAAGCTGATTGAATGAAGGGATTGAAACGGGGAATAATGGAACATATACATGTCACGGCGCCTCTTTCAAAAAAAGCCGCAAGGGAACTTAAAGCAGGCGACAGCGTAATGATAAGCGGTATAATATACACCGCGCGCGATGCGGCACATAAAAGGATGGCCGAGGAGGGTAAAATACCTTTTGATATACAAAATGCTGTTATATATTATGCCGGACCAGCTCCGGCAAGAGAAGGACAGGTAATAGGCTCCTGCGGCCCCACCACAAGCGGGAGGATGGACGCATACGCGCCGGCACTTATTGCAAAAGGGTTGACCGGTATGATTGGCAAGGGAGAACGCTGCCGGGAAGTTATCGATGCAATGAAAGAGCATACCGCCGTATATTTCGGTGCGATAGGCGGGGCAGGTGCGCTTATATCAAAATGCATAAAATCATGCGAGGTTATAGCATACGAGGACTTAGGCACGGAAGCAATCAGAAAGCTTACGGTAGAAAATTTTCCCGCTGTTGTTTTAATAGATTCATACGGTAATAAAATTTAGGAGGAGATATTTATGAAAGTAACAAAAGACACAATTATAGCGGAGGTTCTGCGAATTAATCCGAAGACGGCGGTTTTATTCATGGAAATAGGTATGCACTGCGTAGGATGCCCCTCGGCAAGCGGAGAATCGATTGAACAGGCCTGCATGGTACACGGAGCAGACCCGGACGAGTTGGTGGAAAAAATAAATAAATTTTTAGAGCAATAAAATAACTTGATTTTTACGTAATTTAATGTTAATTTCGGGCGTATTACATACGCCCGTATTGGTTAGGGGGAAACAAATTGCCAGCAACAGTACTTATAGGAGCGCAATGGGGCGATGAGGGAAAAGGGAAAATCACCGACATACTTGCACAAAAGTCGCAGGTTGTGGTGCGCTCACAAGGCGGAAACAATGCGGGACATACCGTCGAAGCAAACGGCGTTGTATATAAGCTGCATCTTCTTCCGTCGGGAATATTAAACCCGGAAACGTTATGCATTATAGGGAACGGGGTTGTAATAGACCCCAAATCACTGATTGACGAAATTAATCAAATGAGTAAGCATGGCATATCGACGGCTAATTTAAAAATAGACGCACGCGCCCATGTAATAATGCCTTACCATATTAAACTGGACGGGCTTTTCGAACACCTCAGGGGAAAGGGCGAAATCGGCACCACCAAAAGGGGCATCGGGCCGTGCTACTGTGATAAAGCGGAAAGATCCGGCATCAGGATGTTTGATTTAATAAACAAGCATACCTTTGAGCGAAAGCTTAAAGAGAATTTAGCCGTTAAGAACAAAATCCTGCAGTTTATATACAATGAGCCGCCGCTTGACGAAAAGGACATATTGGGAGAATACGCACAGTACGCAAGTATTCTGGCTCCGTATGTTGCCGATACCACCGTAATGGTTTATGATGCGATAAAATCAGGAAAAGATGTGCTTTTTGAAGGCGCGCAGGGCACCCTTTTGGATCTCGATCTGGGAACGTATCCGTATGTTACCTCTTCCCATCCCATATCCGGCGGCGCATGCACCGGGGCCGGAATCGGTCCTACACTGATAGATGACTGCGTGGGAATTGCCAAATCATACACCACCCGTGTCGGTAAAGGTCCCTTTCCCACCGAGCTGTTTGACGAAGTGGGCGATACCATTCGTGAAAAGGGCAGCGAATTCGGCACGACAACAGGCAGGCCGCGACGCTGCGGCTGGCTGGACGCGGTAATACTTAAATATTCCGTGCGTACAAGCGGGCTTACAAAAATCGTTATTAACAAACTCGATACCTTGTCCGGAATCGGCAATATAAAAATCTGCACCGCTTATAAAAAAGACAACGAAATAATAACGGACTTTCCCGCAGACCCTACGCAGCTTGAGCTTTGCACACCCGTATACGAGGAACTCGAAGGCTGGGATGAGGATATATCCGGGGTTAAAACCTTTGACGAGCTGCCGGACGCGGCAAAAAAATATATTAAGAGAATTGAGCAAATTTGCTCTGTCCCTGTGTGGATGATCGGGGTGGGCCCGCGAAGAGACCAAAATATTATTGTTAGGGGTGATTAAATGCCGGCTAAGAAGAAAAACACGCAAGGCGGCTTAATGTATAAAGGCAAACCGCTTTTAAGGCGCGGAAATCTTTTGTATTACGGAAATCCGGAGGATAAATACATTATAATGATGACCGTTTTGGAATCAACCAAAATCATAGACCTTGATGTTTCCACCTCCGTTGTTGTACAGCTTCAAACAAATGACATACCCGGCAAGGAAAAAGTATTGAAAAAGGCCGAGCGCGACGGGCTTTTTTCTGCGCTTGACGTAGGCGAATTCTGGCTTGAAGAAGCATTGTCGGAAAATTCATAAAATTTGTTTACATTTTGTTTACAACCTTTCGAATGCATTTAACCAATGCGCTCGGAAGGTTTTTTTGTTTTATGTTACAAACATATTACAAAAAAAGGTTTGACATAATTTTATTTTGCAGGTATAATGATACAAACAATTAAATTTCGGGGTTAGGCATATAAAGCTTGGCTCTCTTATGTCTAAGCGGGGAGTGGTTTGGTGGATTTACTAAAGAAGATGATTAAATTAGGTCTTGCCGTATCTGCATTGATATTGCTGCTTACCGTAACGGCAAGCGCGGATACTGGACTGGTCAGGGCAAACGGCGGTCTTAATTTCAGAACCGGTCCGGGAACAAACAATCCGGTAATTTGTGTTATTCCCAACGGCAGCGTTATTACCATAACGGGCTGGGATAACGGATGGTACAGCGCAGTATACAACGATACGGAAGGGTTTGTATGCGCACAGTATGTAACGGTAAGAAAAGAAGCATTAAGCCGCTCCGGCGACCGTGTTGACAGGACAAGCCCCACAACGGGCGAACAGGTAGTTGAATTTGCCAAGAAATACTTGGGTTATAAATATAAGTACGGGGGAAGCTCTCCCGAAACCGGCTTTGACTGTTCGGGTTTTACCACATATGTATACGCTCACTTCGGATATAAATTAAACAGAACCGCGGCGGGGCAGACACAAAACGGAATAGGTGTGCCGTGGGAGGAACTTTTGCCGGGTGACCTTTTGATTTTTTCCAATTCAAGCCAAACATACGGGCATGTGGGTATATACATAGGGGACGGGTATTTTATTCATTCCGTTCAAACGGGTACACCGGTAAGCATTACTTCCCTTTGGGGCTCAAATTACGGCAAGCGGCTGAAATGTGCACGCAGGATTATTTATTAATTTATAATTAATTTTAAAACCGCACTAAAACAAAGGTTTGCCTTTTGTTTTTGTGCGGTTTATATATATTTTTAATTTTTTGGAAATTGCGCAAAATCCGCGCAATTTCACGCTACGGCGGAAATGAATTCCGCCTGCGCTTTCCCTCGCGGGGCGCAATGTAGCGTTCCGGAAAGCGCTACGCGCCGGAACGCTTTTATTTCAAGTAAGGAGGTTGATGGCTAATGAAAACAGTAAGGCTGAACCTAAGCAAGAGGTTTTTCGGTGAAAGCGAATTTGTTTTGCTTCAGGCGGAGAACCTTTCGGCAACCGCTTTTCGCTATAAAAGCGGGGTGTGTGCGGTAAAAATCAAAAATTTAAACGGTGAGATGATAATTTTGCCTTTTAAAGGCCAGCAAATCTGGAGTGCCAATTTCTGCGGCAAGGAGCTTGTTATGAAATCCACTTTCCCCGAGCCGGTCGAAACCTCGGATTATCTTTCAACATACGGTGGGTTTATGCTGCACTGCGGGCTGACCGCCATGGGCGTTCCGGGCAGGGAGGACACCCATCCTCTCCACGGCGAGCTGCCCAATATACCTTATGATAATGCATATGTTGAAATAGGCAGTGACGGAGGCGGCAATTACATTGCTGTCGGGGGGGCGGTAAATTACCGGGTTGCTTTTAACGTTAACTATATTTTTGAGCCGCAGGTTAAGCTATATGAACAAGAAACCGTTGCGGATATATCCATGAAAGTTACTAATTTGCGCCAAAAGCCCATGGAGTACATGTATTTGTGCCATATCAATTACCGGCCCTTTGACGGTTCGCAGCTTGTATACAGTGCCGTACCCGACCCCGCCCATGTGAAGGTGCATAAGGATATTCCCGCTAATATGCCCGCGGATAAAGCGGCGCGCTTGAGGGAATATATGGACAAAATCCAGGAGGACCCCAGGCTGCACAATGTTATAGACTCAAGCTGCCAGATATACGACCCGGAAATTGTGTTTGCCATAGACTATAATGCCGACGAAGCCGGCTATGCGCATTGTATGCAGGTTATGCCGGAAGGGGACGCATATTATGTGGCTTTCCGTCCGGATCAGCTGCCCTGCGGAGTGCGCTGGATTGCACGCACAATTGACGAGGATGCCCTCGGTATGGTTCTGCCTGCGACGGGGGAGCATAAAGGATATGTGTATGCCAAAGAAAAGGGGCAGGTTAAAACAATCCCCGCCGGCCGGAGCATAACCATAAATGTTAAAGCGGGATATTTAAAGAAGGAACAGGCGGACAAGGTCAGCCAAATTGTGAAAAGGCTGGTTTAGGAGAGTTGACAAAACCCGGGCCGGATAGTATAATAGTGCAAGACCAAAAAAGAAAGGATAGTGATTATTTATGAAAAATTTAAAGGGAACAAAAACGGAGAAAAACCTTATGGAC
Source organism: Clostridiales bacterium Firm_18 (assembly GCA_001604215.1). Taxonomy (GTDB): domain Bacteria; phylum Bacillota; class Clostridia; order Monoglobales; family Firm-18; genus Firm-18. The sequence continues at coordinate 10,601 of LVAX01000078.1, forward strand.
GCTTTTGCGGGTGAATCTCAGGCGCGAAATAAGTACACATATTACGCTTCAAAAGCAAAAAAAGAAGGCTTTGAGCAAATTGCAAATATCTTTACGGAAACAGCCAACAATGAAAAGGAACACGCTAAAATCTGGTTCAAACTGCTGCAAGAAGGCGGCGAAATTGCAGATACGCAAACAAACCTTGCGGATGCCGCAAACGGTGAACGATATGAATGGACCGAAATGTATGCGAACTTCGCCAAGGATGCGCGCGAAGAAGGCTTTAACGATATTGCCGCATTGTTTGAAGGCGTGGCAAAAATAGAAAAGGAACATGAAGAAAGGTACAACGCACTGCTCGGTAACGTTAAAGACAACAAGGTTTTTAACGCTGAGGAGAACGTTGAATGGATATGCCTGAATTGCGGCCATATACACTACGGAGACCATGCACCTGAAAAATGCCCGGTATGCGCACATCCAAAAGCATACTTCCAGCGCAGGGCAAAAAATTATTAATTTAATAAAATTCCGAATAAACAGGGCGGCTCCTGTATGTTGGCAAATCCAATATGCAGGGAGCCGCTTTTTTCTGACTTGATTAATTGTCCCACCACGATTGGTTTTCTTTGTACCATAAAACTGTTTTGGCAATTCCGTCGCTTAATTTATAATTACATGACCACTTTAACTCGCTGTTTGCCTTGCTGCTGTTGAGCGCATAGCGCCTGTCGTGGCCGGGCCTTTCACTGACTTTTATTACAGCATCCTGCGGTTTTCCCAAAATACCCAGAATCATCCTTGCCATGTCTATATTCGATATTTCTTCCCCGCTTCCGATATTATAGATTTCGCCGGGGGTTCCGTAAAACAATGCCTTGGTTATTGCCGCGCAATGGTCCGATACATGGATCCATTCCCTTATGCTGAGGCCGTCACCGTATATGGGTATGGGTTTGCCGCTCAGCGCATGGGAAATACATTTGGGAATGAACTTTTCTTTATGCTGGTAAGGCCCGTAATTATTACAGCATCTTGTGATTATCGCCGGCATTCCGTACGTTATTGAAAACGCGCGTACAAGCAAATCGGCTCCTGCTTTTGTGGCCGAATAGGGACTGCTCGGCAGGAGGTCGGAGGACTCCGTAAAATAGTCGGTATCATTTTCTATGCTCCCGTAAACCTCATCCGTGGAAACCTGCAAAAACCTCTTGTTTTCGCAGTTGTTTTTTTGCCAAAAGCTATGCGCACATTGGAGCAGGTTCAGAGTTCCGATAACATTCGTCCGGCCAAATACCAAAGGTTCGTCTATGCTCCTGTCCACATGTGATTCCGCGGCAAAGTTAATAATATAATCCGGCTTGAAATTATTTAATACCCAGCTTACTTTATCCGTATCGCAAATATCGCCTTTTACAAAAACATACCGGGGATTATTTTCGACTTCCCTTAAATTATCAAGATTGCCGGCGTAAGTCAGTTTATCATAGTTGACAACTGTAAAGTCCTTTTGTGTTTCTAAAAAATATTTGATAAAGTTACTGCCTATAAATCCGGCTCCGCCTGTTACAAGCAAAACTTTCATTTTAAACCCCATTTCCTTCCTTTTTAATTTCTTTGCTAATAATTGTTCTTAAAATAAATCTCACTGTTGTCACCTAAAAGAAAAATATTTGAATACGGCCTTTTTTCGGAAGATTTAATCACGACGTTTTTTCCGATAAGACTGCCGCTTATTCTCCGGTCTATACCGTCAAGAAAGGCTGATTCGAGGATAATGCAGTTGTCAATCTCGCAATCGTTGATTTTTACCGCTTTTCCTATGGATGAATAAGGGCCGATATAGCTGTTTGTTATAATTGCATCATCCGCTATAATAACGGGGCCCGCAATATTGCTGTTTTTTATAACAACGTTTTTTCCAATCCATAGTTTCCCCGTACAAACGGAGTTTTCTGCCTGAACAGCCTTGTATTCGGCTTTCATTCCGTCAAGCACCAGCCTGTTTGCTTCTAACATGTCGTGCAGTTTTCCGGTGTCCTTCCACCAGCCTTTTAAAATGTTAAATGTTACTTTTCCTCCCATTTCTATTTGTTTTTCAATGGCATCGGTTATTTCCAGTTCATTTCTTCGGGAGGGTTTGATAATGTCAATGGCAGAAAAAATGCTTTTGTCAAAAACATATATTCCGGTAATTATTAAATCGCTTATAAACGTCTTAGGCTTTTCAACAAGCTTTACAATCCGGTTGTTTTCAACCACCGCCACGCCGAATTGGGACGGGTCTGCCGCTTTGTACAAAGAAATTGATGTGTTTGCTTTGTTGTCATAGAAATTTTTAATCAGCGGCTTAAAATCCGTGCCGAAGACGTTATCCCCCAATACCATCAGAAAATCTTCGTCGCCGATAAATTCCGATGCTGTTTTAACGGCGTGGGCAAGCCCTAAGGGCATTGATTGATGAATATAACTGATGCGGACATTCCATCTTCCCCCGTGCCCGACCGTGCGCTCCACTTCCTCGCGGGAATCGCCGACGACTATACCAATATCGCGTATGCCCGATTTAACAATTTTTTCTATTATGTGATACAATATCGGTTTGTTCGCTAATGGCAGCAGTTGTTTTGCATTTGTATAGGTAAGCGGTCTTAGCCTGCTGCCCGAGCCTCCGCTTAAAATTAAAGCTTTCACACAATCGCTCCTTATTTTCAAAATGCAAATCACGACATCTATCTACATAATATTCATTAAAATTCTAAATGGTGAAGTAACAAATTATTTATGCCATCATAATATATAAGGTAAATAAATATTTCGAGTATGAAAGGAATGATATAATGTCTTCGCCACCGCTGCTCAGTTATGTTACGTTTAATCGATTAGGCCTAACGGTTAAAAATTTAGCGTCGATTTTTGACACAACGAATGATTTCGAAATGCATATAATAGACAACAATTCATCTGACGGGACATGGGACTATATCCAAAGCTTAGACGATGAGCGGATTATAAGCAAAACGCGGATTGGTGTAAATGTGGGGCTGATTTATGCGCTGAATATCAACCTTATGAAAAGAAGGTCCGATCAATACTTCATTTCCGTGGATAACGACGTATACATTGAGACGAAGGACTGGATAACCCGGTTTTTAAAGGTTTTCAAGAAATTTCCCGATGTCGGCCTTTTGGGTGTGGAAAAAGGATATCCCGACCCGAATGCGCTGCCGCCCGCAATACACAAAAGAAAAGGCGGTGTATCTTATTATCAGATAAAAAATACGCGCCCGGACGCCATGCGCAATTATGTGCCGGGATGCTGCATGTGTTTGAGCCCGAAGCTTATTGAAGAAACAGGCTATTTGTCCGAAGAAAATTACTTCGGCGACATAGAGCTTTGCTACAGGATAAACAATTACACCGATTTCAAAACCGGTTTTGTAAAAAATATAAGCATAAAAATGCCGCAGGCAATAAAATGCGGTGAATGCAAGTACAAAAACCGGTGCGAGTTGTATAACTCCGGTCAGACATGCTTTACGAATTACCGGAGGCTGTATAAAAATGATGATTTTAAAAGAAATTTCAGGTGGAAGCTTTATGAAACAATAGCCGATCTTGACAACGGCACACGCCCGGTTTATTGCGCATCATCCCATGATTATGCTTCAATGTCGTCCCATATATTCAATATGGAATGGGCATTGGAGAATTTTCGCTTTTATATTGAAAATGCAAATTAAAAAATTCAATCCGACATATACAAGCAAGGAGGCGCAAATTTGATAGAACCGTTTAAAAGTCCACTGTACATCACCAAACCCCTGCTGCCCGACATATACGAAATCAACGAAATGATAAAATCAATATGGGACAGCAATCAACTAACCAACAACGCCGGTATGGTCAAACGGCTTGAAAGGGATTTGGCCGGTTTTCTCGGCGCGGATTATCTTTCCGTTTTTTCAAGCGGAACAACCGCGTTGGAGATAGCGTATAAAATTTTAAGGTTGTCGGGCGAGGTAATAACAACCCCCTTTACATTCGCCGCAACAATCACTTCGCTTATGTGGAACAATTTGAAACCGGTTTTTTGCGATATTGAAGAGGACACGTTAAACATAAATCCCGATAAGATTGAAGCCTTGATAACAAAGGACACTACGGCAATTATGCCCGTGCACGTGTTCGGAAACCCGTGCAATGCGGAAAAAATACAGCAGATTGCGGACAAATATAATCTTAGCGTATTATATGACGCGGCGCATGCGTTCGGGGTAAAAACAGGCGGCAAATCCGTTTCGTCTTTTGGTGATGTTTCAATGCTTAGCTTTCATGCCACAAAGGTTTATCATACAATTGAAGGCGGGGCACTGGTTTACAATAAGCCCGGCCTGAAAGAAAGAGCGGATTTTTTAAGGAACTTCGGGCTGCAAGATGGCGGGAACGTCATTGAGCCCGGAATCAACGGAAAGCTGAACGAAGTTCAGGCGGCGGTCGGTATACTGGTACTTAAAAAAGCGGAAGGCGAAATCGGCAGAAGGAAAGTGCTTACAAACCTTTACCGCGAACTGCTTGCAGAAGTCCCCGGAATAACCGCCGGCAAAGACTTAGAGGGGGTTACTCATAATTATGCGTATTTTGTTATAAGGGTGGACAGAGACATATACGGGTTGTCCCGCGATGAACTTTTTGATAGGTTAAGGGAATATAATGTAATTTCAAGAAAGTACTTTTATCCCCTTTGCAGTAACTTCCAATGCTGCAAAGATATTCTATCGGCTTCCCGGTCAATGCTTCCCGTTGCGAACAAAGCTGCCGAAGAGGTGCTTGCCCTTCCGCTCCACGGAAGGCTGACGGACAGCGATGTTGAAAAAATCTGCGAAATAATCAAATATGCAAGGCAAAAAATTTAGTGGGGTAGGATTTATGAAAGATATAGTAATCATAGGGGCCGGCGGCCTCGGGAGGGAGGTTGCGCAGCTTATTGAAGATATTAACGCGGATAAAAAAGTATGGAACCTGCTGGGATATATTGACGAAACCCCCGAAAAGCAAGGAACGGTTATTAATAACAATATTGTTCTGGGCAATTTCGCCTGGCTTGAAAAAAACAGCAATAAAAAGCTGTGCATAGTATGCGCCGTAGGAAATCCCGTCGATAGATACGGCCTTATAAACAGAGTGTCGGCTTATAATATAGATTTTGCAAACCTGATACATCCCGGTTCAAAAATAAGCAAATTTTCCGATCTTGGGATTGGCTGTATCGTTTGCTCAGATTCTTTAATATCCGTTAATGTGAAAATAGGCAATCATGTATTGATTAACCCTGCCTGCGGCATCGGGCATGATACCGTTATAGGGGATTATTCTTCCCTGTATTGGGATGTTATCCTGTCAGGAAACGTTTGCGTCCGCGAAGGGTGTGAAATAGGCTCGAAAGCTGTTGTAATACCAAAAACAACGGTGGGCAAATGGAGCATATTAGGCGCCGGAGCCGTGGCGGTTGATGACATACCGGATTTTTGCACCGCAGTCGGGGTGCCCGCAAAACCGATTAAATTTAAAACCAGTGAAATATTGTATCATAAAACCTGATAATCAAAAACCCGAAAGGACTGATTTTGTGAAACAATCTTTTTCAAATATAATCGATAGTTTGAGAAAAAGTATCAGAAAAATAACGGAAGACATATTTTTCGGCAAGGAAGATAAAAGCAAGGATATTATCAATGAAGATTTAGAAACCAATGAAGCCGACGAAAACCCCTCCGCCGGCAGAACCCAGTCTTTCAGCAACATCGACAAGAGCTTCAGCTTTAATAAGGCTGACACGGGCTTGCCATACGATATTGTCGGCAAAAATTTAGTATTCAGCGAATCCGGCAAAAATAAGCCGCCGGGCAGTGAGGGCATAGATGAAACCTCCGATTATGCCGATGAGCATGCAATCCTTGACAATATCAGAGAAAGAATAACATTTGACGATGAAAAAAAAGACGGCTTCGCTCCCAGTCCGCCGTTTATAAATTACGTAACCTTTAACCGCCTTGGTCTTACAATAAGAAATTTAAGCAGGATGCTTGAATCGGATGAGGATTTTGAGCTGCATATCATTGATTGCAACTCAAAGGACAACAGTTGGGATTACATTATGAGCCTAAGTGACGACCGTATCAAGTCCAAAACTCGCTTCAAAAAAAACTTAGGGCCGATTTACGCGCTCAATTACGCACTGTCCAAAAGGAAGCCCGACCAGTATTTTATAAACGTTGACAGCGACGTATATATTAAAACCGACGGCTGGCTGTCGTGTTTTATGGATGTTTTCAGGGAATTTCCCGAGGTGGGCGTGTTGGGTACAATGCGGGACAATCCATATCCGAGATTTATGCCTCCAGTTATACCGAGAGTAAAAAGTAACGCTTCATATTTGGAACTTAAAAATGCGGCAATTGACGAGATAATGGATTTCGTGCCGGGGCAGCTGCAGGCTTTAAGGCCCGAGCTTATTAATGAAATAGGTTATTGGAGCGAAGAAAACGGCTACGGTGATGCCGAGCTTTCCCCAAGGGTTGTCCATTATACCAATTTTACCGCCGGGTTTTTAACGACGGTAGAAATTGATATGACACAATATTTAGCATGCGACAAGTGCCGGGGCAAGGATGTTTGCAAGCTCAGCAGAAGTGTAAATACCTGCTTTTCCTTAAGTAAAATGCTTAACAAAAACGAATCGTTTGTAAAAAAGTATAAGTGGAAGTATATTGAAACGTTTAAAGAGCTTGAAGAAGGGCGCCGCACGGCATATTGCGCTTCGATACACGACCCAAAGTCCATGAAAAATCATGTGTACAACAAAGAATGGGCTATCCAAAACTTCAATCATTATTTAAAATATTCAAACTGATTCGGAGAGTAATTATGAAGATATATATAAGCACGTCATGGAAAAACCGCGCTTTGGTGCGCGCTCTCGCCAAAGATTTAAGGTTGTGCGGGCATGAGGTTTTTGACTTTACGGATTCCGATAACAGAAAAGTATATGCGCCTCCGCCGGAAATGTTTCCCGAGCAATTCGACCCGTCCGTACACGTCTATAAAGAGTACCTTGACCGGAAGCAATGGCGGGATGCCGTCAATGAAAACCGGCAGGCCATAGCAAGCGCCGACCTTATTATATTAATCCTTCCCTGCGGAATAGACGCAACCGCCGATTGGGCGGCCGGGGTAGGCATGGGCAAACGCTCGATTATCGCAGGACATCCAAACAAAGGTGAAAGCAGCGAGGTTCATCTTTGGGCCGATGAAATCCTTGACAGCGTTGATGACATTATACCCTGGCTTAAATCCCATCCTGTAAGTTAAAAAAGCTTTAGAGCGCACAGCACTTTTTGAGCGCTTCATAATGCCTGATAAGAGCGAAAATTCAGCAAGGCCGGAGCGGTATAAAAATTCAAAGGTTTGCAATAATAACTATGAAAACTATGAATAATTTTTCAAAGGGAGAGTTATTATGCCAACCTTATTTGAAGAAGTAAAGATAGGTAATCTGGAGCTGAAAAACCGGATTGTTATGGACCCTATGGGGTTTTCCCATACAGATTCCGACGGGGGATATTCCGACCGTCAAATTGAATACTACGTTGAACGTGCAAGAGGCGGTTTCGGTTTAATATATCCCACAGCCACCATGGTTACCACAAGATTCGAGTATGCACCGATGCCCAATGTTCTGGAAACATACTCTCAAGCCACACGTCTTTCTATTTTATGTGAAAAGGTGCATCATTACGGGGCTAAGGTATGTTCTCAGCTTTCGCTTGGTTTGGGCAGGGTATCCTTTATAGACCCTTTTACCGCGCCAAAATCGGCCAGTGCCATACCTTCGTTTTTCTTTCCCGATTTAATCTGCACGCCGTACACCAAGGAAGAAATAAAATTCCTTGTCGGAAAGTTCGGTTACGCTTCACGTCTTGCAAAGAACGCGGGTGCGGATGCAATTGAAATACATGCGTACGGCGGCTACTTAATCGACCAGTTCCTGACGCCGCTGTGGAATAAGCGTACAGACGAATACGGGGGCAGCCTTGAAAACAGGCTGCGGATAGTGTATGAGCTGCGCGATGCCGTATGGGAAAACTGCGGAAGGGACTTCCCTTTGATAATTAAGCTTACTCCCGACCATCAAATCGAAGGAGGAAGAACCCTTGATGAGGGCATAGAAATGCTTAAAGTCCTTGACGATGCAGGGTTTACCGCTTTCCACCTTGATTTGGGAACTTATGAATGCTGGTATAATGCCGTAACAACGGTATATCAAGAGGATGGGGTTCAGCTTTATTTGGCCGAAGCGGCTAAAAAAGCGGGGATAAAAACGCCTTTGCTTGTTCAGGGAAAGTTAGGGGACCCTGTTTTGGCCGAAAGGGTTGTCAGGGAAGGATTGGCGGAGTTAATCGGACTGGGGCATCCCGCCCTTACGGATCCCCATTGGCCCGCCAAGGTAAAGCAGGGGCGCTTTGAGGATATTGTGCCGTGCATAGGCTGCAATGAATGTATATACACAAATCTTCAAAACCAAAGAATGGCTTGTACGGTAAATCCCCGAATGGGCATGGAAAGAGATTATAATTTATCGCACACCGACAATAAACTGTCCGTTTTGGTATTAGGAGCCGGCCCGGGCGGGATGACGGCTGCAATCACCGCGGCACAGCGCGGCTTTGATGTGGAATTGTGGGAAAAATCCGATAAACTCGGCGGCGCTTTAAAAGCGGCGGGGGCGCCTAAATTCAAAGAGGCTGTGGGCAAATACCTTGAATATTTAAAAATACAGTTATACAAAAGCAATGTAAAAGTTCAGGTGAACAAAACAGCCGGAGTGGATGACGTTATAAAGAAAAATCCCGATGCGGTAATCATTGCGTTGGGTGCCAGGCCGGTTATTCCCGAAATACCGGGGATGGAAAAAATACAGGTGATGGAAGCTACCCGTATGCTGATGAATGACCAGCCCGCCGGAGAAAAAGCAGTTGTTTTGGGCGGGGGCATTGTTGGCTGTGAGGCTGCCTTGCATCTTTATTACAAGGGAAAGGACGTTACAATAGTTGAAAAGCTAAGCGATGTGCTACTGACGGTAAAGCATGCGACAAACAATGATCTTGCCATCAGAAAACTGCTTTCGGATTCAAATATTAAAATAATGACTTCTTCCACCGTTGTTTCCGCCGATAGGGGTAAAGTAACGGTTGATGAAAGCGGGAAACAAAAGGATATTCCTTGCGATACCCTGATAGTTTCCGTCGGATATTGTTGCGACAAGAGCCTGGAAAAGGCACTGAAGGGAACTATTAAAAAGGTGTATTCGATTGGAGATTATGTTGTTCCCGCAAAAATTATCGACGCGGTTCATCAAGGATTCCATACCGCGAGATTATTGGAAGAACTTGATTAAGTTTTACACAAAGCTGCAAATTGCAGCTTTGTATTATATTTTCGCGTTTTTGGAGAATTTTTCGGATATGTTTTTGTTTAATGTCCGTTGAAGGCAACTTTTTTAATAACAATAATTGACAAAATCTATTATATAGATTATAATAGAATTATAAACAGGTCCGAAAGAAGGTTGAAAACAAATGAACTCTAAATTGCAAAAAAAATGTGCAGTTAGTGGTCAGTATAAAAACAAACAGCCTTATTTTAGACAAGAATCTCTGCTGCTTTTTGTGCTTTTTGCGACATTTATTACCTGCTCGTTTTATTCAATAATAAATATTGTATTTAAATATCATAGAAATTTTATTTCTATTGGAATTGCCGAGGCAGTTGCTGCGTTGCTGGCACTTGCCGTTATTATTTTTTATCTTATAACGAAAAATATTGCAGTTACAACAAACATTACCGTATTTATTTTGACGGCAACAATGCTTGCTTTTTTTGCATTGGCGGGAAAAAATAATTATGCGTTTTATTGGATGTGCATTTATCCTCCGGTGGTGTACTTTCTTCTTGACGGGAAAAGGGCAAATTTAGTGGTTGGTTTATTTTGTATATACATGCTTGTATTTATGATGTCACAATATGCAAAATGGGATGATCAGGATTCGAAGGTTGCATGCATTGTCAACATTTCGGGTGCGACGTTAGTACTTGTTTTTGTTATCGGCTATTTTGAAACATGCAGGGCGGAGGCGGTAAAGGCACTGAGGGAAAAAAACGAAGAGCTTGAAGGCCTTATCGTTACCGATTATTTGACAGGGCTTTACAACAGGATAAAACTTGACGAAGTATTAAGCGCCAATATAAAAAAAGCAGCCGCCGGTTTTGAAACTTTTTCGATTGTAATGGGGGATTTGGATAATTTTAAAAGCATTAACGACAAATACGGACATATGGCAGGGGACTCCGTCCTGGTCGATGTTGCACATGCCCTTAAAGAAGGCTGCCATGAAATCGGACTTGTCGGAAGGTGGGGCGGCGAGGAATTTTTAATTGTTTGCGACCGGATGGACAAGCGTATGGCGGCAGGGTTGTGTAACAAGCTTTTGTCTTGTGTTTTGTCATGCAAATACATATTTGAAGAAAAAATCACAATAAGCTTCGGAGTTGCGGAATATTTAAAGGGCGACACCCTCGACAGCCTGCTCAAGCGCGCGGACAATGCGCTGTATCGCGCAAAAGAAAATGGAAAATGCCGTATTGAAATAATATGAAAAGTCATTTCGATAATAAGGAGTTTTGATGATGAAAAAAGTTATAAAAATAATGTCCCTGTCGCTTTCTATTTTTGTTTTACTACTAAGCCTCACTGGTTGCGGGGAGGTTCAGAAGGCAGAAAAAACAGTTTCAGGAATGTTTGATGCATTTAAAATTCTTGATTTCGAAACAGCAAAAACTTATGTTGATCTGGATGAATTAGATTTGTCTGATGATAAGGAAAGCCTTACAGGTAATGCCGAAATGTTTATGAAAAACTTATTTGATAAGCTTAATTATAAAATTATTTCTTCGAAAAAAATTGACAACCAAACTGTCATGGTGAAAACCGAGATTACAGCAATTGATATGAAGCCTGTTATGGGTGAATTCTTTACTAATGCTATGCAATTTGCTTTTTCCAATGCATTTACCCCCGAAGAACAGCAATTAAGTGATGAAGAAATGGATAAGAAAATGGAAGAATCATTCATTCAAAGTGTAAGCAAATCGGATTTGGCAACTGTAACAAACACAGTTGATATAAAGGTTGTTGAAGTTGAAAAAACATGGAAAGCAGCTGTGGATGAAACATTTACAGATGCCTTATTTGGCGGTTTGATGACGGTGGCCGAGGATATGGAAAAGTCATTTAATCAAAATTCTAATTAGTGATATTGATTCCTGCTCCTACAAATCATTGGATGTTATAGAATTAGCTTTCTATATGAATATAAATAAATGAGGTTTTGCTATGAAAATTAATGCTTTAATAAAGAAAAACCTAAAAAAATTTAAAACAATCGTTTTATTGACATACTTAACAAATAGCAATATTTGCTTTATGGGCGTAAATGATTACATGAATTACAAAATGGCTACCGGAAGCAGTAACGGTAGTTCAAGAACACCGAGCGGATCAGGTAGCGGATGCCTAACAATAATCATAATCGCAGTTTTAATATGTATTTCCGTTACATTACTGTTTAAATAATATACAAATTTGTTTTACTTTGCAACGATGTAATAACATAGGAGCCGATAATACACAGTTTTATGGTATGAGTTTGAAGCGTTACATAATGTGCCCATGTTGTCTGATAAACCTGATAAATATGCAAACTTTGATTTTGACTTTAAAGACACGAAAGAGATTGAAAACGAGTTTTTAAGAGTATTAAACAGGTTGTCAAATAACGATAAGTTGCATACTTCTGTTGGTATTGATAGTTGCAAATATGGCTGGGTTGTTGTTTCAATTAATAGCTTAGGCGATTATAACGCGGAGCTTATTAAAAACATTGATCAAATTTTAAATGTAAAAGCAGATATTTATTTAATTGATATGCCTATTGGTCTATTAGAGAATGGAACTGATGAAAGACTGTGTGACAAATTAATAAGAAGAATGCTACAGCCAAATAGAGGATCCAGCGTTTTTCCTGTGCCTGCGAGAAAAGCTATTTATACAAATTCTTATAAAGAAGCATTAAGAATGAATAAAGAGCTTACTGGTAAAGGACTATCAAAACAAAGCTACGCAATTACTCCTAAAATAAAAGAGGTTGATGAATTTTTATTGGACCACAAATATGCAACTAACTGCCTGCATGAGTCTCATCCGGAGGTTTGTTTTGCAGAAATCATTGGCAGTCCTTGCAAATATAATAAAAAATCAGCTGATGGTGAATTCGAAAGAATAAATGCTTTAAGGCAGTATTTTAATATTAATAAGATGTTAAGTGAAATTAAATTTCCTAAAAAAGATGTTGCGACAGATGATATCATTGATGCAAGCGTTTTGGCTGTTATAGGTTTACTTGGCCTTAAGAATGGTTTTAAAACAATCCCTGAAAATCCCCCTGAAGACAATCACGGATTAAAGATGAGTATTACTGTTATGAAAAGAGATTAGTATTATGCTCGAAGCCCGGAGTTTTTATATGAATTTTAAATGAAAAAAACACCCGCTTTTAAAATAAGGACGGGTGTTTTTATTTAGCGCATTAAACTAACAACGGGCTACCTCTATTGCTTTTGTAAGTATGTCGGTATAGCTGTAAGAAACACGTCTTGATACGCCCGATTGTCCCAATGTACCCTCCAGCTTTACGATGAAAATACTCGGAAAGGTTTCTTCTATTATGCCTTGCCTCACGATGGATTTTTTCCTGCCTTTTCGTGCTGTCAGACGTACTTTTTTGCCTATGTTATTTTGCAGTGCTTTCTTTATTCTGATTAATTCTTCTTTTTCGCCCATTTTTAAACACACCTCTTTTTACTGCATATTTATATTAAATCGGCCTACAGTTTGCGCCAGATTAACAAACACAAAAACTATGCATAGTATACCATATTTTTCATGATATGTAAAGGAAAATAATTTACAAATATTAAGGTTATTATTGCCGCTTTTTCAATAAAATAACCCAAATTCGTAAAAAATCATTGTTTCAATTAAATGCTTTTTAAAGAATAATTACATTATTTTTGCTAAAAATAAAAATACTCATTGCAGTTTAGTATAAAATACATGTTACAGATGCATATCAGGAGGTTTTTTATGAAAAGAAACACTTTAATTATCTTATGCTGGATATTTGTTGCAGGTTCTTTTATTATTTCTTCGTTAACAAACGGCCCCGCCCTGCAAACGGCTAACGGTTCGGACGGTTCGAATACAAATAACGATACCCAGCTGCTTGCAAGATGTGTTAACGGTGAAGCAAGAGGAGAGCCCTATATAGGTCAGGTGGCGGTTGCGGCGGTTATACTCAATAGGGTAAAGCACCCGTCATTTCCCAATACCTTAAGCGGCGTGATATACCAGCCGCAAGCGTTTACCGCCGTTTCGGACGGGCAGATAAATGTGCCGATTGATGAAAACTCCCAGGTTTATAAGGCATGCCGCGAAGCAATGAACGGCTCGGACCCCACCGGCGGTGCAATTTACTATTACAATCCGGCAAAAACCACTAATCAGTGGATATATAACAGGCCGGTGGTAAAGACAATCGGCAAACACAAGTTTGCCAAATAAAACGGAGGTAGATTATGAAATTCAGAGAAAAACTCAAAGATATTAAAGGAAGGCTGTCCGATCGCCATATGTACAGCATAGTGCTTGTGGTGACGGCTGTAATAGCAGGCTTTGGGATATACCAATACAAGCGCTCGATTGATTTTAAAGACCAGGTCGAAAGGGGATACCAGCGCGCGTTTACCGATCTTGTGCACTATGTAAATAATCTGGATGCCACCCTTACAAAAGCCATAGTGGCCAACGCGCCGTCTCAGCTGTCCGCGCTCGCGGTTGATTTATGGAGACATGCGGCGTTTGCACAGGCAAATTTGGGGCAGCTTCCCGTTTCAAATGCCGAGCTTGACAATACGGCTAATTTTTTATCACAGGTGGGCGATTACACATACTCACTGTCAAAAAAAGCGGAAAATGGGGAAAAGCTTACAAGCGAAGAAATAAACCGGCTTTCCGAGCTCCAGAAATATTCCGCAAACCTTAATGAAAAACTGCAGCAAATGGAAAGCGAAATGTTCGGAGGCGTTCTTCGTTTCGGAAGCTTTAGCAATATAACTTCAAAAATTACCGGCGGCGGGGAACAAAGCTTTGATAAAAGCATGTCGGAAATTGAAAACGGGTTTTCGGAATATGCCTCGCTTATATACGACGGCCCCTTTTCGGAGCATGTCAGAAACAGAAAGCCCCGGATGATTCAAGACGCACCGCAAATCAGTGAAGATGAGGCAAAGGCCCGACTAATGAATTTTATCGGTGCCGACAAGGTGTCATCCGTTGAAATAACGGGCGAAAGCAACGGAGACATACTGACGTATTCATGCACGGCTTCGGTTCAGGACAGGCAAATATATGCGGAGGTAACTAAAAATGGGGGGCATGTTTTGCTTGTACTTGATGAAAGGCAGCCGGAGCAGGCACAAATGGAGGTTCAGGATGCCGCAATGGCCGCAAGGGATTTTCTTGCGAGAAACGGGTATCAAAACATGTTTGAAAGCTATTACCAAAGGGAAGGGAACACCGTACTGATTAACTATGCGTTCAAGCAAGGCGATTATGTTATTTATACCGATTTGATCAAAGTAAAAATTGCGCTTGATACGGGTGAAATGATAGGATTTGAGGCTCATGGGTACATTACCAACCATTTGGACAAAAGGCAGCTTCCGGCGGAATCAATAAGCGAAGGAGAGGCGCGCGGCAAGGTAAATTCCGCAATAGAGATATCGGATATTAACAAAGCAATGATTCCTTTGGAAAACGGGAAAGAAGTTTTTTGCTATGAGCTCAAAGGCAGGCATAACGATAAAAACTTTTTGGTATATATCAATGTCGAGAATGGAAATGAAGAAAAAATACTCATACTTTTAGAGAACGAAAACGGAACATTGACAATTTAAAAAGCCATATTTTACATTGATTAAACCTTTTGATGCCGAGCATAATAATAGCGGGGGGAATTATTAATGAACAGAGCTAAAATGTCCGAAGCGTTAAAGCATGAAATTGCAAAGGAACTTGGAGTGTACGAAACCGTAAAAAATGAAGGATGGGGCAGCGTAAGCTCCCGTAATTGCGGCAATATGGTTTCCAAAGCAATTGAAATTGCGGAGCGCAGCTTAAAAAAATAATATTCCGTCCCGCTTATAAATTTTAAACTGAAAAGGTGTCCGGATCGGCGTTGCTATGCGGTCCGGACATTTTTTGTTTTCACTTATTATGGAAAATTGCGCAAAATACGCGCAATTTCGCGCTCCGGCGGAATGAATCCGCCTTCGCTTTCCCTCGCGGGGCGAGACGAGGCGCTTTTGGAAAACGCTATGCGCCGGAACGCTTTTTTAAAAAAATTTACAAAAAACTATTGACATATGATGTAATTTGTGCTAATATTTAAAAAAGCAGAGTTGAGATGAGATTAGTTGAGAAGAGGGTATAAAAAAATACCGTGCGTTTTCTTTTCCTCTCTGCTAAGATTTTTAGGGAGGTATTTTTTATGTCAAAAAAGGTTCCAAACAGAATTTTGCTTACGGAAGACAGGATGCCGAAACAATGGTACAATGTCAGGGCGGATATGCCGGAGCAGCATGAGCCTTATATTAATCCCGCCACAATGAAGCCGGCCGAGTTTGAAGATCTGACTCCGATTTTCGCGGAAGAGTTATGCAAGCAGGAAGTAACACTGGAAAGGTATGTCGACATTCCCGACGAAGTATTGGAGTATTACAAAAAGTATCGTCCGTCACCGCTGATTAGGGCATACAATCTGGAAAAATTGCTTGATACTCCTGCACGTATTTACTACAAGTACGAAGGCAACAATACGTCGGGCAGCCATAAGCTTAATTCCGCGATTGCCCAGGTTTATTACAACAAAAAGCAGGGTATTGAGCGGATTACGACGGAAACGGGTGCCGGGCAATGGGGTACCGCTTTGTCAATGGCGTGTGCATATTTTAATATGCCGCTTCGCGTTTATATGGTGAGGATAAGCTACGACCAAAAGCCGTACCGCAAGGAAGTAATGAAAACTTACGGTGCCGACGTTTTCCCCAGCCCAAGCAACACAACCGAAATAGGGCGCTCAATACTTGCAAAGGATCCGGAAAACACCGGAAGCCTCGGGACCGCCATCAGTGAGGCGATTGAAATGGCGCTCAACACGCCAAACACCCGTTACAGCCTCGGTTCGGTGCTTAACCAGGTTTTGCTGCACCAGTCGATAATAGGTATCGAATCAAAAATGCAGCTTGAAATGGTTGACGAATATCCGGATTATGTTATAGGCTGCGCGGGCGGCGGATCCAATTTGGGCGGTTTAATGTCAGCCTTTATGCAGGATAAGCTGACAGGCAAGGCAAACCCACACTTTATTGCGGTTGAACCTTCTGCCTGCCCGTCATTTACAAGAGGCAAATACGCTTATGATTATTGCGATGTCGGCCGTATTACCCCTCTTGCGAAAATGTATACCCTGGGAAGCGATTTTATTCCCGCAAGCATACATGCGGGCGGCCTCAGATATCACGGTATGTCCCCCACCCTCAGCAAGCTGTACCATGACGGGTATATCGACGAGGCAAGGGCTGTAGGTCAAAAGGATGTTTTTGACGCTGCCGTATTGTTTGCAAAATATGAGGCAATATTGCCTGCACCCGAATCGTCTCATGCCATCAGGGCCGCATTGGATGTTGCTTTGGAATGCAAGGAAAGAGGAGAGGCAAAAACAATTCTGTTCGGGCTTACCGGCAACGGGAATTTTGATCTCGGGGCGTATGCAAGCTATAACCGCGGTGAAATGGAAAACTATTCACCGTCGGACGAGGAAATCCAAAAAGGGTTGTCCAATCTTAAATAAGTTTGAGTGTTTAAACCCTACACCCCCCCTGTGAAGATTTTCATAGGGGAGTTTTTGATTAGGTATATAGGGCTTAGTTCTCTTATTCCTTAGGAAAAATTTTATAAAAAAGTAGAATTCTTGGTAAATTTATGATACAATTGTTTTAAAAATTTTTTAGCAAAGCTTCTATTGCTTAAAGCCTTGACAAGGGAGAGAGGTTCTTGAAGAAAACCGTAATAACTTTCAAAGATGCAAAGCAAAACGGTGAAAAGTTAACGGTGCTTACCGCTTATGACTATCCGTCCGCAAAGCTGGCCGATTTATGCGGCATAGACGCTTTATTGGTCGGAGATTCGCTCGGCATGGTTTGTCTCGGGTATGAAAATACGCTGAGGGTTACCATGCAGGATATGCTGCATCATACAAAAGCGGTATCAAGAGGCACCCAAAACGCACTTGTAATTGCGGATATGCCTTTTATGTCGTATCAGGCATCGGTATATGACGCGGTGAAAAATGCAGGAAGTCTGGTGCAGGAGGGTGGTGCCCATGCTGTTAAATTGGAAGGCGGCGCGGAGGTTTTGGATGCGGTGCGGGCGATAGTAAAGGCCCAAATACCGGTTATGGGGCATGTGGGGCTTACTCCTCAATCAATTAACATGTTCGGCGGCTTTAAAGTGCAGGGAAGGGAAAGAGAAAAAGCCGGTATGCTGGTTGAAGCGGTCAAAGCCCTTGAAGACGCAGGGGCTTTTGCGGTAGTGCTTGAATGTATCCCTAAGGAGCTTGCAAAGGAAATAACAAAATCGGTTTCGATACCGACAATAGGAATCGGCGCGGGGGCTTACTGCGACGGGCAGGTCTTGGTATGGCATGACATGCTGGGCATTTATTCCGATATTAAGCCTAAGTTTGTAAAATCCTATGCAAATGCGGGAGAGGTCATAAAATCGGGTATAAGCAAATACATAAATGAAGTAAGGGAAGGTATATTCCCCGGTGATGATTATTCATATTAACGGATTGAGGTATTGCTGATGGTAAAAGCGGAAAAAATCACTAAAATGCGTGAAATAATAAAGGAATGGAAAAGTAAAGGCTTAACCATAGGGTTTGTTCCCACAATGGGATGCCTTCACGAAGGGCATATGAGCCTTGTCGAAAGGGCTGCTCGTGAAAACAACAGGGTTGTTGTCAGTATTTTTGTAAATCCTATACAGTTCGGGCCGAATGAGGACTATGAAAAATATCCGCGCAGTTTAAGTTCTGATTTAGAAAAGTGCTGCAGCGCGGGGGTTCACGCTGTTTTTTGCCCGAACGTAAACGAAATGTATCCGGATAAAAGCCTTGCGTTTGTCAATGTTGAGAGTCTGGATGAAAATCTTTGCGGGAAAACAAGGCCCAATCATTTCAGGGGCGTTTGTACGGTGGTTGCAAAGCTGTTTAACATAATTTCGCCCGACAGGGCGTATTTCGGGCAAAAGGACGCACAACAGCTTGCTATTGTCAGTAAAATGACATCGGATTTAAACTTTGATATCGAAATAATATCCTGCCCCATTTTAAGGGAAAAGGACGGGCTTGCGCTCAGCTCAAGAAATTCTTATCTCAGCAGTGATGAAAGGGCGGCGGCTGTCGTAATATATTCTGCATTGGAGAGTGCAAAAGCTCTTTTGAAGCGTGGGGAGAGAAGCGCCGGGAATGTAAAAGCTGCTATGAAAACAGAAATAGAAAAACAGCCTCTTGCCGCGGTTGATTATGTTGAGGTTGTGGATGCAAAAACCCTTTCCCCCGTAGAAAAAATAACGGGTACCGTGCTTGTGGCTGCTGCCGTGTATATCGGCAAGACAAGGCTTATTGATAATTTTATTTTTTGTCTGGATGAAGGAGGTAAGCAGTAAGCATGCAGATTAATATGCTGAAATCAAAAATCCACCGGGCTGTCGTAACGGACGCCAATCCGGATTATGTGGGCAGCATTACAATAGACAAAGAGCTTATGGATGCGGCCGGATTGTTTGAATACGAGCAGGTGCATGTCGCCGACATAAATAACGGAAGCCGGCTTGTTACATATGTAATGGAGGGGGAGGCGGGCAGCGGCTGTATTTGTATCAACGGGGCCGCCGCAAAGCTTGTAAATGCGGGGGATATCGTCATTATTATGTCTTATTGCCGTTTGTCCGTATGTGACGTTAAAAATCACAAGCCTAAAATTGTTTTGGTTGACGATAAAATTAAAAGAATAAAGACATAAAAAAAGCCCGCATTAAAGGGCTGCTTTGCAAATCTGGAGCGGGTAACGGGAATCGAACCCGCACCGCCGGCTTGGGAAGCCGGAACTCTACCTTTGAGCTATACCCGCATATTATAGGTTTTATGCCATCGAATTTAACATTAATAATTATATAGCAATTTTCAGTGGGTTGTCAAGATTTAAAAAGCTTTTATTTTAACTTTTTGACACAAACAGAGATTTTAAGTGTTTGACACAAACAAAAATTACGAGTGATGTTGCATATTTTTGCAATTTATTCTATAATTATATGAAGGCAAAGATTAAATTAATTGTAAAAGGGTGGACGTTGTGAAAATAATAGATATATTAAACAAAAAGAAACCGTCGGTTTCCTTTGAGGTGTTTCCCCCAAAGGAAAATTCAAAGCTTGCGGATGTTATGAACACGGTTGAAAGGCTTAGCAGGCAAAAACCGGATTTTATCAGTGTTACATACGGCGCAGGAGGAGGAACTTGTGCCAACACATGCGAAATTGCCGACTATATTCAAAGCAGGCTTGGCGTTACTTCCCTTGCGCATTTAACATGCGTATCGTCCACTTCAAACGAAATCAGGAAAATAACGGCTGAACTTAAAAACAAGGGTTTGCATAATGTACTTGCCCTAAGGGGCGACATCCCGAAGGATGTCGAGCATCCTTCACCGGGGCATTACAAACAAGCGGCGGATTTAATCCGCGACTTGGTTAAAGAGGGCGGTTTTTGCGTAGGCGGTGCCTGCTATCCCGAAGGGCATGTGGATAATCCCAACAAGGAAAAGGATATCGATTATTTGAAAGAAAAAGTGGATGCAGGCTGTGCATTTCTTATTACGCAGCTTTTTTTCGACAACAACGTATTATATAATTTTTTATACAGGCTTTTTCAAAAGAATATTAATGTCCCGGTAATTGCGGGTATTATGCCCGTTACCAATATAAATTCAATCAGGCGTATGACAAAGCTTTCCGGCGCCACGCTGACGCCGAAATATAAAGCAATGCTTGACCGCTTTGAGCACAGCCCGGAGGCGCTCAGGCAGGCGGGTACGGCGTATGCCGTTGAGCAGATAATCGACCTTATATCAAACGGAGTAAGCGGCATACATATTTATACCATGAACAAGCCGGAAATTGCCGAAAGCATAATGGCGGGCATATCCGAAATCATAGGGAGTGAGAAAAAATAAAAAAATTAGTGTATTTCGACGGGGCGATGGGGACAATGCTCCAGAGCGCCGGACTTAAAAGGGGCGAATCCCCCGAAACTCTTAATATAACAAATAAACAGCTAATAATCGATATCCACAGGCAGTATGCCGACGCGGGATGCGATATAATTAAAACAAACACATTCGGGGCAAATCGTGTAAAGCTTACCGGTTATCCGGTAAAAGAAATTGTTGCCGCTGCGATAAACAACGCAAGGGAAGCGGCAGGGAACAAGCTTGTGGCCCTTGACGTAGGCCCTACCGGCAAGCTTATGGAGCCGTACGGCGAGCTTTCTTTTGACGAAGCCTGCGAGGTTTTTTCCGAGGTTATGCGCGAAGGTGAAAAAAACGGCGCCGACATTGTTTTAATAGAAACAATGAGCGACACCTACGAGCTCAAGGCGGCGGTTGTCGCGGCCAAGGAAAGCACAAGCCTGCCGGTATACGCAACGGTGACATTTGACGAGAGCGGCAGGCTGCTGACGGGGGCCGATGTGCCGACGGTAGTAACGCTGCTTGAGGGGCTTGGGGTTGATGCACTTGGTTTTAATTGCGGAATCGGTCCAAAGCAAATGAAAAAGCTTTTGTCCGAGTGCAGGAAATACACTTCACTTCCCGTTATAATAAACCCCAATGCCGGGATTCCCCGGGTGGCAAACAATGTGGCCTGCTTTGATGTGGGGGCCGATGAATTCGCGCAGGACATGAGACAGCTCGCATTATCGGGCGCATCTGTTCTGGGCGGCTGCTGCGGCACCACCCCCGAGCATATAGCCCGGATGATAGAAGAGACAAGGGATATATGCCCGCCTGAGACAGAGACTGTAAACAAAACACTTGTTTCGTCTTATTGCGGCTTTGTCGAAATCGGCAGGGCACCTGTTATAATCGGCGAAAGGATTAACCCGACAGGGAAAAAGCTGCTTAAACAGGCACTTAGGGAAGGGGATTTGGACTATATAGCCAGTGAAGGCATAAAACAGGCGGAGTGCGGGGCGCATATCCTTGACGTAAACGTCGGGCTCCCCGAAATTAATGAGCAGGAAATGCTGGCGACCGCAGTATGTGAGCTCCAGAGGGTTACGCGCCTGCCCCTTCAGATAGACAGCTCCAACCCCGGCGCAATCGAAAGGGCGCTTAGGCTTTATAACGGAAAAGCACTGGTTAATTCGGTAAACGGGAAGAAAGAAAGCATGGAGGCAATATTCCCGATTGTAAAAAAATACGGCGCGGTTGTGGTAGCCCTTACCCTTGATGAAAACGGAATACCCGCAACGCCCGAAGGACGGCTTGAAATCGCAAGAAAAATTATAGCCGGGGCGGAAAAATACGGTATTGACAAGAAAAATATAATAGTTGACACCCTGACAATGACGGTAAGCTCAAACAATCAAGAGGCTGAAATCACATTGGAGGCGCTTGCGCTCATAAAGAAGGAGCTTGGCGTAAAAACGGTACTGGGTGTGTCAAACGTGTCTTTCGGTTTGCCTTCCCGGGATACAATTACATCCGCGTTTTTCATAATGGCAATGCAGAAAGGTCTGGATGCCGCAATTATCAACCCTTGCTCAAAAAGCGTAATGAATGCTTATTATTCGTTCAATGCGCTAAAAGGCCATGATGAAAATTGCGGCAAGTATATATCCGAAATGTCGGAGCAAGCACAGGATGAAATCACAAACGGGGAAGAAACCCTTGGCAATATTATTATAAAAGGGCTGAAGGATAAGGCATATTCGGCCGCAAAACGCCAGCTTGAATCAACAAAGCCCCTTGATGTAATAAATAATTATCTGGTGCCCGCTCTTGATGTTGTCGGAAGCGGGTTTGAAAAAGGAACCCTTTTTCTTCCGCAGCTTTTGATGAGCGCCCGGGCGGCTCAGGTTGCCTTTGAGGCGGTGGGTGAGCATATGAGAAAAAACGGTATTGCAATGGAGAAAAAAGAAAAAATAATAATTGCAACGGTTGAGGGGGATATCCACGATATAGGGAAAAATATTGTTACGGTTCTTCTTGAAAATTACGGCTACGATGTAATAGACCTGGGCAAAGACGTAAAGCCCGGCACAATAGTTGCGAAGGTAAAGGAAAATGACGTACGCCTTATTGCTTTGAGCGCCCTTATGACTACAACCGTTGCAAGCATGGAAAAAACAATCCGGATGCTCCGGGACCAAACCCCCCGGTGCAGGATAATGGTGGGGGGAGCGGTCCTGACGGAGGAATATGCCAAAATGATAGGGGCGGATTTTTATGCAAAGGATGCAACCGGCGCGGTTGCAATAGCCCAAAGAGTTTTTGGCAGCGCAAAAAATAATTCTTGACACGCTGACTTTATTTAGGTATAATGTATTGTACATCGGATTTTTTATCTGAATGCCGCATATTTTTGCCGCAGCGGAGGGAGGGAAATTCGTGTCAGAAATCAGAGTAAAAGAAAATGAATCGTTAGATAGCGCACTTCGCAGGTTTAAAAGGCAATGCTCCAAAGCAGGCGTATTATCCGAAATCCGCAAAAGGGAGCATTATGTAAAACCAAGCGTAAAACGCAAAAAGAAATCGGAAGCCGCAAGAAAACGCAAGTTCAATTAAACTTGGTGTTTTGTTTTCCGGTTTGTCGGTTATGCCTTTGCGAAAGCAACTGCAATGTTCGCAGTGCCGGAATTATACGAAAAATTTTCTTCCCTTGCAAATACAAACGGCATTAGCAATAAGGAATCAAAACTTAAACTATTAAATCGCAAAATCTTAACTGGGAGGTGAGGAGATTTGCCGAACATTAAATCAGCAAAAAAAAGAGTAAAGGTTATTAAGGCCAAGACGCTGCGTAATCAAATAATAAAATCGCAGCTTAAAACTCATATAAAAAAATTCGAGGCACTTGTAGAGCAGGGCAGTGCAGAGGAGGCCAAAAAAGCTTTTGCTTTGGTTGTAAAAAAGCTTGATCAGGCAACCGCGAAAGGTGTACTCCATAAAAACACCTCTTCAAGGAAAAAATCAAAATTGATGTTAAAATTAAATAAAATTGCTTAAAATCATTAAAATCGTTGCAAGCACTCCTAAAACTTAGCTTTGGGAGTGTTTTTGTTTTAAGGCAATAAAACTCAAGGGTATTTCATCAGGCTTGAGCCTTTATAGTAATTTTTTAAAATTTCCTTGTAATCCGCGCCGTTTTTTGCCATATAATTTGCTCCGTATTGGCTCATTCCGACGCCGTGTCCGTTTCCCGCTACCGTAAAAATAATATTATCGTTGTCGATTGCAATGTCAAAATGCGTTGATTTTAAAGAAAACATAGACCGTATCTGTGTTCCTTTTATTGCTATGCCTCCAATCTCAATAAAGAGCACATTGCCGGAATTTGTCCGCTTTGCCTCGCCAATCCATTTTGAAATGTCAGGGCCAAATACCGCGTCTTTAAATTGAGACTGGATTATTGATTTAAATTCGTCAGAGCTTACCATGGCGGTTGATATAAAATTGCTTTTTTGTTCTTCGCCTTTGCTTTCCACGCTTACAAGATAGGGCAGATTCTTTCCCCATACATCGCCGCTCGACTGGGTATATCCTCCC
The DNA here is from genome assembly GCA_001604215.1 of Clostridiales bacterium Firm_18. GTDB lineage: Bacteria > Bacillota > Clostridia > Monoglobales > Firm-18 > Firm-18. The sequence goes on from LVAX01000078.1 coordinate 34,709, forward strand.
GCGCTTGCGGAATGGAAAACAGCTAAAATCGGCTCGTTGTCATATGTTAAAATTTCGCCTTTCGTTGCGTCAACATAACTTCTCATTTTTTCATAATGCTCATCCATCCATTCCTGGCCGTGCATCTGCAGCAGCTCGTCATGTGAATAATATGCGCTGCAATGAAGGGAATTTGTGCATACCGCGGCGTCGGGATGCTCGCTTGACGGGTTTTTCGCAGATTCAATGCATTTATGATAGGTAAATGTACGTGCCGCAACCGCCTGGGCTTTTAAAGCCTCCCCTTCAAAAAGGGCAGGCATTTCCGCCGGCAATACACCCTTTATATATTCTTCAAAACCAATGGTACGCACAGCTTGTTCCTTGTGGAAATATACGTTTATTTCCTTTGGCAGTATACTTTGTTCTTCGGCGGTTTTTTCGGGGACGGGGCCTATGCCTATCAATACGGGCAGTGAAAAAGCAACCGCAATACAGCCTAAATACGTCAGCAATAACCGTTTCATCCGTAAAACCTTGCCTTTCGTGAAAGTAATAGTTAACATTTTTTATTATAATATGTACAAAAAGCAAAACATATACCAAAATAATGCAATTCAAAAAAATCTTGACATATATACCTATTTATTATATACTCATTTAGTATCTGAATTAAACAAAGGAGTATAATTGCAATGCTTCAGGCAAGCTTGTCGAATAAAGCGCTGATATCGGTTATAACATGTGTATGTGTTTTGTTTTTTATGTTTTTTACTTTTGATATCGGCAGTATGGGGCCGGCGGACCAAAAGCCCGGTAAAATATCCCTTCTCAGCGACATAGGGGGGGCCAGGCTTATTTGCCTTCCACGGGAAAATACGGCTCAGACCGGAAACGAAAAGGCATACTGTGAACCGTTTATAACCCGGATATATCCAGCCGCAAATACAACCTATAAAAAAATAGATGCCTTAAATAATGAATCGGTAAGAAAAAATACATATAATTCGGTAAGAATAGTAAAGAGCACACATGAAAAGGACGGTAAAAAGCGACTTATATAAAACAAAATGGGAATAATAAACGAAAGAGTCTAAAAAGGCAAGCGCCTTTGATTTTTGATAAAATTTGCAGCACGGTTTTATAAAAAAGACTAACTATTAAAAGTCAATAGGAAAACGAAAAAGGAGGAATAGCATTTGCGAGGCAAAAAAATAACGTTTTTTATAGTAGTGGCAGTAATTGCACTGCTCGGTTATTTGGCGGCATTTGGCCTGGAATTTTCAATCGGAGACAAGGATTATGAAATAAAAGGCGCCGGCAAAATGAGGTTCGGCATTGACATAAGAGGCGGAATCGAGGCTATATACGAACCGAAGGATCCGGAAACAAAACCTACGGAGGAACAGCTTGAAGCCGCAAGGGCGGTTATAGAAACCCGCCTTGACCTTAGAAACATAACAGACCGCGAGGTTACGGTTGACGTTGACAACGCCATGTTAATCGTAAGGTTCCCGTGGGCTTCGAGTGAAATTGAATTTGACCCGCAAAAGGCAATAGCGGAAATCGGGCAAACGGCAATGCTGTCATTCAGAGACCCCGAAGGGAATATACTGCTCAAAGGGGATACCGTCATAAGCAGCAAGCCGGTATACGACCCAAACGAGCGCACATATAATATATCTCTTGAATTCAATGATGAGGGAGCCAAGCTTTTTGAGGAAGCGACAGGGAAATTAGTCGGCAAAAACATGTCGATTTTTATGGACGAGGATGAAATATCCGCCCCGAGGGTTAATGAGACTATTGCGGGCGGAAAGGCTCAAATAACGGGCAAGTTTACGGCAGAAGATGCTAAAAGACTGTCAAATCAAATCAGCTCGGGTTCCCTTCCGTTTTCCTTAAAGTCGGAAAACAACAACTCGATAAGCCCGACACTGGGAAGCTCCGCACTTGATATTATGCTTAAGGCAGGTTTTATAGGATTTATACTTGTATGCCTTTTCATGCTGCTTTATTACAGGCTTCCGGGATTTGTGGCTATTTTTGCGTTGAGCCTTCAGATTATCGGTCAGATTTTAGCGCTGTCCATACCGCAGTTCACCCTTACCCTGCCTGGTATTGCGGCAATTATACTGTCAATCGGCATGGGTGTTGACGCAAATGTAATTATATCAGAGCGTATAAAGGAAGAAGTACGGGAAGGTAAAAGCGTGGGCGCTGCAATTGACGCCGGTTTTCATAAGGCGTTTTCGGCGGTGTTTGACGGAAATATAACCACCGCAATAGTAGCGGTAATACTGATGAAGTTCGGCTCGGGCACCATGATATCCTTCGGATATTCATTGCTCACAGGCGTTCTGCTTAACTTTGTTGCGGGGGTATTGTCCGCAAGGCTTATGATAAGATCGCTGAGCATGTTCAGCCAGCTTAGAAAACCCTTTCTTTTCGGAGCAAGGAGGGAGGCAAAATAATGAAAATATACGAAAACAGATGGAAATTTTATTTGCTGTCTTTGGCTATAATGGCATTTGGAATTATAATGCTGTTTGTAAACGGTATAAAGCTTGATATACAATTTAAAGGCGGCGCGGTTATAAGCTACACCTTTGATGGTGAGTTGGATTTTTCTGCGGTTGATTCAATCGTAACCGAAACCTTAGGAAGAGATGTCGAAGTCCAAGAAACAATAAGCAATATAAGTGAAGAGGAAGGCAGTAAAACAATTAAAAAGCTTGTGCTGAACCTGGCGGGTAACGAAGGCCTTTCAACCGAGGACCAGATTGCCCTGGATGCGGCTCTTAGGGAAGCATATCCGGACGCCAATTTTGCACACGCAGGCTCTAACGTTGTAAAACCCTTTGTCGGTGCAAGATTCTTTAGAAACAGTATAAGGGCCCTTATTTTAGCCGGAATTTTAATGATAATTTATGTGTGGTACAGCTTCAGGAAGGTTTCAGGCTTGTCGGCAGGCGTAATGTCGTTTGTGGCGCTTTTACACGATGTCGCATTAGTGTTCTTTGTATTCATTATATTCAATATACCGCTTAACGACTCTTTTATAGCCGTTGCACTTACCATACTTGGTTATTCGATAAACGATACTATAGTAATATTCGACAGGATAAGGGAAAACAAAAGGCTTTACGGCTCGAAAATGCCGATTGAACAATTGGTAAACAAGAGTATTACGCAATCCATAACCCGTTCGGTTAACACGTCCATTACAACTGTTGCGGTAACGATTATTATTTTTATATTTGCAGTAATATTCGACATTGAGTCGATAAAAACCTTTGCACTGCCGATGGTGTTCGGACTTGTTTCAGGATGTTATTCCACAATATTCTTAGCCGGCCCGCTTTGGACTTCCTGGCAGAAATACAAAACAAAAGGCAAAGCAAAAACAGCGTAATAAAACCACAAAGCACTCCCGAGGTCTTAACGGGAGTGCTTNNTTATAGGAAATTGCGCAAAACCCGCGCAATTTCGCGCTCCGGCGGAATGAATCCGCCTTCGCTTACGCTCGCGCGGCGAGCGGTTGCGTTCGGGAAAGCGCTACGCGCCCGAACGCTTTATTTTTATAGGAAAGCTGTGCAACAGACATGCAGCTTTTGCTTTATACTATACCTTGTGCCATCATTGCGTCCGCAACCTTTTTAAAACCGGCAATATTTGCGCCTATTACATAGTTGCCGGGAACGCCGTATTCATTTGCGGCACTTTCGCACTTTTTAAATATCCCCGACATTATTGTCTTAAGTTTGGCGTCAACCTCGTCAAACGACCAGCTAAGACGCATGCTGTTTTGGCTCATTTCCAATGCCGATGTGGCAACACCGCCTGCATTGGCCGCCTTTGCCGGACCGAACAGCACACCGTTTTTCAAAAAATATTCAACCGCCTCGGGTGTTGAAGGCATGTTCGCACCCTCGGCAACGGCTATGCAGCCGTTTTCCACAAGAGTTTTTGCGGCCTTTGCGTCAAGCTCGTTTTGCGTGGCGCACGGCAGGGCAATGTCACATTTGGTATTCCATATCCCTTCACATCCCTCGTGGTACTTTGCATTCGGATGAGTCTTAACATATTCCGAAATCCTTTTTCTTTCAACCTCTTTGATTTGCTTTACAAGCGGCAAATCAATCCCGTCGGGATCGTATACATAACCGTTGGAATCGCTCATTGTAACAACCTTTGCGCCAAGCTGCCGGGCTTTTTCGGCGGCATATATTGCTACATTGCCGGAGCCGGAAATAACCACCGTTGCCCCGCTAAATGACTTGCCCGAAGCTTTGAGCATTTCCTCAGTAAAATAGCACAACCCGTATCCGGTAGCCTCTGTTCTTGTAAGGCTGCCGCCGTATGCAAGGCCTTTGCCTGTTAAAACGCCGCTGAATTCATTTCGAAGCCTTTTATACTGTCCGAACAAATAACCTATTTCGCGCGCGCCCACGCCGATATCTCCGGCAGGGACGTCGGTATCCGCACCGATGTGCCTGGATAGTTCGGTCATAAAGCTTTGGCAAAAGTTCATTACCTCGTTATCCGATTTGCCTTTCGGGTCAAAATCGCTGCCACCTTTTCCGCCGCCTATCGGCAGTCCGGTCAGGGAATTTTTAAATATCTGTTCAAATCCCAAGAATTTTATTATACCCTGATAAACCGAAGGGTGAAATCTAAGCCCTCCCTTGTACGGGCCTATCGCACTGTTAAACTGAACCCTAAAGCCGCGATTAACGTGAACTTTACCGTTATCATCAACCCACGGAACCCTGAACGAAACAACCCTTTCCGGCTCAACAAGCCTTTCGATAAGGCCTGCTCTTTCATACTCGGGATGCCTGTCAACCACATATTCCAGCGATTCGAGAACCTCCGACACTGCCTGGTGGAATTCGGTTTCGCCCGGGTTGCGGTTTATAACATCCTTCATTACTTTTTCCAAATATTTACTTTTAAATGCCATAAAAAAACCCCCCCTTGATTTTCTGTCGTAATATATTATATTACAACAAAATGAAAAATGCAAGAGAAATTTCTCAAAAAGATTAAATTTTTTTGCTGCAAAGATGTAAAATTGGGCATTTTTCGCAAAAAGGTTTTTGAGCTTTGCAATATTGCCTTCCGTGCCATACAAGCTGATGAGAAAAAAGCGCTTGATATTCGGGAGGAATAATTTTAGCCAAATCAAGTTCGATTTTGTACGGGTCGGTATTTGTCGTCAGGCCGATTCTGCGGGCAAGTCTTTTTGCATGGGTATCCACGACAATTGCAGGCTTGCCGTATACGTCCCCTAAAATAAGGTTTGCGGTTTTCCTGCCGACGCCCGGCAGTTTTAACAGGTCCGTCATGTTGTCGGGCACCCTTCCGCCGAAATCCGAGATAATCATTTTGCATGCGGCAATAATGTTTTTTGCCTTGTTTCGGAAAAAACCGGTGGAGCGTATGTCGTTTTGAAATTCCTCCAAGTCGGCAGCGGCAAAGTCTTCCAAAGATTTATATTTGCGGATAAGATCTTTCATTACGATATTGACTCTTGCGTCCGTGCACTGGGCTGCAAGCTGGGTTGCAATAAGAAGCTGGTAAGGTTCTTGATAATTTAGCGTGCATTTTGCATTGTATATGCTGTCGAAAATTTTTTTAATCTCTGGGATTTTTTCCGTAATTTTTTTGTTAATAGTGCACACCTCCCATTTTTATTCTACAAAAAATCATGAAATGTGTCAATATTGCTATTGTAAAATCAGTAAAAAAACATTATAATGGTTAATGAATAAAAAAACTGATTTAGTGTGGAGGATTTTCGTATGTTTGAAAAGATTAAAATGGCAGACCCGCAGGTGGCAGAGGCGATTGAAGCGGAGCTTTCGCGACAGCGCTCAAAAATAGAGCTTATTGCATCCGAAAATTTTGTAAGCGAAGCGGTAATGGAAGCAATGGGCACACCGCTTACAAATAAATATGCAGAAGGGTATCCGGGCAAAAGATATTACGGCGGCTGCGAATACGTTGATATAGTCGAAGAGCTTGCCCGCAAAAGAGCATGCGAGGCATTCGGTGCGGAGCATGCCAATGTCCAGCCTCATTCGGGCGCGCAGGCAAATATGGCGGTGTTTTTTGCCGTTTTGAATCCGGGGGACACCGTACTTGGTATGAACCTTGCCCACGGTGGTCATTTGAGCCATGGCAGCCCGGTAAATATTTCGGGCAGGTATTTTAATGTGGTTCCGTACGGAGTTGACGATGAAACTCATAGAATAGATTATGAAGCGCTTGAAAAAACGGCAAAGCAATGCCAACCGAAAATGATAATTGCAGGCGCAAGCGCTTATCCACGGGAGATTGATTTTGAAAGGTTTGCAAGCATTGCAAAGCAAGTCGGCGCATACTTAATGGTTGATATGGCACATATAGCGGGCCTTGTTGCCGCTTCGGAGCATCCAAGCCCCATTCCTTATGCCGATTTTGTAACATCAACAACCCATAAAACCCTCAGGGGACCACGGGGCGGTTTGATACTATGTCCCGAAAAGTATGCCAAAGTGATTGACAAGGCGATATTCCCCGGAACACAGGGAGGGCCGCTGATGCATATAATTGCCGCAAAGGCTGTATGCTTCGGCGAGGTTTTAAAGCCGGAGTTTAAAGAATATCAAAAAAACATCAAGAAAAATGCTAAAGTTTTTGCCCGGTCGCTTATGGAAAACGGGTTTAACCTCGTTTCGGGAGGCACGGACAATCATTTGATTCTAATTGATTTGCGAAATATGAACATAACAGGTAAGGATGCTGAAAATATGCTTGACGAGGTTGGCATAACATGCAATAAAAACGCAATACCCAATGATCCCCAAAGCCCGTTTGTTACAAGCGGGATAAGGCTCGGAACGGCTGCGGTTACCACAAGAGGTTTTGGTGAGGAAGACATGGCGGAGGTTGCACAGCTTATCGCCCTTACGATAAAAGATTTTAATTCAAATAAAGAAAACGTTAAAGCAAGGGTTGCGGCTTTGTGCAATAAGTATAAGCTCTATGAATAAGCCGCTTGCCGACAGGGTTCGTCCCAAAACACTCGACGAGGTTTTCGGGCAGCAGCATATTTTAGGAAAAGATAAGCTGCTGCGGCGGGCCGTTGAATCGGGACGCTTTGGCAACATGATTTTTTACGGCCCGTCCGGTACAGGAAAAACAACCGTAGCCGGAATAATTGCCGATATGTCGGATAAGCGGTTTTACAAGCTTAATGCAACAAATGCGGGAGTATCCGATATAAAAAGCATTATTGGCGATATTGGCGGATTTTCGGCCCGAAACGGCGTGCTTTTGTATTTGGACGAGATTCAAAACTTTAATAAAAAGCAGCAGCAATCGCTGCTTGAATTTATTGAAACCGGGGATATTACCCTAATAGCAAGCACAACGGAAAACCCTTATTTTTATGTATATAACGCAATACTAAGCCGCAGCACCGTCTTTGAGTTTAAGCCGCTTTCGACGGAAGATATTTTAAAAGCGGTTTATCGTGCGCTTGAGATTGTAAAATCCGATTTTCCGGGTTATACACTAAAGATTAGCCGGGATGCAGCCCGCCATATCGCCGCAATGGCAAACGGTGACGCAAGGCGTGCGCTCAATGCCGTTGAGCTGTGCGTATATACCGCAGACGCGGACGAAAACAAAGCAATAACCATTGATTTGGATACGGCGCAGCAGGCAAGCCAAAAGAAAGCTTTTACTTATGATAAGCTCGGTGACAACCATTATGATATTTTAAGCGCATTCCAAAAGAGCATAAGAGGGAGCGACCCCGACGCGGCGATACATTATCTTGCAAGGCTAATTGCGGTGGAAGATTTGCAGTCCGTGTGCCGCAGGCTGATGGTTACCGCGTGCGAGGACATAGGAATGGCATATCCGATGGCGGTTACAATAGTAAAAAGCTGCGTTGACTGTGCGATGCAGCTTGGATTTCCCGAAGCGCGCATACCACTTGCCGAGGCGGTTATTCTGCTGGCAACCGCACCGAAGTCAAATTCGGCAATTTGCGCTATTGACGCCGCGCTTGAGGATATAAAAAACGGGCTGACGGGAGAAATACCCGCCCATCTTCGTGACAGCCACTACAAAGGGGCGGCAAAAATGGGAAGGGGAAAGGAATACAAATACCCGCACGATTATCCGGATAACTATGTTGCCCAGCAGTATTTGCCGGATGCTTTAAAGGGCAAAAAGTATTACGTTGCACAGCAAAACAAATTTGAAGAGAGCATAAAGGAATATTGGCGAAAAATCTTGACAAAATAGCATAGCGGTGCTATACTCTTTTTGGTTGGTTCCCGGCAACAAAGCAAATATCGGAAAAGTATGGCGTGAATTAATAATGCCGGTTTTCCCTTTTGTTATTATTTAAGATTGTAAAGGAGTGAACAAATGTGTCCGAGCAGGAAATCACGCTTAAAAACACAAAAACCGAAATTTTTGAGGCTTTGCAACAAGCATTAAAAAGAGCTGAGCTTGCCGAAAAAGGCAAATTAAATCCCGAAAAAGAAGAAAAGGAAAAGATTGAAAAAAGAGCAATTGATACTGCAAGAAAAGCAGTTGAACAAAACATCTTTTCAAAAGAGTTAAATGACAAATTTAATGATTTGCAAATAGCTATTGCCGCCGAGGAAAACAGGCTTCAGGAGCTTTATGGAGTCGGTCGTGAGTTGCAAAAGCTTACAGTTATTATTGAGACCGGCAAGGAGCGGTTAGAAGCCATTGATGTTCAGGCAGCTGCAAAAGAAGCTGAAGCAGCGGAACGGTTGCAGAAATTGAACGAGGAATATGCCGCGCGAAAAGAAGAACTTCAGGCGGAGTTTGACCGCATGGCAGAAAAACTTAAATTAGAAAGAACTCGTGAAAATGAGGAATACGAATATAATTTAGTCAGAGCAAGGGAACGGGAAGACAATGCCTGGGCTGACGAGAAGGCGACAAGAGAAGCCGAATTGTTAAAGCGCGAAGAACAAGCAGCCGCAATGCTTGCCGAAGCGGAAAGCAAAGCAGATTATATCCGCACCCTTGAAGAGAAGGTAGCGGGCATACCGGAGTTGTTGGAAAATCAAAAGAAATCTGTAACCGCAGAGGTTTCCGAAGCATTGAGAAAGGAATATGAAAACAAAGCGACTTTGGCTGAAAAGGATTATAGCAATACTGTTGCAAGATTAGAGGATAAAATCGTATTCCTTGAAAAAGAAATTGAAAACTCAAACAAAGCGGTGGTTGCATTGCAAAACAAGTTGGATAAGGCTTATACCGAAATACGTGAAATAGCGACAAAAACCGTTGAATCTGCAGGTGGAGTTAAAATCATAGGGAATGCCGATAATCGCAATGTATAGAAATAGAAAAATACTATATAGTATAGTATTGCAGGAACATCGAAAGCAAAAAGTAATTTGTAAATTTCCCATTGCAATTATGGTATAGTATGCGGGCGTGGCGGAATTGGCAGACGCGCCAGACTTAGGATCTGGTGGGCAACCGTGGGAGTTCGAGTCTCTTCGCCCGCACCACGTCGCGGCAAACTACGTGCCGTTCGTTTTGCCGCTCTACGGCAAAAGCTCACATGCTCCGTTGCCGCTCCTATATGCCTGATTTAAACATCAACAGTCCGAAAAGTCAGTATTTATGCGGCTTTTTGGACTTTTTATTTATTTACAGGAAATTGCGCAAAATACGCGCAATTTCGCGCTCCGGCGGAATGAATCCGCCTTCGCTTTCCCTCGCGGGGCGAGATGAGGCGCTTTTGGTAAGCGCTACACGCCGGAACGCTTTTTTAATAATATATAGGAAATTACGCAAAGCGCAATTTCACGCTCCGGCGAAATAAATTCGCCTACGCTTACGCTCGCGCGGCGAGCGGTTGCGTTCGGGAAAGCACTACGCGCCCGAACGCTTTATTTATATCGGCGTTGGCAGTATATGGCAAGCCGGCCCGAAACTGTTTTTACCTTGACAAACATTGATTTTTGTGCTAAATTATGTTTGTGCAATTCGGGAAAGAAAGGAATTTTTTCATTATTTTAATGAAAAATATATGGTGAAGAAAATGGTCGGTACGCTGATTCTTGCGGCATCGCTTATTTTTGTTTTTTGGAAGAGGGGAGATATTTGTTCTTCGATTGCAAAGCTGATATACTCCCGGGGAAAATCCGAAATCTGGAAAAAATGGTTTAAGGTTGCGGATAAGTTAGGCGGCATGAGCTTTCAAAATAAAGTTCTGTATGCTTACCTTTTGCTAAAAGACGGTGAGCTGGACGAGGCCAACAAAAAATTTGCACTGCTTTCCATGGAACGTTTAACGGAGGCTCAAAGGCTTACGCTAAAATCTTCCTATGCGCTTGTTTTTTGGAAAAGGGGAGATGTCGAAGCGGCAATAGAAATGCTTGAAGAAGTTGCTGAAAAAGCGCCGGCTACCGCGGTTTACGGAAGTCTCGGCTATATGTACGCTTATAACGGAAACCTTTCAAAGGCCCTTGAATTTAATCAAAAAGCATATGATTACAACGACACCGACGCAATAATAGTCGATAATCTTGCGTTTACCTATTATAAAAGAGGGGAATATGAAAAAGCAAAGGAATATTATGAAAAGCTTATGGAGCTTAACCCTACTTTCCCCGAAGCTTATTACGGTTACGGGCGTTTGCTTGTTGAGATGGGCGAAACCCAAAAAGGCCTGGAAATGGTGCGCAAAGCGCTAAGTGCCAATTATTCGTTTTTATCTATGGTGGACAGGCAGGAAATCAATGATTATTTAAGCAGCTTTGAAGAAAATCAATTTGAATAAAAACATTAAAACATTTTAAAATTTAATCAAAAAATTGCTTGGAATAAACCCTTCGTATCGGGAAACAATTTTATATGTAACGGCATTTATTTAAATGGGTTACTTATAAAATTTTTCGGGGGGATTTTTTTGTCTAAGCTTATTGTATCCGGAATGACTAATTTGGAAGGAAGCGTAAGCGTTGGGGGTTCCAAAAATTCCACTCTTCCGATACTTGCAGCAACATTGCTGGCAAACGGTTGTTCTACCATATATGACGTTCCTTATTTGCTTGATATAAAAAATATGACGGATATTTTGCATTGCCTCGGTGCCGAAATAACCAATGCAGGCGGCTCGGGGCTTTCAATATGCTGCAAAAAGCCAGGCTGGGATGTTTCCGATTGCGAGTATACCACCAAGCTGCGAGCATCTTTTCTGGTTGCGGGGCCGCTGCTTGCACGGTGCAAGAGATTTAAAATTTCAATGCCCGGAGGCTGCCGGATAGGCTTAAGGCCCGTTGATTTGCATTTGAAAGGGTTTGCGGCATTAGGGGCTAAGATAACTGTCGGGCACGGGTTTATCGAAGCAAAGTGCAGGAATTTAACAGGCACTGTAATTTACTTAGATTTCCCGAGCGTCGGAGCTACGGAAAATCTTATGATGACGGCTTCTCTTGCAAACGGTTTGACAATAATCGAAAATGCTGCGATAGAACCTGAGATTGTTGATCTGGCCGGCTTTATAAATTCAATGGGAGGAAAAATTGTGGGCGCCGGAACAGATACAATCAAAATTACCGGGGTGAAAGAGCTTACGGGCCAGGTACACACGGTAATTCCGGACAGGATAGAAGCGGGCACTTATGCCGCGGCGGCGGCGGTTACAAAAGGAAAAATTCAGATAGATAATGTTATTCCCGAACATCTTACCCCAATTACCGCAAAGCTGAGGGAAGCAGGAGTGGAGGTAACGGAGGGTGACAGCTTTATTACCGTTGATGCCGAAAATCAGCCTAAGGCGGCGGATATCAAAACACTTCCTTATCCGGGTTTCCCGACCGACATGCAGGCCCCATATACCGCAATGATGTCGGTAGCTGAAGGGACAAGCATTGTTACCGAAACAATATTTGAAAACAGGTTCATGCATATACCCGAGCTGATTAAAATGGGGGCTGATATCAAAACGGAAGGCAGGACGGCGGTTGTAAAAGGCACAAAAAAACTAACCGGCTCAAAAGTGAATGCAACGGACTTAAGAGCGGGGGCAGCGCTTGTTTTGGCCGCACTGGCAGCAGAAGGCGAAACGGAAATATCGCACGCCGAGTATATAGACAGGGGATATTATAATATAGATAAAAAGCTGTCCTTATTGGGAGCCCAGGTTATGAGGATTGATTAAGGAGTTTAAAACCTTGTTTGTTCAATTTCACGCTCCGGCGCAAGTGAATTCCGCCTTCGCTTACGCCCGCGCGGCGCAATGTTGCGTTCCGAAAAGCGCTACGCGCCGGAACGCTTTATCTTATCGAAATTAATAATAAAATAAATGGGCAGTATATAGCATGCAACAAATTGACCCGCCCCGACGGTGAGAATGTTCATCGGCAATATACCACCGTACTGTAAGGTAAGGTAATAGCCCACAACAACGGCATTAAGAACTACGGGAGGCAGTGGCGCAAGCCAGTGTCTTTTTCTTAATTTGTACGTTAAAACAGCTGCGGCAAGGGTGGTTAGGCTTCCGAAAATAATATCAATAATATTACCGGTATAAAGGTTTGCTATAAGGCAGCCGAAAAAAAGGCCGGGAACGGCAGCCGGGGTAAAAGCCGCAAGGATTGTCAATGATTCGGACAATCTTATTTGAATTGGCCCGTACGAGAGCGGAGCAACCACTAACGTCATTGCCGCGTAAACCGCTGCAATAATTGCAGAAAATGTAATAAAACGGGTTTTTTTCACCGTTTTTACTCCTTGTAAAAAAATTTATTTAAATATTATACAATACAATTAAAAAAAAATCTATATTTTTGTGAAAAAATTTCTTGACATTTCTAATGCTCAATGATAAAATGATAATCTGACTATTATGGGTAAAATGGCATATTATGAGTAAAAATGGCTGCATTCTATTAAATATACATTCAAATATTTAACGAGGTGATTAGTTTGGCGGTACATCCTATTAAGCTTGGTAAAAACACCAGGATGAGTTATTCAAGAATCGGAGAGGTATTGGACATGCCCAACCTCATTGAAATTCAGAAAAACTCATATGACTGGTTTTTAACCAAGGGTCTTGCAGAGGTATTTCACGACATTTCACAAGTAACGGATTTTTCGGGCAATTTGATATTGGAATTTGTTGATTATTCCATAGACGGCACGCCAAAATATTCCGTGGAGGAGTGCAAAGAACGTGACGCAACCTTTTCGGCCCCTTTGCGTGCGAAGGTTCATCTTATAAACAAGGAGACCGGAGAGGTAAAAGAGCAGGAAATATTTATGGGAGATTTTCCCCTGATGACGGAGCAGGGAACATTTATCATAAACGGTGCCGAGCGTGTCGTGGTAAGCCAGCTTGTACGTGCCCCCGGAATTTATTATTCGATGCAAATGGATAAAACAGGGAAGCCTCTGTTTTCCAATACCATTATTCCCAATAGGGGAGCATGGCTTGAATATGAAACCGATTCGAACGATGTTGTGTATGTTCGTATCGACAGGACAAGAAAAATTCCCGTTACGGTACTGCTGCGGGCATTAGGTCTGGGAACCAACCCCAATTTGATTGAAATGTTCGGCGACAACGAATTGATACTTTCAACCATTGACAAAGATGTTTCAAAGTCGAAGGATGAAGGGCTTGTTGAAATTTATAAAAGACTTCGGCCCGGTGAACCGCCAACCGTCGAATCTGCCGAAGCACTTTTGAATTCTTTGTTCTTTGATCCGAGAAGATATGACCTTGCAAAGGTCGGAAGATATAAATTTAACAAAAAACTTGCGATTTCCGCAAGAATATCAGGCTTAACGCTTGCGGAAGATGTTGTTTCACCCGTGACGGGAGAAATATTGGCATCTGCAGGCGAAAGGATAACGCGGGAAAAAGCCGTGCAAATTGAAGAAAATGATGTGAACCGCGTGGTTGTCGATGTGGATGGTAAACAAGTAATAGTGTTCTCGAACAAAATGGTTAATTTGTCTAATTATGTGGATTTTGACCCCGCAGAGCTTGAAATAAAAGAAAAGGTTTACCTGCCTGTTCTTCAGGATATATTGTCAGCCAAACTGTCACAGGATGAATTAAAGGAAGCCATAATGGACAATATTGACGAGCTTATACCGAGATACATCAGGATTGACGATATATATGCTTCCGTTAATTATCAAATAAATCTTTCTTACGGAATAGGTTCGACAGACGATATTGACCATTTGGGCAACCGCCGGTTAAGAAGCGTAGGCGAGCTTTTGCAGAATCAATTCAGGATAGGTCTTGCGAGAATGGAGCGCGTTGTGCGCGAGAGAATGTCGATTCAGGACCTGGATGTTGTTACGCCTCAAACCCTTATAAACATCCGTCCCGTAAGTGCCGCCATTAAAGAGTTTTTCGGTTCGTCCCAGCTTTCGCAGTTTATGGACCAAACCAATCCTTTAAGTGAGCTTACGCATAAGCGCCGTTTGTCCGCTTTGGGGCCGGGCGGCTTGTCAAGGGAGCGTGCAGGCTTTGAAGTGCGCGACGTTCACCACTCCCACTACGGTAGGATGTGCCCGATAGAATCACCCGAAGGTCCGAATATCGGGCTGATATCGTCACTTTCAACCTATGCAAGAGTTAATGAATATGGATTTATCGAAACACCGTACCGTATGGTTGACAAGGAAACCGGAAAGGTTACGAAAGAAACCGTTTATATGACCGCAGACGTTGAGGATGAATATATAATTGCGCAGGCTAACGAGCCTCTGGACGAAGAGGGAAGATTTAAAAACAAATATGTTTCGGCAAGATTTCAGGATAAAATACTTGAAGTTGAAGCAAAAGAAGTTGACTATATGGACGCTTCCCCGAAACAAATGGTATCCGTTGCAACCGCAATGATACCCTTTCTTGAAAATGACGATGCAAACCGTGCGCTTATGGGTGCCAACATGCAGCGTCAGGCTGTTCCTCTTATAAAGACGGATTCCCCGATAGTCGGCACAGGGATGGAGTATAAAGCCGCAAAGGATTCGGGAGTTGTTGTAGTAGCGAAAAAAGGCGGGGTTGTGCATAAAATCAGCTCCGAGGAAATACAAATTAAAAATGACGAAGGAACAATCGATAAATACAAGCTTCTAAAATATAAAAGATCCAACCAAAGCACGTGCATAAATCAAAAGCCCATAGTGGAAAAAGGTGAAAGAGTCGAGGAGGGCACGATAATTGCGGACGGCCCTTCCACACACAACGGTGAAATAGCGCTCGGAAGAAACGTCCTTATCGGATTTATGACATGGGAAGGCTATAATTATGAGGACGCAATCCTGATTAACGAAAAATTTGTTAAAGACGATACCTTTACATCTATTCATATAGAAAAATATGAATGTGAAGCACGCGATACCAAACTTGGCGCGGAAGAAATAACCCGGGATATACCGAATGTGGGTGAGGATTCACTTCGTGACCTTGACGAACGCGGAATAATACGAATAGGTGCTGAAGTCAATCCCGGGGACATACTTGTCGGAAAGGTTACCCCTAAAGGAGAAACGGAGCTTACCAGTGAAGAAAGGCTTCTTCGTGCAATTTTCGGAGAAAAGGCAAGGGAGGTTCGTGATACCTCGCTTCGTGTACCCCACGGAGAAGGGGGTATTGTTGTTGACGTTAAGGTATTCAACAGAAAAGACGGAGACGAGCTTTCACCCGGGGTAAATCAGCTTGTAAGGTGTTACATTGCTCAGAGAAGAAAAATCAGTGTCGGCGATAAAATGGCCGGACGCCACGGAAACAAGGGTGTAATATCAAGGATACTTCCGGAAGAGGATATGCCTTTCTTACCGGACGGAACGCCGCTTGACATAGTTTTTAATCCCTTGGGTGTTCCCTCGCGTATGAATATCGGACAAGTGCTGGAAGTGCATTTGGGCTATGCGGCCAAAGCCCTTGGCTGGAAGGTTGCAACCCCTGTATTTGACGGTGCGAACGAGGACGACGTAATGGACGCATTGGAGCTTGCCGGATACGAAAGGGGAGGCAAAACAATCCTGTATGACGGGCGTACCGGAGAGCCTTTCGACAATAAGGTTACGGTAGGTTATATGTATGTGTTAAAGCTTGCCCACCTTGTAGACGATAAAATTCATGCGCGCTCCACCGGTCCGTATTCTCTTGTTACCCAGCAGCCGCTCGGCGGAAAAGCCCAGTTCGGCGGGCAGCGGTTCGGAGAAATGGAGGTTTGGGCACTTGAAGCATACGGTGCCGCATATACATTGCAGGAGATTCTGACGGTTAAATCGGACGATGTGGTAGGACGTGTAAAAACGTATGAAAGTATAGTGAAAGGTGAAAATGTACCGCGTCCGGGTGTTCCCGAGTCGTTTAAGGTTCTTATCAAAGAGCTTCAATCCTTATCGCTGGACGTTAAAGTTCTGGATGAGGATATGCAGGAAATTCCGATAAAAGAAAGCACCGAAGACGAAGAAGACTTTACGATAAAAGAAATAGTTCTTGGAGACACCCCCGAATATGAAGGCACTGTCGCGCGGACAGGCGAAGGAGAAGATATAGAGGACGAAATCGTTGAAGAAATTTTAAGCGCCGGTGAAACGGATGAAGAAGACGACATTTTCGAGGATGATTTCGACAAAGATATCGATTTAGATGAATTTGATGACAGCGAAGATGATTTTGACGAGGAAGACGATGATGACGACGATATTCTGCTGTAAATGAAAAAGGAATAAGTCCACCAATACAAAAGGAGCTGAACAAATTGCTTGAATTCAATAATTTTGAGGCAATTCAAATAGGACTTGCATCACCGAATAAAATCAGGGAATGGTCGCGCGGAGAGGTAAAAAAGCCGGAAACGATTAATTACAGGACATTAAAGCCGGAAAAGGACGGTTTGTTTTGTGAAAAAATTTTCGGTCCGACGAAGGATTGGGAATGCCACTGCGGGAAATATAAAAGAATCAGGTATAAAGGCATAATATGCGACAGGTGCGGGGTTGAGGTAACACGGTCAAAAGTACGCCGCGAAAGAATGGGGCATATTGAACTTGCGGCGCCGGTATCCCACATCTGGTATTTTAAAGGCATTCCGAGCAGAATGGGGCTAATGCTTGACCTTTCACCGAGAATACTTGAGAAGGTGCTTTATTTTGCGTCTTATATTGTTATAGACCCCGGCAAAACGCCGCTGATGAAAAAACAAATGCTTTCCGAAAAAGAGTACAGGGAAGCGGTTGAAAAGTTCGGGGAAGAAAAATTTGTGGCAGGCATGGGTGCCGAAGCCATTTATGAATTGCTGAAAGAAATAGATCTTGACAAGCTTGCGACCGAGCTGCGCAATGAACTTGCCGATTCGGTAGGGCAAAAAAGAGTCAGGATTATAAAAAGGCTTGAAGTTGTAGAAGCTTTCCGCTTAAGCGGCAACAGGCCCGAATGGATGATTATGACCGCTATTCCGGTAATACCGCCCGAAATACGTCCAATGGTTCAGCTTGACGGCGGAAGATTTGCCACAAGCGATCTTAATGACTTATACCGGCGGGTAATAAACAGGAATAACCGCCTTAAAAAGCTGTTGGATTTGGGCGCACCTGATATAATAGTGCGAAATGAAAAGCGCATGCTGCAAGAAGCTGTTGACGCGCTTATAGATAACGGACGAAGAGGACGGCCGGTGACCGGTCCGGGCAACCGTCCGCTTAAGTCGCTTTCGGATATGCTCAAGGGCAAGCAGGGGCGTTTCAGACAAAATCTGCTCGGTAAGCGTGTGGATTATTCCGGGCGTTCGGTTATAGTTGTCGGTCCCGAGCTTAAGATTTACCAATGCGGGCTGCCTAAGGAAATGGCGTTGGAGCTTTTTAAGCCGTTTGTTATGAAGCGCCTTGTAAATGACGGGATGGCCCATAACATAAAATCCGCTAAAAGAATGGTTGACAGGGTACGCAATGAGGTTTGGGATGTATTGGATGATGTAATAAAAGAGCATCCCGTACTTCTTAACCGCGCGCCGACTTTGCACAGATTGGGTATTCAGGCATTTGAGCCGGTTTTGGTTGAAGGCAGGGCTTTGAAGCTTCACCCGCTTGTTTGTACTGCTTATAATGCTGATTTTGACGGTGACCAGATGGCGGTTCACGTTCCGCTGTCCGCCGAGGCACAAGCCGAAGCAAGATTTTTAATGCTTTCCGCCAATAACCTTTTAAAGCCGCAGGACGGACGTCCCGTAACCGTTCCGACTCAGGATATGGTGCTTGGGTGTTATTATTTAACGTTGGTTAATGAAAACGAAAACGGTGCGGGCAAAATATTCTCGTCCGTTAGTGAGGCTGTTATGGCTTACGAGGCAAAGGCAGTCGGGCTTCATGCTCCCATTAAGGTCAGAGTCAGGAAAGAATTTGACGGCGTTGAAAAATTCAAAATAATAGACGCAACGGTGGGACGTCTTGTATTAAATGAGTATATACCCCAGGATTTAGGCTTTGTTGACAGAAGCAAAGAAGAAAATGAGTTTAAGCTTGAAGTGGATTTTCTTACGGATAAAAAAGCACTCGGAGAAATTGTTGATAAGTGCATAAAGAAACACGGCACAACCGAAACGGCAATAGTTTTGGATAAAATCAAAGAACTCGGATTTAAGTATTCCACCAAGGGCGCAATTACAATAGGCGTCAATGATATGGAAATTCCCGCCGCGAAAAAACAATTCATTGAAGAGGCAGAAGCCCAGGTTGAAAAAATTACCGCCCAATTCAGACGCGGCCTTATATCCGAGGAGGAACGCTATAACTTAGTAATCAATACATGGGACAATACAACAAAAAAAGTTACTAATGCACTTATGGATCATTTAAGCAAATTTAATCCCATATATATGATGGCCAATTCCGGAGCCCGCGGAAGCGTAAACCAGATTCGCCAGCTTGCCGGTATGCGCGGACTTATGTCGGATACTACCGGCCGTCCGGTTGAAATTCCCATTAGGGCAAACTTCAGGGAAGGGCTTAATGTTTTGGAATACTTCAATTCAACCCACGGCGCAAGAAAAGGTCTGGCTGACACCGCGCTTCGTACTGCCGATTCGGGCTATCTGACAAGGCGTCTTGTAGATGTATCTCAGGATGTAATAATACGTGAGCAAGACTGCGGTACCGACGAATACATTGTCGTAAGCGATATTAAGGACGGCAATCAGGTAATTGAAGAGCTTTTTGACCGGCTCACGGGCAGGTATGCCGCGGAGGATATAATTCATCCCGAAACCGGAGAGATACTTGTTTCAAAAAATACTCTCATGAACGATGCTCATGCAAAGAAAGTAGTGGATGCGGGGATAACCCATGTGAAAATCCGATCGGTGTTAAAATGCAGGGCACGGGCAGGGGTTTGCGCCTGCTGCTACGGTTCCAATCTTGCGACCGGAGACGAGGTTAATGTCGGGGAATCGGTAGGAATAATAGCCGCACAGTCAATCGGAGAGCCGGGCACCCAGCTTACCATGAGAACCTTCCATACCGGCGGCGTTGTAGGTGAAGATATTACACAGGGTTTGCCGCGTGTTGAAGAGCTGTTTGAAGCAAGGAAGCCGAAGGGGCTTGCAATAATAGCCGAAATCGCAGGAGTAATATCAATATCGGAAACAAAGAAAAAACGTGAGATTATAATAACCGATAATGAAAACGGCGATGTGCGGACTTATTTCATTCCTTACGGCTCACGCATTAAAGTGGAAGAAGGACAAACGGTTGAAGCCGGAGATGAGCTTACTGAAGGTTCGGTTAATCCTCATGATATATTAAAAATAAAAGGCCCGGCCGCTGTTCACAAATATCTTATACAAGAGGTTCAAAGGGTTTACAGGCTGCAAGGTGTTGACATAAACGACAGGCATATCGAGGTTATAATTCGTCAGATGATGCGCAAGGTTAAGGTTGAGGACCCCGGCGACACAGTACTTTTAACCGGTGCGCTTATTGATGCTTTGGAATTCGAGAGAATAAACGAGCAGGCGGAGGCAGAGGGCAAGACCCCGGCAACGTGCTCAAATATTCTTCTGGGAATAACAAAGGCATCCCTTGCAACAGATTCATTTTTGTCCGCCGCATCCTTCCAGGAAACCACAAGGGTTCTTACAGATGCTGCGATAAAAGGAAAAGTTGATCCTCTTCTCGGGCTTAAAGAAAATGTAATAATAGGCAAATTGGTTCCTGCCGGCACGGGTATGAACAAATACCGGGATATTGACGTGGAGCTGGAGGAGGAAACGCCTGAAATATCCGATTACATGAGTTATTGACAAAAAAGATATGCTGTGATAATATAATTGGAGGTTAAATCTGCAATGCAAAGTGAGGCCGAATCAGGCACAAAATATGCGGGGTTTAAACAATCAAAACGTGCAATAACAGAAGGCAAAGCCGTTAAGGCGTTTATAGCCATGGATTGCTCGCCGGATATGCTTAGTACAATAGAGAGCTTATGCCGGCAGTATAATGTTGAGATGGAGTATATACCCACAATGAAGCAGCTTGGCGCAAAATGTGGTTTGGAAGTCGGCTGCTCCGTTGCGGTGATAGCTAAGCAATAGTTGTTTTTTAAGGCTCTGCCTTAAAAATTACTATTATATATATTTTACAGAAAGGAGTTGAAACAAAGTTGCCGTCATTTAACCAACTGGTAAGAAAGGGCCGCAAATCTGTATTTAAAAAGTCAACCGCTCCTGCGTTGCAAAAGGGCCTTAACACGTTGAAAAAGAGAGTAACCGATCAAAGCTCTCCGCAAAAGAGGGGAGTATGCACCGTTGTTAAGACAATGACGCCGAAAAAGCCTAATTCCGCCCTCAGGAAAATTGCAAGGGTTCGTTTGACAAACGGGATAGAGGTTTCCGCATACATCCCGGGAATAGGTCATAACATTCAGGAGCACAGTGTTGTTCTTATTCGCGGCGGAAGGGTTAAAGATCTGCCGGGCGTTAGATATCACATCATCCGCGGGGCTCTTGATACCGCAGGGGTAAGCGATCGACGCCAGGGGAGAAGTCTTTACGGGGCAAAAACTCCGAAAGAAGCAAAGAAATAAGCTTATACGTACCATGAGTACGAATTTATCACAATCTAATATTTAGTGCGCAGTACCATGGTATATTTAATATATATCGGTAACACGCACTGACAACCCGGCAGGAAGGGTTGAGTACCTGTGATAATCATTTTATATGAAGGAGGGAAGCAAAGTGCCAAGGAAAGGTTTTGTACCAAAAAGAGATGTATTGCCGGATCCTTTGTACGGAAGCAAATTGGTGACACGCCTTATAAATAACATAATGCTTGACGGAAAAAAGGGTGTAGCTCAAAAAATCGTCTATGATGCTTTTGATATCGTAAAAGAAAAAACGGGAAAAGAACCGGTAGAGGCTTTTGAGCAGGCATTGAACAACGTAATGCCAGTTCTTGAAGTTAAGGCAAGACGTGTCGGCGGAGCGACGTATCAGGTTCCCATTGAGGTGCGTCCGGACAGGCGGCAAACGCTCGGACTCAGGTGGATTACAAATTATTCACGCAGCCGAAACGAAAAGACCATGCGTGAAAGACTTGCGGGAGAAATTATTGACGCCTTGAACAATACCGGTTCGTCAGTTAAAAAACGCGAGGATACGCATAAAATGGCAGAAGCTAACAGAGCTTTTGCTCATTATCGTTGGTAAAATTAATTTTCAAAGGAGAAAAACGTGAGCAGGCAATTCAGTTTAGAAAAAACAAGAAATATCGGAATTATGGCTCACATTGATGCAGGTAAAACTACAACCACTGAGCGAATCCTGTATTATACCGGAAGAGTTCACAAGGTTGGAGAAACTCATGAAGGCTCGGCAACGATGGATTGGATGGAGCAAGAGCAGGAACGTGGTATTACTATCACTTCCGCGGCAACTACTGCACAATGGAATGGGCACAGAATAAATATCATTGATACTCCCGGTCACGTCGATTTTACGGTCGAGGTTGAGCGTTCTCTTCGTGTGCTTGACGGTTCTGTAACGGTATTTTGTGCAAAGGGAGGCGTTGAGCCGCAGTCGGAAACGGTATGGAGGCAGGCTGACAGATATAATGTGCCGCGTATCGCATATGTTAATAAAATGGACATTATGGGTGCCGACTTTTATAACGTTGTCCGTATGATGAAGGAACGACTCAAATGCAACCCTGTTCCGATTCAGCTGCCGATAGGCAGCGAAAGCAGTTTTAAGGGTATAATCGATCTTGTTACAATGAAGGCTTATGTTTATTACGATGATTTGGGCAATGATATCCGTGAGGAAGAAATACCCGATGATTTAAAGGATAAGGCACAGCAATACCATACGGCTTTGATTGAATCGGTAGCCGAAACGGACGACGAACTTGCCACAAAATATTTGGAGGGCATGGAGCTGACCATTGACGAGATAAAGCAAGGAATAAGAAAGGCTACGATTGCCGTTGAATTAATCCCTGTGCTTTGCGGAACGTCATACCGGAACAAGGGAGTACAAAAGCTTCTTGACGCCGTTGTTGATTATTTGCCGTCACCGGTTGATATACCTGCGATAAAGGGAATCGATCCGTCAACGGAAGAAGAAATAGAGCGTCCCTCGGACGACAGCGCGCCTTTTTCAGCTTTAGCCTTTAAAATAGCAACGGATCCTTTTGTCGGAAAGCTTTGCTTTTTCAGGGTATACTCGGGTACGCTCAAAAGCGGCTCGCATGTATATAATTCTACAAAAGGGAACAGGGAAAGAATCGGAAGAATACTGCAAATGCACGCGAACCATCGCGAGGATATTGACGCCGTATACTCGGGGGATATTGCCGCTGCGGTAGGCCTTAAGAATACCACAACGGGAGATACCCTTTGCGATGAATCAAAGCAGGTAATACTTGAATCAATGGAATTTCCGGAGCCGGTTATAAGAGTCGCAATCGAGCCGAAAACCAAAGCCGGGCAGGAGAAAATGGGGATAGCGCTGTCAAAGCTTGCGGAAGAAGACCCCACCTTTAAAACCTATACCGATGAGGAAACAGGGCAAACCATTATAGCCGGTATGGGAGAGCTGCATCTTGATATAATCGTAGACAGGCTGCTAAGGGAATTCAAGGTGGAGGCAAATGTCGGCAAGCCCCAGGTATCGTATAAAGAAACCATCAGAAAGACGGTTAATATTGAAAACAAATATGCACGTCAGTCGGGCGGAAGAGGTCAATATGGCCACGTTTACCTGACGCTTGAGCCGCTTGAACCCGGGGCAGGTTATGAGTTTGTAAATAAAATTGTCGGAGGCGCAATTCCCAAGGAATATATACCGGCTGTTGACGCGGGTATCCAGGGTGCTATGCAGACCGGAGTGCTTGCCGGCTATAACGTAGTGGATGTCAGGGTAACTTTGTACGACGGCTCGTATCACGAGGTTGACTCATCTGAAATGGCCTTTAAAATAGCCGCGTCCATGGCTTTTAAGGAAGGCTGCCGCAAAGCGGACCCGGTTTTAAAAGAGCCTATAATGAAGGTGGATGTTACGGTGCCGGAAGAGTATATGGGAGATGTCATCGGAGACCTTAACTCCCGCCGCGGCCAGATACAGGGAATGGAAGCAAGAGCAGGAGCACAGTCAATAACGGCATTTGTCCCGCTGTCCGAAATGTTCGGCTATGCAACAGAACTTAGGTCAAGGACACAGGGACGCGGACAGTATGTAATGCAGCCGAGTCATTACGAAGAGGTACCGAAAAATATCCAGGAAAGTATTGTATCGCAAAAATAATAATTCAGAATAAAATTTAATTTTATTTATAAGGAGGAACTTTAAAATGGCAAAAGCTAAATTTGAAAGAAACAAACCCCATGTAAACATTGGAACAATCGGTCACGTTGACCATGGTAAGACAACTCTTACCGCAGCTATTACCAAGGTGCTCGGATTTAAGGGCCAGGCATCTTACACATCTTATGAAAATATAGACAAGGCTCCGGAGGAAAGAGAAAGAGGTATAACCATATCAACTTCGCACGTTGAGTATGAAACAGATAACCGTCACTATGCACACGTTGACTGCCCCGGACACGCCGACTATGTTAAAAACATGATAACCGGTGCGGCGCAGATGGACGGAGCAATTCTTGTTGTATCGGCTGCAGATGGTCCTATGCCGCAAACAAGAGAGCATATTCTCCTTTCCCGTCAGGTTGGTGTTCCTTACATTGTTGTTTATCTGAACAAAGCCGACCAGGTTGATGACCCCGAGCTTATCGAGCTTGTTGAAATGGAAGTACGTGAAATACTGAACGAATATGAGTTCCCGGGAGATGACACCCCCATAGTTGTCGGCTCGGCTCTTAAAGCACTCGAAAGTAATTCGGACGATATAAATGCACCTGAATATGAGTCTATTTTAAAACTTATGGAAGAGGTTGACAAATTTATCCCGACTCCCGAAAGAAAGACAGATCTGCCCTTCTTAATGCCTGTTGAGGACGTATTCTCAATCACCGGCCGCGGCACGGTTGCAACGGGAAGAGTTGAAAGAGGTATTCTTAAAGTATCGGATGAGGTTGAAATAGTCGGTCTTACCGATGAACTGCGCAAGGTTGTAGTAACAGGCGTTGAAATGTTCAGAAAGCTTCTTGATCAGGCAGAAGCCGGCGATAATATCGGAGCACTTCTTCGAGGCGTTCAAAGAAACGAAATAGAGCGCGGACAGGTTCTTGCAAAGCCCGGCTCAATTAAACCGCACACACATTTTATGGGTCAGGTTTATGTTTTAACCAAGGAAGAGGGCGGCAGACATACACCTTTCTTTAACAACTATCGCCCGCAGTTCTATTTCAGAACAACCGACGTAACAGGCGTTGTAAGACTTCCTGAGGGTGTTGAAATGTGCATGCCCGGGGATAACATTGAAATGGAAGTTGAGCTTATAACACCTATAGCAATTGAAGAAGGATTAAGATTTGCTATTCGTGAAGGCGGCAGAACGGTTGGCTCGGGTGTCGTATCAAGAATGCTGTAATAAAAGATTTCAAACAAACCCTTACAAATCAAGTAAGGGTTTGTTTTTTTTAAACCGTTTTTATCATATATTATAATAAAATATATGTTAAAAGGCGGAGGTATTTATGAAATGCGGGCAAGTTAAATTTTTTACCGAAGCATATACTGCAAAGGGTTTTTTCAGCTATAGGCAGTCCAACATAATCGGCCTTGATAAGGTTTTTATTATTACCGGCTATCCCGGAACAGGGAAGTCGGCGCTCATTAAAAAAATCGGTGACTGGGCTGTTATAAACGGCTTAGGGGTTGAGATGATTCATAACGTGACGGATGCGGACTTACTGTCGGGCGTTATTATCCCCGACAGGGGCACTGCAGTGTTTGACGAAACAGACAATTTAAAGATTGACTGTGAAACAAACAAGGAGTATGTAGATTTAAACGCGGCGCTAAATAGCAAAACGGCAAAAGAATTGAAAGAAGCCGGAGCGGCTTATTTTAAAAAGAAAAAAATGCTGTGCGAAAAGGCAGGCAAAGCATTTGCCGAAGCCCTGTCCGTTCATGACGAATGGGAAAAAATATATATCGACAACATGAATTTTTCTGAGGCCGGAAATATCGCAAACAGCTTAATCAAGGAAATCTTCAAAGATGATTTTTTAAACAAACCGTCTGTTCAGAAGCACAGGTTTTTGGGTGCCCCCACCCCATGCGGGCCGGTTGATTTTATACCCGAATTAACGGCCGGCACCGAAAAAAGATATTTAATAAAGGGCCGTCCCGGAAGCGGTAAATCCACCATGCTGAAAAAAATAGCGTATTATGCTTCCCAAAAAGGCTTTGACACCGAAATTTATCATTGTGCATTTGACCCCGACAGTTTGGATATGCTAATATTCAGGGAGCTTGGCATATCGATTTTTGACAGCACCTTGCCTCATGAATACTTTCCGGAGCGGAAAGGGGACACGGTTGTGGATATGTATAAGCTTGCGATTAAAGAGGGAACGGATGAAAAGTATGCAAAAAGGATTGAGGATTTAAATGCCCGTTATAAATCAAGCATAAAAAAAGGCGTCGATTATCTTGCAAAGGTCCAAAAAGCATACCATGAAGTGAAAAATGGCTTATCGCAAAACATCAGCCTTGATTATGTTGATAAAAAGGCTGAAGAAATAATATTAATCATACAACAATAAAGAAAAACAATCATACAACAATAAAGAAAAACAAACTCTTGCTTTTTATAAAAAGGCATGGTATAATATCTAATGTTGAAAACGAAGGAGGAGTAAATTGTGACAAACAATCTTGTTATTATATTGCATGTAATTATTGCAGTTGCGTTAATAGTTATTGTGCTTTTACAGTCGGGTAAATCATTTGGACTGTCGGGTTCGATAGCCGGCGGAGCAGAAACATTTTTCGGTAAAAACAAGGGAAGGACGATTGATGCCATTTTAGGCAAGTTGACTACGGTGTTTGCCGTGATATTTCTTATCACATCAATTGTACTTGTTTTTATTTAGAAAAAGTCTACACCGCCAGATTATGGCGGTTTTTTTCACTTAATTTTTAATTAAGGAACAAATGTGACTGTTGAAAGGAGTCGAATATATACGGATTTTAAAGAATTACTGAAACAGTATGGGCTTTCGCAGGAGTTCTCCTATGCTGTAAAAAGAGAATTGGATGAGATACCCGATGAAATACCCGAGGAGGAACTGCGCAGAAGAAAAGATTTGAGCAATCTGACAATTGTAACTATTGACGGCGAAGACGCAAAAGACTTGGATGATGCGGTAAGCATCGAAAAAACAAAAGAGGGAAATTACAGGCTTGGAGTTCATATTGCCGATGTAAGCTATTATGTTAAAGAAAACTCAGAGATTGACCGGGAGGCATACAACAGGGGAACGAGTGTATATTTAGTTGATAAGGTTGTTCCAATGCTTCCGAAAAAGCTTTCAAACAAGTTGTGCAGCCTTAACCCGCAAAAAAAGCGGCTTACGATTTCGTGCTTTATGGATATAAACAAAAACGGAACCGTAATTAACTATGAAATAGCCGAAACCTTTATTGTAAGCAGCGAGAGGATGACATATACAAAGGTTACCGAAATTCTGGACGGTGATATGGCGGCCCGAAGCGAGTATAAAAGCCTTGTTCCGGTGTTTGAGCTTATGCGGGAGCTTGCGTTGATACTCCGTGACAAGCGTATGCGCCGCGGAAGCATAGATTTTGATTTCCCCGAGCCGAAGGTGATAACAAACGAAACGGGTGAAACAACGGGGATTGAAATATATGAAAACACCATATCCAATAAAATAATCGAAGAATTTATGTTGGCAGCCAACGAAACGGTTGCAAAGCATATGCACCGTTTGGAATTGCCGTCCGTTTACAGGGTTCACGAAGAACCAAGCGTTGAAAAGATTGAGCAATTCGCAACGTTGGTTAGAAATATGAACTATAAATTCAAGGTTGGCTCACAAATCAAGCCTAAGTCAATGCAAAACCTGCTGTTTAAAATTAAAGGTTCACCCGAGCAGCTAATGCTTAGCACAATGATGCTCCGGTCTTTAATGAAGGCACGCTACAGCGAGGAAAATTTAGGCCATTTCGGCCTTGCGGCGGATTACTATTGCCATTTCACTTCCCCCATAAGACGTTATCCCGACCTTATGGTCCACCGGATAATAAGGGAGTGGCTCAGCAACAGGCTGGATGACGAACGCATTGCTTATTATTCCAGGGTAACCGAAGATGCGGCAAGGCAGTCGTCCGAAACCGAGGTGCAGGCTATCGAAGCGGAACGCGAATGGGTTTCATATAAAATGTGCGAGTATATGGAGGATAAGTTAGGGCAGGTTTTTGATGCGCTTATATCGTCCGTTACCTCCTTCGGTTTGTTTGTTCAGCTCCCCAATATGGTCGAAGGGCTGATAAGAATGACGGACCTTGATGATGATTACTATGAATACGATGAGAAAACCATGTCTTTAACCGGAAGACATACCGGAAGGAAATATTGTATCGGTCAGCATGTGCAGGTAATGCTTGTTAAGGTCACAAAGGATTTAAGGCAAATAGATTTTGTACCATACGAAACGGGGAAGACGCAAAAAGAGGTGAAAAAAAGAAATGGGGGAAAACAAAAAAATAAACACACAGGAAAGCGTAAAGGTCGTCGCTCAAAACAAAAAAGCAAGGCATGATTACTTTATCGAAGAGGTTTTTGAAGCGGGAATCGAGCTTTACGGCACAGAAGTTAAAAGCATACGCCAGGGCAAGGTAAATTTAAAGGACAGCTACGCATCGGTTGAAAAGGGTGAGCTTTTTGTTAAGGGAATGCATATAAGCCCGTACGAAAAGGGGAATATTTTTAACAAGGACCCTTTAAGGGACAGAAAGCTGCTGCTTCATAAAAGAGAAATTAACAAATTGCTGGGGCTTTCCATGCGGCAGGGATATTCAATAGTACCTCTTAGGGTATATTTCAAAGGCTGCAGGGTTAAAATAGAAATAGCTCTTGCAAAAGGCAAAAAGCTTTATGATAAGCGTGAGGATGCCGCAAGGCGGGATTCAAAAATTGCAATAGATCGTGCTTTAAAAGAAAAAGCACGTTAATGGGGGCGTAACGGTTTCGACGGGGGCATTTAAACAAAATTAGCGAGCAGCGGCGGGATCCGCTATAAAATCCCAAACTTTTAAAAATAAAAGCTAACGATAATTTAGCATACGCTGCCTAATTAATTAAGGCAGCCGTTCTTACCGGAAGGACCACGGTCCGGATAAGAGCGTCATTTAGTGGTGAACGTGAGGCGGCTAAGCTTTGCCCCGCCCATGAAAAATGAAGCTACCAAGGCATAACAGCTTGTTTGTGTGCTGTATACCGAGGGAATGTTAAACACAAAATACGCTCGTAGAAGATTTTGCGGCGTGCTTTCGGACGGGAGTTCAACTCTCCCCGCCTCCACCACGTCAATGCAAAGTTCGCTTTGCTCCTCCTTTAGGCATAAGGTCACGTTCGTGCATGCTAAGTCCTTGTAAACGCGGACTTTTAATGCTTGCTTACTCACCACCAACCTTTTTCGGCTTTAGCGGCTTCGCCGCTGAAATATCTTTTTTGGTATCCTTTCCCAAATGAATACACGTTCGGATTTGGACGTTTTATTACAAACAAAGGCTTCAACCTTTTTTGTGGGTTGAGGCTTTTTTGATGCAGACATATATGAGATAATTTTGGTAGTATATCAATGGACAGATGGAATATTATGTGATATAATGAAAAAAAGCACCATATGGGGATAACAACACGCAGAAAAAAAGTATTGCGACAATGTGATAATTTGGAATCGGCAAAAGCCAAAAATGCAAACAACAATTTTTTTAATAATAAGTTGAAAGAAGAAAAGAAGGCAAACAAGCAGACTGACAGATGTGAGATTTGGAGTTTTTTGTGAAATTTAACAGCAAAAAATCTCTGTTTGACAGAGAAGTTATAAATGCGACGCTTGCGAATTTTTAGGAATAGTCAGTATTACATAGGAGATGAGGTAAGGCTATGGCTGAAATAAAAAGAACCGGTTCCGATGCTCGTTATTACTCCCCGCGGCTTCGCAAAAAGCTAAAAGGTATTCTGACCGCGCCGGTGACGGTTGTGGAAGCTCCTTCCGGTTATGGCAAGACTACGGCAGTGCGTGATTATCTCATGGGCAGCCTGCCCAAGGACACGCCGGTATATTGGTGGAACGCGGCGGAGGGTGACCCGGTGAATTCGTGGAATAGGCTATGCCGCGAGTTTGCCAATATCGATCTGTTAGCGGGTAAGGAACTGCAGACAATCGGATTTCCTCAAATCACGTCTGCCTGGGAGATTGGGCAGATGCTTCGAAATATTAACTGTGAAACCCGAACTGTGCTGGTGCTGGACGATTTTCAGTATTTTCAGAAGGAACTGCCCCGTATCTTTATGTCTGAACTGCTTTCCTGCTGCGTTGATATGCTGCATATTGTAATCATCACGCAAACAGCGCGGCCTTTCCATCTTTCGCTTTTTGAGCAGGCAAAGGTTTACGTGATCAGGGAGGAGGATCTGCGCCTGAACGAAGAGGACGTCAGGCAGTATTGCAGAATGTGCGGCGTTGCCATACCCCGGAGTGAGATCAGACATCTCTATGAATACACCGAGGGCTGGATTGTGGCACTCTATCTTATGATATTACAATTGCGGCATGGGGAAGGCTATACACTTGGTCTGGGAATTCTTGAGCTGATGGAGAATATCGTATGGAAGAACCTTGGCGATGATGAGAAGAGGCTTTTACTTCATATTTCTATGTTTCCCGGAGTAACGATCGAACAAATCAGCTTTCTGCTTGAAGAACCCAAGCTGTCGGAAAGAGCTCTTGTGTTGCTGGAAGAGATGCCCTTTATCCGTTATGAAAGCGATGAACGCCGCTACGTATCTCATGCCATTCTTCGGGAAATGCTGCAAAGAAGGCTTGCTGCTATGGATGCCGCAACAAAAAGGCATTATTTTTGCCGGGCGGGAGACTGGTATGCCCGAAAAGGCGAGGTCGCTCAAGCCATCTCCTGCTATCTTGAGATCGATGAATACGAGGCGTTCCTATCCCTGCCTCTTACGGGGATGACCCTGGTGCGAATAAATGGAGAACCCTTTACCGATATTGCTACACGTATTCTGGCGAATTGTACCTATGAGCTTAAACGCAGGTACCCTATTTCCCTGCTTCGCATTGCATATGCACTGATTGGTGCTGATAAAAAGGAACAGGCTGAGGAACTTCTTGAAGAAATCAGGAATATCATCGAGGATTTATCGGACAATACCCGGCAAAAGGTATTAATGGGCGAGTGGATGCTGATTTGTGCATATCTGGAGTTTCCGGATATCATCAAAATGGAGCCGCTCATTCAAAAGGCTGCGGAGATGATCGGAGGCAGATGTAAAAGTATGTCGGCTGATGAACCCTTTGCCTTTGGTATGCCCCTGATGATCCTTCTCCATAAGACTCCCGGCAAATTAAAGGCGGAGCTTGAGGCGTTATCCGGTGTGAGCAGCCTGCTTTCAACTCTTACAGGCGTTCAGAACCGCGCAGATGTGTCTTTTAAGGGGGAAGCTGCTCTGTGTCAGAACAATTTTGCGGAAGCGGAGCTTCTGGCTTACCAGGCCACCTACCGGGCAGACGCAGCCGGGCAATGGCCTATCAGGATGGGAACGGCGTATTTAATTGGACACGCTGCATTCAAAAGCGGAAAAAACAGTGACCTGCTGAAATACTTTAAAGCCCTTGAGGAGAGCGTAGGAAGCGATGCCCTGAGTTCTTATGTTTTAGAGCTTCTGCGAGCAAGTGTTTATATATGGCTCAATCTGGGCAGGCTGCTGCCCCAATGGCTTTATGACGACAAGACAGTTTTTCCTGACGCACCCTCCTGGGCAAAGCTTTACTCAGGCTATATACACCTTACGGTTTTGCTGCAGGAAAAAGAGTATATACGGTTGCTGGGTACTGCAGAGGCCCTTGCTGCCGAATGTCGGGAACGGGGCTATTTGATCATTGAGATTTATATACATATTCTGGCTGCGGTAGCCTGCTGCGCGACAGGACAGCGGGATAAAGCACTGCTTTACCTGCAAAAAAGCCTTGCCGATGCTTTGTCCGACAGGATTTACGGACCCTTTATAGAGTTCAGGCTTTTGCTGGGGGAGGTGTTGGAGCAAGCCATGGACGAGATGGGAGAGAAAATGCCTGACAAAACAATGTTAGAGGGGGGAATTTTCGGTGATAACTGGAAAACAGCCATCAGGCTTATCTCGGAAAGTCAAACCCTGCCCTACGGCCTGACGGAGAAGGAAATGGAGGTGGCATCCCTGGCGGCAAAGGGACTGAGCAATAAAGAAATTGCGGCAAAGCTGTTTGTGACAGAAGCAACCGTCAAATTCCATCTGCGCTCAGTCTTTTCCAAGCTGAACATTGATCGCCGGAGCAAGCTGGCAGGGATTTTAGAATAAGCGGGCAGCGCCCGCAGGCATATCGCGCACAAAGAATGTGCGAACAGTTCTTCACGCGACAATTATATATTTAGAATAAAAAGTTTTAAAAAACTATCCTTTCGAACGGGGCGAAATTTAAAAATCTGCTTTATAATTATATAAGGCAGATTTTTTTACTTATAGGAAATTGCGCAAAATACGCGCAATTTCGCGCTCCGGCGGAATGAATCCGCCTTCGCTTTCCCTCGCGGGGCGAGATGAGGCGTTTCGGAAAGCGCTACGCGCCGGAACGCTTTTTTATGCCTCCTGGTCTGCAAAGGAAGGCAGATTATCAATTCATGTATTTATATAGGAGGGATTTCATGAGCATCATTCAATCCGTTGTTCCGCTGGAGGGTTTCCGGCTGCTGGTGAATTTCAACAACGGCAGCAGCCTCACTGTGGATTTATCAGCCAAGCTGAAGACCGCCCGTTTTGCGGAGCTGTCCGACATCGAACTGTTTCACAATGTCAAAGCCGACAGGGAAACAATCGTATGGGGGGACGGCTTAGTAAAAATACCGCTGTTTGAGTTGATTGATGTTGCCGTAAGTGCCAGGTGATTCAGAAAATAAGAGAATGAGAATAGCTATTTATCAGAAGGGGGAATTTTGATGATGACAAAAGATTTTAAGCTGTTAATTAGGATAGCAGTATTTGTCCTGCTGCTGACAGCCGCCACGATGGGTTTGACCGTGCCGGCTTTAGCGGAAGGGGAGCTGAAACGGCTGAGCGAGCTGGAGCCCGGTACCATAGTGGAGTTTGCCGGACAGGACTGGATTGTACTAGACCCTGCCGCCGGCTACGTTCTGCGCAAGGAAGCGCTGCCCTATGAGCTTCCATTGTGTTTTTCAGAGAGGTACATAACGCTGAGCGCCATAAACTATGTTGGGAACATCGGAACATATTTGAACGCCAATGATTACGAAAGGGAGAACAGGACCGGAGGGATAGGTTACTTAGAAGAGTGGGGACCCTGGTATCCGTGGCATGCTGCGAAAGTTCTGTCCCGTACCTGGACGATGGGTACTGATATAGACGAAGCGGTGGGCAGCTCCTTAAGCTTAAAGATCGGTCTTCTCAGCTACAGTGAGTATCAGCTATACAAAGACCTGCTGGGTGAACCCATCGCCTGCAACTGGTGGTTGCGTACCATCAGGGAGGACAAACACAAGGAAATTTGGTATGTGAATAAGGAGGGTGAATTAGAATCTGCTTTTCACAATTATGATATAGGAATGTTTGCCCGGCCTGCAATGAATATTGACCCTTACGTCATTGCCATAAACGTTGGAAACGGCTACATTGTAAATGAACAGAACGTGACCCTGCCTTTGAGGGTGGCGCCTGTCGCCGCACCCGGACAATTTGACTCAACTACCTCAATCCTTGCCAGCCCCAACCAGTCCGGCGGTTCTCTGACGCTGAAGATTTCCAAAAGTGAGCTATCTGTACCGGATAATTTTAGCACTGCGCCTTCAGGTGACGGAGTGATCAATTCATATATATCATCCACCATGTTCAATGCACAGGCGGGCGATTACATAGGCGTCTATGACTTGAACAAAGACGGTCTGGTTATAGGGTTCAGTCAGGTTCGGCTGACGGAAGACGACATCAGGGACAATACCGCCACTCAAGTGGCCATTAGCCCAAATGGCGGAGGTCCGTTTACCGTGGCAAATCCACAGACTGTGACGATAGCGGTGCCTGTTGGCTATACAGCATATTATACCACTGATAACAGCGACCCGAGAACCAGCGACACTAAAATAGAATATACAAAGAGCTTTACCGTCAACCAATCTACCATAATTAAAGCCAGATATCTCTTTGGTTCCAACTGGACTCCCATTACTCAGGCGGATTTTGGCTTTCAAACTGACCTTCATCCGGTAGTGGCTGCTTTTAATCCGGCAGCGCCTGCCGATGTCCGGATCACCGTGCGCCCAAACGGAAATAGATTGACGTCTATCAAGGAGGGAGATCATACCTTAATTTCGGGAACTGACTACAGACTGTCCAGTTTTGAGGCCGACATCACAAAGGAATACCTTGCTGCCAGGTCCGGTCCGGTTACCCTGACTTTTTACTTCAGCGCCGGGAATCCTGTGAGTATCACTATACCAAGAGTAGGTGAAGAATATCAGAACAGCGCTGTTACCTATGACAGTACTTCGCTTTTTATAATCCCCAATCTGTATGACAAAAACCCCCGATGGGGATCACCATAGGGATATACGCATAAATGTGACCTACAACGGCAATGCCTTGCTGCGGATTCGCAATGGCGGCAGCACACTGAACCAAGGCGCTGATTATACTGTTGATGGAGACTCTGTCATCATCGCCGCCAGTTATTTTTCGAAGCAGTCGCAATCTAACCCTACTAAGCTGAGCTTTGACTTCAATGCCGGCGCTACAGCCGCCACAGCGGACATAAGTTTTCTTATAGCAGATACCTCAAAACTTCCGGGCGGACCGAACTTCAGGTTTTCACTTGACTCAAATGACAACGAGTATTTCCTGCTTGGCAATTCGGACTACATCTATGTCAAAGCTGCCAAAAATCAGTCAAGATGGGGAAGAGAACTGGAGGCCGGCAAGACCTATATCATTGCCGGAAATGGAATTGAGGGCTACGATGGAGACAACGGACCCGCAACCAAGGCACGGATTTGGGTTGATCTAAACGAAAACCAGCTTGTAACTGATGATGAAGGTAATCTGTATTTCATGAGCTATGTTGATACATATACCACACTCCTGCGCAGAAGGGTGATGCGCATGATACCTGCCGCCGATGGGCGCAGGTTCGGCATTGACATGCAGGCCGGGTATATCTATACCATCCTTGGAGGCGGAAGTGAAACCTTAACTGTGGCGGGTGCGGCAAACGCGAGAGATCTGTTATTTACGATGAGTCTCCGAAGCCATGCTGTGGACAGCGCCGGCAACCTGTATTTCACCGGACATAATAGTGAATGTGCAGTAATAGCCAAGGTGGATGTGCAGACAAGCGCCGTAACCATTGTAGCCGGAACCGGGACTCAAGGCACCACAGTTTCAGGGGAATTAGCAACAGAAACACCTATAAGATTTAAATTGTCATACATCAAGGTTGATAGTGAAGACAATCTTTACTTTGTTCCGGACAGCGGCGAACTGTACATGATACCAAGGGCGGATATCAACAGATTTGGTCAATCCATGGAGGCCGGGCACATCTATAAGTTGGCACAAGGATACACAACTTGTATGGGACTGTATATCGATAAAAACGGCAATATTTTCATAGCGCATTTTTTCGACCACAATATTGCGGTGCTGATGGCGAAGAGTCAGGTGCTCTACGGTGTGCCCCGGGAAGCGGGGCAATACTATGTATTGCATTTAGGCGTCGGCTGGCCCTTTGACATTTTCCTGGATTCAACCGGAGATATGTACTTTGCGTATAATAATGCCAATGACAACGCAAAAATGATGACCCCCTATAATAACGCTGTGCTGACCGGCATACTTGGCCGGGAGCCTCATGAAATGCAAGGCGAAAATGTAGTAGCGTATGATGTCCCTTATATGATAGAAAAAGATGGTGCGTCTGAATGGAGGACTAAGCTCTATCCTGATGATTTCAACACACTCAGCAGCCGCTCCAAGGTGTTTTTATATTCCTCTTATTACCAAGATAACAAGTTCCGACTGGCCGGCAGTCTTGATTATGAGGGGCGATTTGGCAATGCAACCGAATATATAGCGGTTGTATCAGAAGACGGAACGAAGACCAAGCATTATAAAATAGAGATGAGATTTGAAAATGTTGTCAAACACCCTCTTGTCGGAAAAGTCGTTAGCATTTTAGGTCAGCCGGTGCATGTCACATCCGGCGATGGCTATAGCGGTAACGCTATAGCTGCCATAAATGTTCCCTATTCCGCCAGTAAGCTAAGAAACGCTGATATTGTGACTTTACTTGCTGCTGATAGACCATATTTGGGTGATCCAGGTACCGCATATAGGGATGCACCGTCATACGGCAAGAATCTTAATGTGGGTTTAAACATAGTTGATGTTACTATTGCCAGCTTTGATAGTATGTCTTATCGCTATAAGATGACTATTCACAGGGCGGCAGAAGACACGACTCTTGAGGGCTTGGAAATCACCTCCCCGCCCAAAAAGCTGGTGTACAAGATCGGTGAAAGCCTCGACCTCGAGGGGCTTGTGGTCAGCGGACTGTACAGTGACGGCTATCCTGTCGTACTGCAGCATTCAGAGCTTCAGGTCAGCGGATTTGACAGCAGCACACCTTCCAGATGTCAGACACTTACGGTAACGGTGGGGGATGCGACGGCAGCATATACTGTAAAGATATATGACCCGGTGTCCGGATTCCCCATTGAAACCAAGGAAGATCTGGAATTGCTGCGTACCCAGCCTATAGAATACTGCGTACTGATGAACGACATCGACCTTGAAGGAATGGAATGGACGCCTTTTGAAACATTCTCAGGGATCTTTGACGGAAGAGGACACACCATTTCTAACTTTAGCATCAATCAGAGCGGAACAATCAATATGGGATTTTTCAAGATCATAGACTCAGGCGCTATAGTGAAGAACCTGACTCTGGAGGATTTTACAATAAACGCCAAGGGGTATGCCGGCGGTATTGCCGGAACGAACAATGGAGTGATCCAAAACTGTTCTGTCAATGGTACTGTAACGGGCAGCAGTGATAATATCGGCGGTCTTGCAGGATTTAATGACAACGGCTGGATTATGAACA
This sequence comes from Clostridiales bacterium Firm_18, assembly GCA_001604215.1. Classification (GTDB taxonomy): domain Bacteria; phylum Bacillota; class Clostridia; order Monoglobales; family Firm-18; genus Firm-18. The sequence continues at coordinate 71,595 of LVAX01000078.1, forward strand.
GCGGCTCAACGGGAGACGTGACCGGTGGGACTTTCACCAATGTAGGCGGCCTTGTAGGGCTTAATCAGGAAGGATCGATAATAGGCTGCTTTGCCTCGGGGGATGTCTCCAGCAATAATGGATATGTCGGCGGCCTTGTGGGGTGTAATCGTTACGGACACATCGCTTCATGCTTTGCCACAGGGAACATAAGCAGCAATAGCGATTACATAGGGGGGTTGGTAGGCAGCAACAACGATGTTGATGCTATCACAATCAACTGTTACGCTGTCGGAGCTGTTACCGGCGTTGGAAGTAACGTCGGCGGCCTTGCAGGAAGAAATGGCGGCAAAATTGTCAGCTCATATTACAATACGGAAACCTGCGGAGCGGGTGCCAATAACGGGAGAGGCACAGGGAAAACCACAATGGAGCTGAAGCAGCAGGCAACTTTTGAAGGCTGGGATTTCTCGGACGGCGGCATCTGGCGGATTGAGGAAGAAAGCACCTATCCGATGCTGCAGTGGCAGTTTGCGTCGCAGGAGTTCGACTATGACCTGTCGCTTAACGTGCAGACAGGAGAACAAAGCGTAACCGTAACGGCAAATGTCGAAAAACTGAACTCCGAAGTCCAAGACGGCGTTTTAATACTTGCGCTGTATTACAAAAACAGATTGATAGATATATATGTTGACAACGGATTGACGGGCAATACCTATCAAACGTCGACCGAGCTGCACCATACGGGATATGTAATGTCCGAAGATATACATGTGGCGGGGTTTGTATGGGATAGTAGGGAAAACATGAGACCGTTGGCACTTTGTCAGAGATGGTGTTTTAATAATTAGGCCTTAGGCAGTACATTTCATATCTGATTTATATTTTCGGCGTCAGTATATACAATCGGCGTAAGTCGGACTAACGCCGGTTGTATTAAAATTAGCGTCATTAGACATATTATAACACCAATATTGATACAACGGAGCTGTAACAAAAGCTCTCAAAGAAACCCGCTTTGAATCGAAAGATTTGGAGCGGGTTTACTGTAAAAACAAAAATGTAGGAAACTGAAAGAAAACATAGTATAATTAAAGCAAGGAAAAGCTAAAGAAAAACGTGGCTGAGCATCTTACGGACATAAATATAATAGAGCAGGACAAACGCCTAATTTTCCACAGACTTAAAAAACTCGCCCATCTTTTAGATGAACGAGTTTTTTCCTTTAACATTAAGCGTTGTACAGCCCCATCCTGCCTGATTTGTTTTTTTCACGCTACCGTATTCGGCTGGATATCGGATATCAGCCGGGCAAGCTCCTTTAGCCGGTCGTCGGTATATGGTTTCTGCGAGACTTTTTTTGCGTCCGACGGCCGGTATTTTTCGGGCCGCCTGTAGCGGTTGAGCATGTATCTGGGCAGCCTCGGAAGTTCTTTTGCCATTTGCATAAGGTCATCTTCGCCAAGCTGGGGGATGACGGTGGTTCTTACCTCGAAATCCGCATTGCTGCCAAGCAGAATATTTATTGTTTCCAAAACCGGACCGGCATCCGCATTGCCTCCGCAAATTTCTTTGTATTTTGCCGCGGGGGCTTTATAGTCAACGGCGAAATAATCGCACAGGCCGCTTTGCAGAACTTGTTTTATTACCTCGGGATTTGAGCCGTTGGTGTCGAGCTTGATTTTATAGCCGAGGGCCTTTATTTTTTCAAGGTAAGGTATTAAATCATGGTGCAGCGTAGGCTCTCCGCCGGTAATTACCGCACCGTCAAGCAGCCCGGCTCTTTTTTTCAGAAAATCCTCAACCACGCGGGGGTCGATTATCGTATAGCTGCTATCCAAAAGTGAGCGGTTATGGCAATAAAAGCAGTTAAAGTTACAGCCCGGGACAAACAACACACAGGATACATGGCCGGGGTAATCGATAAGGGAGCTTTTTATCATCCCGGCAATTATCATACGACCTGTTCCTCTTTGATTGCAAATTTTTTGCGCTGTTTGTATTCTTCCTTTTTACCCTTATTGTAATTTTGAACGGGGCGCAGGTAACCCACAACCCGGCTCCATACCTCGGCTTCTTTTCCGCATTGGGGGCAGGTAAAATGCTCGCCCGATATATAACCGTGATTGCCGCATACCGAGAAAGTGGGTGTAAGCGATATATAAGGAAGCTTGTATTTGGTGAATACCTTTTTTATAAGCTGTTTGGCTGCAGCGGTGTCTTTTATTTCTTCACCGAGATAAAGATGCAATACCGTGCCTCCGGTGTAAAGGGATTGCAGTTCGTCCTGCAAATCAAGAGTTTCAAATATATCGTCCGTAAAGCCTACCGGAAGCTGGGTTGAATTTGTGTAATAATGCTCGTTTTCACCGGACGTTATTATATCCGGGTATTTGTCAACGTCAAGCTTTGCAAGGGAATAGCTTGTTCCCTCGGCGGGCGTTGCCTCTAAGTTGTAATAATGGCCGGTTTCGTTTTGGATATCCTTGATAACATCTCTCATATAATTAAGCGTTCTGACGGCAAACTCCTGCCCTTCGTTTGTCGTTATGTCATGCTCTTTTCCAAGCAGGTTCATGCACGCCTCGTTCATACCGATAAGGCCTATGGTGTTAAAATGGTTATACCAGTAATAGCCTGTTTTTTGCTTTACGTCTTTTAAGAAATTCGCAGAATAAGGATACAATCCCTCGGCGGTTTGGGCTTCTATTATTTTTCTTTTTATTTCAAGGCTGTTTTTGGCGATATTTATTTGCTGCCACAGCCTTGTCTTGAATTCGGATTCCGTTTTGGAAAGGTATGCAATCCGCGGAAGGTTTATTGTTACGACACCGATTGACCCGGTCAGAGGGTTGGAGCCGAACAGTCCGCCGCCTCTTTTTCTGAGCTCCGCGGTGTCAAGCCGGAGCCTGCAGCACATGGACATTGCATCCTCGGGTGAAAGATCCGAATTGATATAATTTGAAAAATAAGGCACCCCGTATTTGCAGGTGATTTCCATAAACTTTTCTATTACCGGGCTGTCCCAGTTAAAATCCCTTGTAACGTTTATTGTGGGGATCGGGAAGGTAAACACCCGTCCTTTTGAATCCCCCTCCATCATAACATCACAAAAAGCGGCATTCAGCAAATCCATTTCTTCCTGGAAATCGCCGTAAACTTCCGGCATTATCTTTCCGCCGAAAATAACGTTTTCGTTCTTTAGTGTATTGGGTACGACTATGTCAAAAGTAAGGTTGGAAAACGGGCATTGAAAACCGACACGGGTCGGAACGTTCAGGTTGAAAATAAACTCCTGCAATGCCTGTTTTATGGTTTTGTAATCCAGATTGTCATAGCGGATAAACGGGGCGCAATAAGTGTCAAAGGATGACCAGGCCTGGGCACCGGCGCTTTCGCCTTGTGTTGTAAAGGTTGAATTTACTATTTGACCTAAAAACGACCTCAAATGCTTGGGCGGCTTTGATTCGACCTTGCCCGGAACTCCGCCGAACCCGTTGGCAAGAATTTGGCGCAAATCCCAGCCTGCGCAGTAGGGCCCGAAAAATCCCAGGTCATGTATATGAATATCGCCCGACAAATGGGCATTCCTGATTTCCTCGGGGTATATCTCGTGCAGCCAGTAGTTTTTCGTAAAAGCCTCACGCACATAGTTGTTAAGGCCGTTAATTGATTTTTGGGTGTTTGCATTTTCATTTATTTTCCAATCGCGGTCGCTTAAATATTCCGTAAACATATTTATGGTAGCGCCGATAAGGGCGTTGGCTTCTCTTGCCGAGCGTCTTTTTTCACGATATAATATAAAGGCCTTTGCCGTTTTGGCATGACCGTTTTCTATAAGCACTTTTTCCACTATATCCTGTATTGATTCCACATCCACAACGCCGTCGGGATACTGGCGCTGTGCTATGTTTACCACCTCGTCCGCAAGCTTTTCGGCGGTTGTGAAATCGTTTCCGCTTACTGCGGTAGCGGCTTTGAAAATGGCAAGTACAATTTTTTCCTTTTTAAAAGGAACCTCCGAGCGATCTCTTTTAATAACGGTTTTTAACATTTGTTGATTTATCCTCCTTTAACTTGTTGTTATTATATTTTTTTCATTAAAGCGCAAACATGCCGCTTTTACGGCAGAAGAAATAATTAATCATTATACACAATATATAGTGTTTGCCAGATTTTTTATGCACTACATATATTATACTCCCTCATTTGTAAGTTGTCAATAACAAAATTATAAAAGTTATTGATGTAAAATAAATGTAGCATTGTTAGAAAAAAATTACAAAAGGCAGCCGGGATGTGGTTTTATTGTAGTTTTTTGTAGGTTTTATTATAGTTTTTAAGATTGACAATTATTTTAAAAAAAGGTAAAATACCTTTAGTTTGATTTTGAAAAAAACAGGTACGGAGAGTAAACAGGATGAAAACAATGATTGTTATTCCCGCGTATAATGAGGAAAAATCAATATATGATGTTGTTATGTCCGTTAAGTCCTTGGGAGAGAACATAGATGTTTTGGTTGTAAACGACGGCTCGGACGACAACACGGAAAGCCGGGCCCGAAAAGCCGGGGCGAAGGTGATAAACCTTCCGATAAACCTCGGAATAGGCGGAGCGGTTCAAACCGGATATATTTATGCTTGCAGGAACAACTATGACTGCGTCGTTCAGGTGGACGGGGACGGGCAGCATAATGCAAAAGACCTGCCCGCCTTGCTTGCGGTTATAGAAAGCGGGCAGGCCGATATGGCGATAGGAAGCAGATTTATAGAAAAAACCGGTTACAAGCCTTCTTTTTTCAGGAAAATAGGAATAAAATATTTTTCGCGGCTGGTTTATTTATTTACCGGTCGTATTATTGCGGATACAACAAGCGGTTACCGTGCGGCAAACAAAAAAGTAATTACTCTTTTTGCACAATACTATCCAAGTGATTATCCCGAGGTTGAAACCATAGTGTACGCCGCTAAAAACAAGCTGAAAATTAAAGAAATAAGCGTCAGCATGCAATATCGCAAAGCCGGGAGGTCATCCATAACGCCGCTAAGATCATTATATTATGCATTGAAGGTAACGAGTTGCATTTTATTCTTTGGCGAAGGAGGAAAAGTGACTTGACTATTTACAATACTTCTGTTTTAATTGCGCTTGTCCTGTTGTTTTTCACTTTTTATGCGCTGGCTAAAAGAAAGCTTGATTTTCGTTATGTTATTTTTTGGTGCGTTTTGTCACTGCTTTTAATTATAATTTCGGTTAATGTTAATATTTTGGAAGGCATAGCATCCGTCCTTGGCATTTATTATGCGCCGTCTGCTTTGTTTGCCGCGGCATTGGTGTTTATACTTGCGTTTATATTTTACATTACGGTTTTTATTTCGGATATAACAAAAAGGATAATACGGCTGACGCAGGAAGTAGGGCTGCTTAAAAGCAAGCTTGAAGAACTCGGCGGTAAGGAGGAAGAGAAATGACACTATCTGTTTTTCTGCTGTTATTACTTAATATTTTAATGCTGGCGGGCGGACAAACGTTATGGAAGCTCGGACTTAGCCGGAACAGTTTTACTTTTTCCGTGACGGGCATAATTAAAATGCTGTTTAGCCCGATTATTTTCACCGGTCTTGTAATTTATGCTCTTGCATCTGTAGTCTGGTTTTATATCATAAGCAAGGTGGATCTCTCCACCGCGTATCCGATGCAAAGCCTGTGTTATATATTTGTATCTGTTGCCGGTTTGGTATTGTTTAAGGAAAACATATCGCTGATAAAGTGGGGTGGGCTTATTATGATTACCGCCGGGGCATTTTTGGTTACAAGGGGGTAAAGGTTATTTTCAGCATAAAAAACGAAAAAGCCCGGGTTAAAGCAGCCTTGTTAATTATAGTGCTGATTTATGCGGGGCTTTGCGGGCTGTATTTCTGGATTCACGGCAATGAAGGAATAAGGGGAAGCTTCGAAAGCTTTGACAATGACGATGTAAAATACCTTCGCAGTGCATGGACACTGCTTGAAACAGGAAAATATACATATAAAAACCCGCAAACCGATACCGTTTTTATTATGCCCGGTATTACAACCGTGCTTGCGGCTTTTGTTGCAATTTTCGGCAAGTACCCTATTTTGCAATTCAAGATTTTTCAGGCAATTTTGGGATGTGCATGCCTGTATCTGATTTTTTTGTGCGGCAGGAGGCTTTTTGGCACGGCTGCCGCTCTTGTTTGCACCGCCATGATGGCACTTTATTTCCCAAGTATTTATGTTACCGGCACATTGCTTACGGAGTGCTGCTTTTATTTTTTGTTCTTGCTTACTTTTTATTATACCATTGCGGCGGTTGAAAGCCGTAAGATGAAATATTACGCCATGGGCGGTATATTCCTTGGGCTTTCCGCGTTGTTCCGCCCGACTGTTTTGGCTTTTCCCGCTGCTGTTTTTGCGGTTTGGATTGCTAAAAAATATAAATTTATCGATATGATTAAATTTGCCGGTACGGTAGTTGGAATCGTATGCCTTATTTTGTCCCCGTGGATTATAAGAAATGCAATAATATTCAAGCAGTTTATACCTCTTACCAAAGCATCCGGAAATCCTGCGTTTCAAGGCACTTTTATCAGTTATGACAGGACGACGGAGGAGGAAGAAAACATTGATTATTATAATATTATAAAAAAAGAAACGGATATTGACGTTGATAAATACGGGTTTGACGAACTTGTGGACGATGCCGTCGAAAGTGAAATGGCGCGTATACGCTTCAGGGAGGTTATAATAAAAAATCCTTTAAAATACCTTTACTGGTATACAATCGGCAAAACGATAAAGAATTTCGAAGAGCCGTTTTTATGGGTGGTAATGTTCGGGATAGATATAGAGTGGCTTCGTGGACAGCACTATTTACTTCTTTTGCTTGGCTTTTTGGGCTTTGCCGGTATGGCTTTTTCCGGGAGGAAAAACCATATCATGAAGCTTCCGGCATATACGGTGCTGCTTTTTAACTGTGTGCACCTGCCTTTTTACTGTTTTTCAAGGTATATGTTCCCTTTTATGTTTTGCTTTGCCCTTTATGCGGCATATTTAATTGCCGGGCTTTTTGCGTTGTTGAAAAATAATGCTATTTTAGGGCTTAAGCAAAACTAATCGTCTCAATCTCTTCCTTTTTAGATCTGCACATAAGCTCGTTAACCGCCTGGAGAGGGTTTTTGTTTTCGAACAATATATTATATGCCTGGTGCGTTATGGGCATATCAATATCATATTTTTGGGATAATTTATATGCCGCTTTTGTTGTTTTCACACCTTCTACGACCATTTTTACTTCTTTTTGCGCCTGCTCGGCTGTTTTTCCCTGGCCTATTAGTATTCCCGCACGCCTGTTTCGTGAGTGCATGCTTGTACATGTTACTATCAAATCCCCGACGCCTGCCAGACCGGCAAAGGTTTCAAGCCTTCCGCCCATTGCCCTGCCAAGCCGTATTATTTCGGCAAGGCCGCGCGTCATAAGGGCTGCCTTTGTGTTGTCGCCGTACCCTAAGCCGTCGGAAATCCCGGCACAAAGGGCAATAATGTTTTTAAGCGAGCCGCCAAGCTCAACACCTATAATATCGTCGCTTGTATAAATGCGAAATTCGGGTGCCATAATTAAATCCTGAATATATTGCGCTACTTTTAAGTCCGGATGCGCAACCACATTTGTCGTCGGGAGGCATCTTCCGACTTCCTCGGCATGGGAAGGCCCCGACATTGAGGCAACCGCCGCATGTGGTATTTCGCTTGAAATAACCTGCGACAGCCGCAAAAGGCTTTCCTCGTCAAAGCCCTTTGATATACAAACAATAACTTGCCCGCTTTTTATGTAAGGGGCAAGGTTTTTTGCCGTTTGGCGAACGGTGTGGGAAGGGGTGGCAATAACAACAAGCCCGGCGCCGCAAACGCATTCTTCCATATCCGGGGTAAAGCTTATACACTCCGGAAGCAAAACTCCGGGAAGATACTGTTTGTTTTCTCTGCAGCGGGCAAGTTCCTCACTTTCTTCCTTAAAATACGACCACAGGCACACGTTATGCTTGTTTCTGCCCAGCATGAAGCTAAAGGCCGTGCCCCAGCTTCCCGAGCCTATAACCGCAATTTTAGACATTGTTTTTCCCCTTTCCGAACCGGTTTTCTTTTCCTTCGATCAGGCGTTTTATGTTGCTCCTGTGCATATAAATGCCAAGTAAGGATACAACAAGTGAAAATATTATAAAAGAGGTGTCGCCGCTATGAAAATAGAAGGATAAAAGAGGAAAAATCACCGCTCCGGTCAGCGAACCGAGAGATACATATCTTGTAGCGAACATAATAAGAACGGAAATAACAAAAACCGCAATACCGATTCGCCAGTCCGCAAAAAATATGGCCACGGAGGATACCAAAACGCCCTTGCCGCCTTTAAAACGGTATAAAAACGGAAAATTATGCCCCAGTATAACACCGATTGCCGATGCATACAATGCCATATCGTTATCCGGCGCAATTAAAAGTGAGATAAATATGGCGGCCGCTGCTTTTATTGCGTCACAGACAAAAACCAAAACGGCGGTGAGCAGGGAAAAATTCCGGAGCGTGTTTGTAAATCCGGCATTGCCGCTTCCGTAGTTGCGTACATCTTTTTTTTCTATAAGTCTTGTAAGTACGATAGAGGAATTAAAGCAGCCGAAAAGATACCCTATAACGGCGCATAGTATAATAATCATTTGTTTTCCCCCTTCTCTCTGATAATAAACCTTATGGGGGTGCCTTCAAAACCAAAGGCTTCCCTGAGGCAGTTTTCAAGATATCTTACATATGAAAAATGTGCGAGTTTTTTGTCATTTACAAAAATTACGAAGGTTGGCGGCCGTGTGGAGGCCTGAGTCCCGTAATATATTTTAAGCCGCTTTCCCTTGTCTGACGGTGGCTGTACCCTTGCGGTCGCTTCGTTTATAATATCATTGAGCATGCCGGTTGAAATCCTCATTGAGTTCTGGTCCGCCACATATTTTATCATATCATAAAGCTTGCCCACGCGCAAGCCCGTTTTGGCGGATATAAACATAACGGGAGCATATGTCATGTATGCAAGGCCTTCCTGTACACTTCGGCGGTAGTTATCCATTGTTTTTGTTTCTTTTTCTATCAGGTCCCATTTGTTTACCGCAATTATGCATCCCTTGCCGCTTTCGTGGGCATAGCCCGCTATTTTGGTATCCTGCTCCGTTACGTTTTCATTTGCGTCTATCATAATAATAACAACATTTGCCCTGTCAACTGCGGAGAGTGCCCTTATTACACTGTAGCGCTCGATATTTTCGTCTATCTTGCCCTTTTTTCTCATCCCCGCGGTGTCAATAAACAAAAATTTATCCTGGTCCCGGCTGTGGAATATATCAACGGCATCCCGGGTAGTTCCGGCGACGGGGCTTACAATAACCCGCTGCTGGCCGAGAATGTAATTAATCAAAGAGGATTTTCCGGCATTGGGTTTGCCGACAATTGCAACTTTTATTACATCTTCGTCCTCCACCGGGGCGTCCTCATCCGGAAAATACTCCACAACCTTATCCAAAAGGTCACCCAGCCCCATTCCGTGAATTCCGGAAACGGGATACGGCTCTCCTATCCCTAAATTATAAAAATCATAAATTTGAAGGGGAGGCTCACCGGGGGTATCGCATTTATTGCAGGCCAGCAGCAGCGGTTTCCCGCTTTTTTGAAGCATTCCGGCGACTTCCTTGTCGTTTGAGGTCATACCTTCCCTGATGTCCGTTACCAGTATTATGACCTGCGCGGTGTCAATTGCAATTTGAGCCTGAGCTTTTATTTGAGACAGTATTTCGTCTCTGGTATTCGGCTCGATTCCGCCCGTATCGACTAAAATAAACCGCCGGCCGTTCCACTCCGCCTCGGCATAAATCCTGTCGCGCGTAACGCCGGGAGTGTCTTCGACGATTGCAATGCGTTTTCCCACTATTTTATTAAAAAGAGTTGATTTTCCCACATTGGGGCGGCCTACTATTGCCACTATCGGTTTTGCCATTAAATTGCCCTCCCAACGAGTATTTTAAACAGCTTGCACCCGTCGTTTTCAACGGGCATTATTTTTACGCCGAGAATTTCTTCTGCTTGTGTTAAAGACATATCGTCCAAAAAAACATTATCATAGTTTAACATGCTGCGGGGAATTAAAAGAGTGTTCCCAAGATCCTTGCCTTTTAAGGCATTGGTTAAGTCCTGCCCCGTTATAAGTCCGGCAACAGTTATATTTTCCCCGAAGAAGGTGTTTTTTATAGTATATATTTTTACTTTTTCACTGCCGTCAAGCTTGCCTATAAGGCTTTTTATAAAAGGCGCGGCGGACTGCCCGGTTGCTATGGAAAGGTTTCGTTTTACCCTTTTGTTTTTTGAATTGCCAAGGGCGGTTTCAAATTCCTTTTTTAGTGACGCAATAAGCCCTACGCCGTTTTCCAGCTGCAAAAAATCCTCGTAACAGCAAAAATCGGGTATGGGCATATCCGCTTTTAAATAAAATTCGTCCGAAGGGAATACAAATCTTGTGCATATTTTATCATACAGTTCTTTTTGAATAGCCGTAACCTGGTCAATAACAGCCTTTGCGGAGTCTTTGTCATAAGGTACAAGCTCTGTCAGATTGTGCCTGTGACATGTCAGGCCGACCGGGACAACGGATACGCTTTGTATGTCCGGGTAAAAGCGGGAAAGGGCAGTCGCCGTTTCATACAGCTTTTCCCCGTCGTTTATCCCGCGGCATAAAACTATCTGGCAGTTCATGGATATTTTAGCTTCCCCAAGCCGCTTTATTATGCCCAGTACATCCGCGTTTTTGTTGCCGAGCATATACGCTCTTAGCTGGGGGTCAACGGCATGTACGGATATATTAATTCTCGGCAGGCGCATTTCGATAATGCGCGATACATCCTTCTCGGATAAATTCGAAAGGGATATATAATTGCCGCAAAGCGCGGAAAGGCGATAATCATCGTCTTTAAAATAAAGGGTTTTTCTCATGCCTTTTGGAAGCTGGTCGACAAAACAAAAAATACATTTGTTCCGGCACCCTCTCGGCTTGTCTATCAGTTCGTTTTCAAATTCTATGCCAATATCCTCGAAATCCTCATTTATTATGTCTATAATTTCAATATCGCCGTTTTTCTTTTGAATTTCAAGCTTTACCAATGGGTTTGAGGATAAAAACCTGTAATATAAAATGTCAAAATCCCTATGGCCGTTTATCGACAGGAGTATATCCCCGTTTTCTATGCCCGCCTCTTCAGCTATGCTGCCTTTTATCGTGTTTTTTATGGTAGCTTTCATCATCTATCTTCCGTTTCTGGTTTAGCAGTCTGCTTTTGAAAAAAGAGCCGCAAGCTTTTTTGCGGCCCTTTTTCACTTTAAACATATTAAGCATCTTTTTTAATTATTTCTTTGCCTTTGTAATAGCCACAAGCGCCGCACACTCTGTGGGGCATTTTAAATTCGTGACATTGAGGGCACTTAACAAAGCCGGGCAAAGAAAGCTTCCAATTAGCTCTCCTGCTGTTGCGTCTTTGTCTGGATACTTTTCCTTTTGGTACCGCCATTTATTTCACCTCCAAAAATCCTCAATCAAGCAGCTTTTTAAGTGCCGCAAAACGCTCATCAATTTCCTCATCACCGCAGCTGCATTTATCGGTATTGAGATTTGCGCCGCATCCGGCACAAAGCCCCTTGCAATCTTCACTGCAAATAAATTTAAGCGGGATGTTTAAAAAAACATTTTGCCGCACAACATCTCCCATATCCAAAACAGTGCCGTTTAGCGTGATACCATCCTCGCCGACAACGTCGTTTATTTTAAACTCAATTGTTTCGGTTACCGGCTTAAGACATCTTGCGCATACGGATTTTATAATAGCCTTGACATCCGCCTTGATCTCCAATGTCCCGGATGAATTGACAACTTCACCCGAAACATCCGACCGGGCATCTATATCGCCGTCGGACACACTGACCTGGCACTTTATGGGCAGTTGTGAACCTTTGCTGTCAATTATGGGTAACAAATCAATTTTCATAACTGATATTATATATTTATTTTGTTTTTTTGTCAACAGTTATTATCTGAATTTACATTTTTTACATATCTAAAATTGCCCGTAATAAGCATTTGCGCCGTGCTTTCTAAGGTAGTGTTTATCCAAAATGGCTTGATTTATCGGAGTTTTGTTGCCCAATGCAATTGTATTAAGCGCCATTTTTGCAATTTCTTCAAGGACAACGGCGTGGAAAACCGCTTGATGGCTGTCGGCGCCCCAGGAAAATGGGCCGTGATTGCAGACCAGAACCGACGGTACTTCAACCGGGTTTATATTTGCAAACCGCCGGGCAATGACTTTGCCGGTATTTTCTTCGTATTTGCCCGCGATTTCATTATCGGTCATGGGCTTTGTAACAGGTATTTCACCGTAAAAATAATCGGCATGGGTTGTCCCGAAGGGAACAATGCCCCGGCATGCCTGGGCAAAGCTTGTTGCATAAGTCGAGTGCGTGTGTACAATCCCGCCTATGTTGTCAAAGGCTTTATAGAGCTCAAGATGTGTCGGCAAATCGCTTGAAGGCTTGTATTTCCCTTCAATTATGTTTCCTTTCAAATCAACAACAACCATGTCCTCCGCGGTCATGGCATCATAGCTAACACCCGAAGGCTTGATGACTATCAAGCCTTCTTTTCGGTTAATTTCACTGGCATTACCCCATGTAAATTTTACAAGCCCGTATTTTACCAGATCAAGATTGGCTTTTAGCACTTTTTCCTTTAAATCCTTCATTTCAACCTCCAAAGAACCTCATTTAGTTGAAGTTCTTTTTTAAGCGAATAAATGTCCGTATTTTTGTCAATAACGACAGTTTCAATACCAAGCATATCCGCAAGGTCGATTAAGTGTTCCTTGGTTAAAGCGGTGGAAAGACAGGTATGATGTGCCCCGCCTGCCATTATCCATGCCTTTGTACCGTCGTTTATATTCGGCATCGGCCTCCACAAAAGCCTTGCAACCGGAAGGTTGGGCATTTCGTTGCTGACGGGAAGAAGTTTAATTTCCTGAATAATCATTCTAAGCCTGTTGCCCATATCAAGTATGCAGACACAAATACCGTCACCGGACAGCCCGTTGAAGACCATTCGGGCGGGAGCGCTTTTGCCGCCTATACCAAGGTCGTGGACTTCGATTTTTGGCTTTTCGGCTGAAACGGTGGGGCAAACCTCAAGCATATGCGCGCCTAAAATCATTTCGTTGCCGGGCTCGTAATGATATGTGTAGTCCTCCATAAATGACGTGCCGCCTTCCAAGCCCTCCGCCATGCGTTTCATAACGCGTGTGAGGGCTGCGGTTTTCCAGTCGCCCTCCGCCCCAAAGCCGTAGCCTTTTTCCATAAGCCTTTGGACAGCCAGACCGGGAAGCTGGTTGAGGCCGTGCAAATCCTCAAAGGTAGTGGTAAAGGCTTTTGCGTTGTTTTCATCAAGAAACCTTTCCATTGCAATTTCGTACCTTGCCTGCTCCCGAATAGCGTCGGTGCGGGTTGTATTTATTATATACTTTTCCTTGTATTCCGCCATTAATTTGTCAATTTCTTCTTCCCTGACGTTTTTAACATACTCAAGCAAATCCCCGATGCCAAACCCGTTTACGCTCCAGCCAAGCTCAATTTCGGCAGACACCTTGTCCCCTTCCGTAACGGCAACATTTCTCATGTTATCACCAAAGCGGATAAGCTTTAAATTGTCACATTCGGCTTTGCCTACAGCCGCGCGTACCCAGCAGCCGATTTGCCCGATTACAGAGCTGTCCTGCCAAAATCCTGCAACCACCTTGCGTTTTAGGTTCATCCTTGACGTAATATAACCGTGCTCCCTGTCCCCATGTGCCGATTGGTTAAGATTCATAAAATCCATATCGATTTCAGACCATGGAATATCGCGGTTGTATTGAGTATTTAACTGCAATAGAGGCTTATGCAGTATTTTAAAGCCTCCAATCCACATCTTTGAAGGAGAGAAGGTATGCATCCATGTAATGACACCGACACAATCGTCGTCGTTATTTGCGGCTTTAAATGCATTGGTTATTTCTTCTTTGGTTGTTACCACAGGCAAGGCCACAGCCTCGGCCGGAAGCTTGCCGGACAGATAATTTGCTATTTCGGCCGAATGCCTGTTTATTTCGGTGAAAATATCCTTTCCGTAAAGATGCTGGCTGCCTGTGATAAAATATACCTTTTTCATTATTTTCGAGCATCCTTTCGAATTTCCTTCAGCCTTTTGAGAAGATTGTTTTCGCCCCGTCCGAAATAGTCGTGCAGAATTTCATATTCCCTGTAAAGCCTGTTATATATTTTAACATTTTCCGCTATCGGAGTATAAACCCTGCTGCCCAGCTTTGCCATAACTTTTGCGGCCGACTTTAAATCCCTGAAATATCCGCCGACAACCGCACCGAACATGGCGCTTCCCAGCGCAGGGGTCTGCTTGGAGGCGGAAATTTTAATGGTCCGGTTTGTAACGTCCGCGTAAATTTGCATCATTAGCTCATCTTTTTGGGCAATGCCGCCGCATGCAAACAACTCGTCAATTTTTAAGCCATGTTTATTGAAGGTTTCTATTATTATCCGGGTTCCGTATGCCGTTGCCTCGATTAACGCACGGTATATCTCCTCCGGCTTTGTAAGCAATGTCATTCCTGCTATAATTCCGGACAAATCGGCATCGACAAGTACGCTCCTGTTTCCGTTCCACCAGTCAAGGGCAACAAGGCCGCTTTCACCCGGGGCAAATTTTTTTGCTTTTTCCCTTAATAATTTATGAATATTTATATTTAAGCTTTCCGCTTCACGCATGTAACTTTCCGGCACACAATTCTTTACGAACCAATCGAAGTGGTCGCCCACACATGACTGGCCCGCTTCGTAACCCATATAACCCGGCATAATGCCGTCTTCAACCACACCGCACATACCGGGGACAATTTTTTCATCCCTGCCCAAAAGCATGTGGCATGTTGATGTGCCCATAATCATAAGCATTTTTCCCTCGTCGGTAATTCCCACGGCAGGAACCGCCACATGAGCGTCGACATTGCCCACGGCAACGGGAGTTCCTGCCTTCAGGCCAGTTAGGGATGCAGCATATTCGTTAATTTCACCCGCTTTGGAGCCTAAGGGAAGAATATTGCGTGAAAGCTTTTCTTCAACCAAGTTTTCAAGCTTCGGGTGCAGTGCTTTGAAGAACTCGTTTGACGGAAAGCCTTTTTGTTTATGCCACAGGGCTTTATACCCCGCCGTGCATGAATTTCGCGTTTCATTTCCGGTAAGCTGCCACACAATCCAGTCCGCCGCTTCTATAAACCTGTCCATTTCGTCGTATATTTCCGGTGCTTCCTCTGCGATTTGCCAAACCTTGGGGACAAGCCATTCGCTTGAAATTTTACCGCCGTAAAGCTTTAAAAATTCCTCCCCTCTTTCCGAGGCGATTTCATTTAACCTGTCTGCGTATTTTTGTGCGGCATGGTGCTTCCACAGCTTAACATAGCTGTGGGGCTCGCTTTTATATTTGTCAATAAAACAAAGGGGTGTTCCGTCGGAATATGTGGGCAGTACGGTGCATGCCGTAAAGTCAATTCCCACCCCCACAACATCATCGGCCGATACGTTTGCCTGTTTTAAGACATCCGGAATTGTTGATTTTATTACATCAAGATAGTCCTGCGGGTGCTGCAGGGCCCAGTCCACATCAAGCTTTTTCCCGCAGGGAAGAGAACTGTCCATAACCGCGTGGGGATATTCCAGCACGCTTGTTGCGGCTTCCTGCCCCGTTTCAAGGTTAACCAGGACCGCACGGCCGGATAAAGTACCGAAATCCAAACCAATCGAATATTTAGACATGGTATCACACTCCTTGTATAATTATTTTAATACATTTTAATTTTTTAATATATACATATTATTATGTTGTTATGGACATTTATTAATATTTTTTATATAATATTAGCGGGGGTGCGGCTTATGCTGGTTAATTACGAAAAAAGATATTTTAAAGATGAAATAAAGGTTTGGAAAAGAGTTTATACGGATTTGCAGAATATGATACACTGGCATAAAGAGTATGAGTTGATATACATTAGAAAGGGAAGTGCCGAAATTTGCGTCAACCACTATTGTTTTTCGGCAAAACCGGGTGATTTGGTTATGTGCAGGGGAGGGGATATGCATCGCATTAATTCAACCCGGAAGGGCACTGTTTGCGATGTGATTATTTTTGACGACGAATTTTTAAGGCCGGTTATCCGCGGAAGGTCGTTTGCGCATCCGCATGTTGAGGCTAAACTGCTCTGTGAGAAAAAGCTCGGCGCGGATAAAGTGTTCTCCGCTGTGGCGGAGGAATTAAGGCAAAAGGATATCTATACATATGAAGCAATCAAGTCTTGTATTATTGAATTTTTTATAAAATGCATCAGGAATTTAAAGTGCAATGTTGAAAATCAGGACGGAAAAACCCATAAGCAGAAATTTACCGGCAGTTACCAGAAATTATTGCAGTATATAGACAATAATTATGATTCTGTTAATTTTAAAACGGCGGCAAAGCTGATGAATTTTACCCCGCAGTATTTTTCCAAGATATTTAAAGAGATTTCAGGCTTGACTTTTACGGATTATTTAAACCGCGTAAAAATTGAAAAGGCAGTAAATCTAATACAGACAACGGATTTAACAATTTCATCTGTTGCGGAAAAATGCGGTTTTGTAAATATAAGGAGTTTTAACAGGGCGTTTAAGAAAACAACCGGAAAAACGCCGACAGAAATAAATAATTCATATCAGTTTATAAAAAATTTGCAGCCTGCCGGTAAAAATCATGATTCCTTTGACGCGACGATTTCTTATACCTATGTGGAAGAATACTGAATATTTCTTGAATTCATATTAATCATATAGTATAATAAAGATATAAGAAGGAGTGAATACAGTATGAAAATATCATCAAAAGGCCGTTATGCACTTAGAATGATGGTTGATATAGCCCGGCACAACACGGGTGAATGGATTTCGATAAAGGATATTTCCGAGCGTCAGGAAATTTCGGTAAAATATTTGGAACAAATTGTAACCAATTTGACCAAATCGGGATTGCTGCTCAGCAGCCGCGGGCCTCAAGGGGGATATATGCTTGCCAAATCGCCCGATAAATATACTGCAGGGCAAATACTGCGGGCGGTGGAGGGCAACTTAGCTCCCGTGGCGTGCCTGGAAACCGATGTAAACCAATGCAACCGGCGCAGCATATGCCCCACAATTGGTTTTTGGGAAGGCTTTTATAATGTCATAAACAATTATGTGGATTCCGTTACACTGCAGGATCTGGCAAGTTCTGAGTGTGTCAATGAAGGCAACGATTATTCAATATGAAATTTTTTCAAAAATTTTAATTTTTTTATTGACAAACAAAAAAATTTATTGTATACTTATTTCATACAAAATATATATGAATTATGGGAAAAGCAAAGGGGTGATGATATGAAAAAGCAAATAAATGTTGTTTCGGCAATGAGTCGGGCCGAACGATGTTGTAATTAGTTGAGTACTTGAGCGTGTTAATAAAATAATTATAAAATTGTTAGGTGGTTGTGTTTATTATGCTTGAAATTAAAAAAAGCTTTACCGGGCTTATCGGTAATACTCCGCTGCTGGAGCTTGAAAATATCGGGAAAAGAAATAATTTATCGGCTAAAATCATTGCAAAGCTTGAATACTTCAATCCCGCGGGAAGCGTAAAGGACAGGATTGCAAAAGCAATGATTGAAGATGCGGAAGAAAAAGGACTGTTAAAAAAGGGTTCGGTTATCATTGAACCGACCAGCGGGAACACCGGAATAGCTTTGGCTGCGATCGCGGCATCAAAGGGCTACCGTATTATTCTTACGATGCCGGATACAATGAGTGTTGAGCGGAGAAATCTGCTTAAGGCATACGGTGCGGAGCTTGTCCTGACCGAAGGGGCCCTTGGTATGAAGGGTGCCATCGCCAAGGCTAAAGAGCTTGCCAAGACAATACCCGGCAGCTTTATCCCCGGACAATTTGACAATCCTGCGAATCCTGCCGTTCACAAAGCAACTACAGGTCCGGAAATCTGGCATGGGACCGGCGGTAATATTGATATATTTATTGCAGGTGTCGGTACCGGCGGGACGGTTACGGGAGCCGGTCAATACTTGAAATCGCAAAACCCCGGCATAAAGGTTATTGCGGTTGAACCGGCGGACTCCCCCGTTTTATCCGAAGGCAGGAGCGGTTCCCACAAAATCCAGGGCATCGGCGCAGGCTTTGTGCCGAGTGTGCTTGACACATCTGTATATGATGAAGTAATCCGTGTCGAAAACGAAGACGCATTTAAAACGGGCAAAGAAATCGCATACAGCGAAGGTATTTTGGTTGGTATTTCCTCCGGGGCGGCGGCATGGGCGGCGATAGAAGTCGCCAGGCGTCCGGAAAACGCCGGAAAGACGATTGTTGTGATACTCCCTGACACGGGAGAAAGGTATCTTTCTACTCCGTTGTTTACAAATTGAAATATTGTATTTTAATATGTTTTGGCACAGCTTTAAAAACGGAAGAATATGCAGTTTTTTAAAAAATAAATTTTAAAGGGAAAGAGGTAATTTACAATGAGCAACAAAAACTATAAATTTGAAACACTTCAGGTTCATGCGGGGCAGGAAAGGCCTGACCCCGCAACCGACGCAAGAGCGGTTCCGATATACGCAACCACTTCGTATGTGTTTGCCGATTGCGCGCAGGCAGCGGGCAGATTCGGTCTTACCGAAGGCGGCAACATATATACAAGATTGATGAACCCGACGTCGGATGTTTTTGAGCAAAGGATAGCGGCGCTTGAAGGCGGGGCCGCGGCGCTTGCAACAGCCTCCGGCGCTGCGGCGGTAACATACGCAATACAAAATATCGCCGGCTCCGGAGACCACATCGTATCCGACAAGCGTATTTACGGCGGCACATATAATCTTTTTGCGCACACTCTCCCCGATTTTGGTATTGAAACTACCTTTGTCGACGGCAGCAGTCCGGAAAATTTTGAAAAGGCCATTAAACCTAATACAAAAGCAATTTTTGTGGAAACCCTGGGAAATCCGAACTCCACCATTGTTGATATTGATTCGCTTGCGGATATTGCTCATGAAAAAGGCATTCCGCTGATTGTTGACAATACCTTTGCAACACCTTATCTTTTCCGCCCGATTGAGCATGGTGCGGATATAGTAATTCATTCCGCAACCAAGTTTATAGGGGGGCATGGCACGGTTATCGGCGGCGTTATTGTTGATTCGGGCAAATTTGACTGGGCGGCAAACGATAAATTCCCCGGCCTTTCAAAGCCAAACCCGAGTTATCATGGCCTGGTATTCACGCAGGCCGTAGGAAATCTTGCATACATAGTGAAAATAAGGACAACACTGCTCAGGGATACCGGCGCGGCACTCAGCCCGTTCCATTCCTTTTTGTTCCTTCAAGGGCTTGAAACACTTTCGCTGCGTGTGGAGCGCCATGTTGAGAATGCCTTGAAGGTTGTAGAATATTTATCGAATCATCCGCAGGTTGAAGCGGTAAACCATCCTGCGCTCAAGGGGCATCCCGACCATGAATTGTATAAGAAGTACTTTCCAAAGGGCGCCGGCTCGATTTTCACCTTTGAAATCAAAGGCGGCGCAGACCGCGCAAAGGCCTTTATCGATAAGCTCAGGATTTTTTCGCTCCTTGCCAATGTTGCCGACGTTAAGTCGCTTGTCATTCATCCGGCAAGCACAACGCATTCCCAGTTGAGTGTCGATGAGCTGCTTGAACAGGGAATTAAACCGAACACAATACGCCTTTCGATAGGCACGGAGCATGTTGACGATATTATTGCCGATTTGGAACAGGCATTTTAAGTTTTTTAAGCGGACATTAAATAATACTGCAATAAATCCCCTTCAATCATTATCCCGGCAGGGATTGGTCGGAGGGGATTTTTTATACTTTACTAAACCAATAGGAAAAGTAAAATATTTATAAAAATATTAATATCTTTCAAGATTCTGTTTCTTTGTTTTTGTTACAATATAATTAGGAAAAAATATGAGAGGAGCTGTTATAATGGCACGGCAATCTTTTACTAAAACGGCATATGAAAATCCGGATGATTTCATATACGGGAAATCGCCTTATCCTGTTACATTAAGAAACAATATGGCCATAGGCGGAGGGGAGATATATCCTGAAATAAACTTTACCCTGCCGCCGATGTTAATAACCAAAGACAGTATGGCGGAGGTTGTT
Organism: Clostridiales bacterium Firm_18; assembly: GCA_001604215.1. Classification (GTDB taxonomy): domain Bacteria; phylum Bacillota; class Clostridia; order Monoglobales; family Firm-18; genus Firm-18. Next base: position 91,972 of record LVAX01000078.1, read on the forward strand.
CGAAACTATAGGGAAATGATGACCGGAATCTGTGAAAGGGCAAGGGAGCTTTATGTTCCCGGGTTTGTTGTCGAGATTGAAACCCTGCCGCCCATGACGTTCAATCCCGAATGGGGTATCGAAGTATGCAAGACGGTAACGGATGTCATTAAGGAATATGAGGCCAGGTATGGAGTAAAATGTGCTTTGCGAATTACTCCGAACGACATACGCGAGGGCAGCGATCTGGAGCATATGTGGCATGGCCGGCACTGGGACGCAATCCTTAAAACTTTTGAGGGATGCGCGGCGGCAGGAGCGGATTTTTTAGCTATTGAATCGGTTGGCGGAAAGGAAGTACATGACGAAGCCATCATGTATTGTGATATTAAAAAATCCATATTTGCATTGTCGGTGCTCGGCTGTCGTGATATGGAGCGCTTATGGACCGAAATTGTAAAAATAGCAGATCGGACCGGATCTGTTGCCTCCGGTGATACTGCTTGCGGGTTTGCCAATACTGCAATGGTGCTTGCGGATAAAAAGTACATACCGCGTGTATTTGCCGCAGCCGTTCGCGTTGTTTCCGCCGTCCGCAGTTTGGTTGCCGTTGAATGCGGGGCAAAAGGGCCCCATAAGGATTGCGGATATGAGGGCGTGTATGTTAAAGCTATTACCGGAACCCCCATTTCAATGGAGGGCAGGACAGCAGCATGCGCTCATTTGTCGCCGGTCGGCAATATTGCTGCTTGTGTCGCTGATTTGTGGAGCAATGAATCAATTCAGAACATCAAGCTTTTAAGCGGTATGGCGCCTGTGGTATCCTTCGAACAGCTAATTTACGACTGCCGCCTGATGAACACCGCGGCGGCAAAAGGACACAAGTCGGCCCTGTTTCTCCGGGATTTGCACGCAGACAGCGACGGCGATTTAGATCCCCAGGCATATGTCCTGCGTCCCGATGTTGTTTTGGCAATATCCAATGAGCTTGTCAAAACGGAGGGAGACTATAACCGGTCAAAAAAGGCGGCCTTACTTGCTTTTTCCCATATGCAAAAGGCACATGACGAGGGTTTGCTGTTATTGGACGATAAAGAGCAGACATGGCTGGAAACCCTGGCGTATACGGTGGATAATATGCCGAAAGATGCCGGTGAATTTACGGAAGAAATGTTTGGTGAGCTTGAAAATACGGACCTTGGAAAATATGATTTGTAAGGAATAATAGGTATTATGCCTATGCCTATGCCTTTAGTGTTTAATGTTTATTAACATTTTAATAATATACAGCAGTGCCAGGTGCGCCGGATAAAACAAATAAAAAGCAAGGCCCGGTACCGGGAATTTCAGGCTGTATGGTTTTGCGATAAATATAAGGCTTAACATACTGAATAGCTGAATAGTGTTTTTTGAAAGCACGCAGTATATTACGTTTAACAACAGCATTGAAACTGTCAGGGAAGGTATGTTGTTTCGCTGTATATACATTACCAGTATCAGCAAAACGCCGTACTCCCCGTAATCTAAATTAATGCCGCAAAGACGTGATGCGGAAGAAAGAATAAAAATAAATAACAGGCATAGGTATTTTTTATTGTCATAGCAATATATTGCGGCAAGACCTAAGGCAAGGGTGAAAAAAATATTAAAATTTTCCGGATCATACTGAATATTCGCAAAAAAAGTACAAGCGGCATAGATACCTTGTATGGCAACTGCGAATAATAAAATTCTTGCGAAATGTTTTTTAAAATTTTTCGTATAGAGATAGCCGATACCCAATTGGTATGCAAACAAAGGGAAAGCTATCCTGCCTATTATCCTTAAAATTATAATATCACTAAGCAGGATGACGCCTACATGGTCCGCAAGCATGGCGGCTGCCGCAACAGCTTTTATGTAATTGCTTTGCTCTTTCGTTATTTTATTTTCCGGCAGATGAGTTCTTTGGATATTAAACACCTCCCGCCCGGTCCGGCCGGGTAATAAAAAGCTCCGTGAATCAGGATATCTTGGTATTCACGGAGCAATTTTCTTAGCAATTTTTGTTTATATTTTATTGTCACAGCCCAAAACATTTACTATTTTGTGCTTAACCAGAGTCTTTATTGCCTCTCTTGCGGGTTTAAGGTATTGACGGGGGTCAAAATGCTCAGGATTGTCGTTGAAGTATTTTCGGATGGAGGCGGTCATGGCAAGGCGAAGGTCCGAATCTATGTTTATTTTGCAGACTGCCATTTTTGAAGCCTGTCGGAGCATATCCTCCGGTACGCCCTGTGCTCCGGGCATTTTTCCGCCGTTTGCGTTAATCATATCAACAAACTCCGGAATAACACTGCTTGCCCCGTGAAGTACGATCGGGAAATTGGGCAGGCGTCTTTGGACCTCTTCCAATATATCAAAACGAAGGCGAGGCTCTCCTTTGAACTTAAAAGCGCCGTGGCTTGTTCCTATTGCAATCGCAAGAGAATCCACACCTGTTTTTGTAACAAATTCTTCAACCTCTGCCGGATCGGTAAAAGCGGCGTCCTTTTCCGAAACGCTAACGGCATCTTCTATACCGGCAAGCCTGCCCAGTTCGCCTTCTACAACAACGCCCTTTGAATGGGCATAATCAACAACCTTTTTTGTAAGGGCTATGTTCTCTTCGAAAGGATGTTTGGAGCCGTCTATCATAACGGATGAAAAGCCGCCGTCTATGCATGCTTTGCAGATTTCAAAATCCTCGCCGTGGTCTAAATGAACGGCAATGGGAAGACCGGTATCCTCTATTGCGGCTTCAATCAACTTCATTAAATAAACGTGCTTTGCATATTTGCGTGCACCTGCGGAAACCTGGAGTATTAGCGGTGCGCGAACTTCTTTTGCCGCTTCCGTAATTCCCTGAATAATTTCCATGTTGTTTACGTTAAACGCACCAATGGCATATCCGCCCTCGTACGCTTTTTGAAACATTTCCTTTGTTGTTACAATTGGCATGTTTTTCACCTCGTTAATATTTTTCCAAATCATTTTAT
>LVAX01000079.1 GCA_001604215.1 Clostridiales bacterium Firm_18
TTGATATGTACCCCCATAACGGACTTTCACCGTCAAGTTAAGCACCATGCTCGGCGCACGTTAAAAAAACCCGGCAACCATTTGCCGGGCAGATTAATTAAATGAGGGTTAAAAATTCGTTCAGTCATCCCCTCTTAAAAGATTCTCAGCATAATCCTGCAAGCTTTCCAGTGAATTTATATGATCTTCCCTTTGCCTTATTTGCTCTTTGACATATTCGGGCAGCGACATAAAATATTCACTTGCAGCAAAATCATCCTGAATTAAATCGTTTAAACTATTATATTTTCTCGGCATTTGCTTCACCCCGGTAATAGTATTGGCAAATAAAGCAATACCATACGCAAGCCATTTATTTTTTTCAAACTTACCTGCCGCTTGATTTATGGGTATATTTTTTAATTGCTTCAAAAGTTTCGCTGCTGATAACATGCTCTATCCTGCATGCATCCTCAATCGCGGTTTCACGGCTGACACCTATATCAGCCAGCCAATCGGCAATGAGAGTATGGCGCTCATATATTCTTTCGGCCGTTTCTCTTCCCTTTTCGGTAAGCTTCAAAAAACCGTCTTTATCGGAGATTACATAGCCATTCTTTTTGAGCAAACCGATTGCACGGCTAACACTCGGTTTTGAATATCCCATGTATTTTCCGATATCAATCGCCCTGACGGACTGATTTTTCTTAGATAAAACCAATATGGTTTCAAGGTACATTTCACCCGATTCCTGAATACCCATATATAACCTCCGCTTTACAACTTTAATACTTGCCACTTTCTATATGCCTGAATTAATTATATAATAACATACAAAAAGACGATATGCAAGAAGACGGCATTTTTTGTTCGACATATATTGACAATATTATGTAATATAAGCTATAATGTGACAGTAAAAACATATATTGGCTTATCAAAGCAATTATTGTAAAAAGGAGAACATCAAATGAATGAGGGGAAAAAATTATTAAGTATAATTTTAATGGTATCGGTTTTAACAGGCATTTTAGGGGAGACCGGTTTAGCAACGGAAAATGTTTTCAATGAATCGTTTAATAGCGGAACGGTAGGTGAAATAGTTTACGGATATAACGACTGGATAATGAGTACATTAAACCCCCGTGTGCTTGAAAAAAGCACGATTAAATTTGCAAACGAACCAAATCTGCCGGAAAATACAACAGCAAACTTCCGGCTTACCGGCCATGAAGCACCCGCAAGTGAACTTATGCTGTACAAAAACCTTGACCCGCCTTTAACGGGCGGATATGCAAGTTTAAAATTCAGGCTAAGGTCGGACAACGAATACGGATATATATTTTGCTTGCAGATAAAGGACAGTGCAAACAATTATTGGGAGATATTCTTTGATTTTCAAAACGGCAATGTTGGAATTCACAATTTGGCACCGGCGGAGATAGATTCGACGCTGCCGTCAATTCTTTACTGTCCGTTTAGCACAGCCGGCGGAGAGCAAAATGTGATACTCGGAAAATGGTATAATTTCGAGTTTATATTTGATTTGACAAGTGGCACGGCGGCAACCGTGACGGCATACATAGACGGTGTCAAAATAGCGGACCGGGAACATACACCATATAATCCGGCCGGTTCTTTCTATTACAATTGCGGAGATATTGCCGCTGTGCGATTCGGCATAAGCAGGACTGACGGTACGACAGCTTCGGATGAAACAACAGTTTCACCCACGGCGGATTTTCATCTTGACGATATCATATTAACAATGCAGGAACAGGAAGAAAAACTATATACCGCGGAAATAACAGGCCTTGTCTGGAACGGAAACAGCATTTCGGGTGTAAATGTCTTTTGTGAAAAAATTCCCGATGCCAATGAAAAAATTTTAGTGGCGGTATATGATAATATGGACACGGTTGATGTGCTGACCGGCGTGGCAATTTGCCCTTTGAATGCTGCTTCGGGAAATTTTGTCGTACCGGTTGACGATATACTGCCTGCCGTACAAGCGGGAAACAAGGTTAAGGTATTTTTGTGGGATATGCAGACACTTGCTCCGCAGGCAAGGTATTATGAAACCGTAAATGAGTGAGAATAGACATAAGAGAGCCAAGCCCCATATGGAGTTCGACTCTCTTATACATAGGCATAAGAGAGTTGAACCCTATATGGTTTTAAAAGGCAAATTTCCCGCAATAATGCGTTAAAATGCTCGTGAATACATAAAGTATTCACTGCGCTTTTGCCTTTTCTTACGAAAAATTTGCTCTTTTAAAACTCTCCGACCCTGCCTTTAGGAAAATTTTTGTCTTTTCGGTGCGTAAGATTGCAGCAAGGCTGACGCCTTGCAAAATCGACAAGCCGGAAGGACGGAAATTTAACAAAGGCAGGGCATATAGGGTTCAACTCTCTTATGCCTAAG
>LVAX01000080.1 GCA_001604215.1 Clostridiales bacterium Firm_18
AACCTAACATTGGCTTAACCTGCAATGCCGGCCCACGCTCCTGGCGTGGGCATTGGCGTGGTTTTTGTACCTACTTATATTCTCTTGCTTTCACTTTCCAGCAAAAACCATGGCAATAGGCAGCGTCAAGTCGAAGCATCTGTTAGAGCTTTTCTTTATATAGATTCAGAAACTCGATCGGAGTATATACTTTCACTATTGAATTCTTATAATCATCAGTATTCCGGGTGACGATACAATCACATCGGTTTCTATTTGCTGAAAATTGCTGCAACGCATCTTCAAAATCAGGAATTCTTGATTTTAATCCATTTACTATATCTGATTGATCTATTGAAAGCACTGTAATGTATTGAATCAGTTTTGATATGAAACGACGAGCGTTCTCATCTTCCCCTGTTTTTTTTAAAACATAATATAGATTGGCAATCCCATTAGAGGACATATATCCAATTGCTATATTATTCTCAAGTAATGTTAAAACAATTCTACTCGCTTCAAGAAATGGTTCACGAGCTAATGCTACGTCTAAAACAACATCCGTATCGACAAAAACACGTCTGATCATAAGAATCGTTCCGATCTACTTTCATCAAGCATGTCTTTGTAATCTCTTCCATTATCCTTAAACATGCCGACAAGGCTGTCAGTAATCGGAGCCTCGAGGGTACTTGAAAAATCGCTTGGAGTTGTTCCAGAAGATATGTTATTCAAATACTCCTCTACGATTCTAGAAACACTCTTATTTTTATTTTTAGCATAGGTTTTCGCCCTCTTTATGATTGCTTTATCGATGGTTAAAGTAAGTTTCGTTGTCATAGACCACCTCGCACGTATACTATATACTTCTCATACGTATACGTCAATAGCATTTTTTGATATGTTATTAATTCTATGTTTAGCAATGTATTATTATTCATATAATAGCTCTAACATTGGCTTAACCTACGGTTTCGTGCCCGAAGGGCTTGACGAATTTTGTGTGTCAGGAGCGTAGCGACAGCACAAAATGTGCCAAAGAAAGCATCAGGTTGAAGCAGTTGTTAAGTTAATCTGCCTTAAATCTCTATTCGACTATTTACCCATAAGCGGTATACAAACATCGACTATTGCCTTTCCAGTATCTTTATCATAGGAATTAAAATCATATCGTTCAAACGCCGGCACATCCGATGGCAAAAATCCACTTTCTGGAAGCCAGATTTCATACATCCAATCCCATGCGCATTGGTACTCATCTGCGGCGCATTCGAATTGGCTAATCGCGCAAAGTCCAGGTGAAAACGGCATAATCCCGATTTCGCCTTCGCCGATTGTGCCTGCTGGCACCGTACAACAAGCGCTCAGGCGTAATTGCTCATCCATCGTGATCTCGGGATATTCGTGATAAATAACAATCACTTTCAAAATATCCGGGGAAATCAGTTGCCTCGGAGCAAGCCAACTAAAAAGTCGTGTAAAGAGGTCTTGAAATAAGGACTCGTCGCCTTTATAGGCTCCGGTATACCAAAGATAGGCGAGCGTCATCTCCGGCATAGTTTCCAGTCTTACCTGCCGTTCACCATCTTCCTGCTGAATCATCCATGTTTGGGAACCGTAACCATAGGTGATCGACATTTTCTTATTTAATGAACCCAATTTCCGTTTTATATTTTCCGCTTCGTATTGTTTTGATATCATGTGCCTAGAATTTCTCCATTCAGAAGCACTTAGCCCGAATCGGGTTCTGAAGTTTTTAGCAAACACTGCGGAATTGGAAAAGCCACAGTCAAGAGCAATATCGGTTATGCTCCGCTCAGCATCAATGCTTAATCGATATGCTGCTTTTTCCAAACGTCTGCGCAGTATGTACTCGGCAAGAGGCTCCCCCATGGATGCCCGGAATATACGATGAAAATGAAATTTTGAATAAGCGGCCACATCAGCAAGCGTGTCAAGATTTAAATCTTCATTTAAATGCTTATCGATAAACGCGATGACGCGATTCATTCGCGCAACGTACTCGCTACGACTTTTGGCATTTTTTTTCAGCATCTAAGAAATATATGCTGCATTTTAAGTTATGTAAACATAAATTCTATTAGAGCTCTAATTCATGCGGTAAGATCGAAGCAATATATACAAGCCGTCCCATATCCCGTGCACCGATTTTTCCTTTAAAAAGATTTTCTTTCTTGTTAACTGTCGAGACTCCTACCACAAGATCTTCGGCATGAGCACTTGCAACATCCTGTACCGTTTTGTAGCCGGCGTCAAAGATTAATCGTGAAAAAAGTGGGCTAACCCACTGAATACGGCATAAATCAGAGAGACAAACAATGGTACAGAGTTCTGTCGGCGGAAGAGCCATCTCCTTTGCGAGCTTTGTTCGAGTCTTTACATGAGCTGCGGCTGTCCAAAGGGAATAACTGTCCCTGATTCCATGTCCCATAAGTGTATTAGTCACTTTGGTATCAACCTTCGGAAAATCGCTGAGCATGACTGATTTGGGTGTATAACCCCGCAAGACCCGGGCTAAGAGCTTAAGGTAGTCAAGCTGAATACCGGTTTCCTTAGAAAGTGTTTTCATGCTTGTTTCTTTTTTGAGTATTGTGTTTAGATCAGATACCGTTTTTATGCCAACGGTACGCAAGGTCCTTAGTTTTTCTGTCAATCCTTCTCTCAGGGGTAATTGACTTGGTATGAGGTCCTCGCCTAAAAGGCGGGTCCTAAGAAAATCCAGTCCGAGGACTGTGAAATCAAGATAATATGACATTTATTCCTCATCATCGAGATTACGCTTGCGATTCGGTGAATATCTGTGCAAATAGTTTCTCCAGTTTATAGGCGTCTTCATACCATTCGGGCCAATCCTTAACCCATTCAGGAACTTTGAAATCCCGTACTCGATCAGAGACTGGGAAATATGCCTTGAGATCCAGGATAGGTGAATCGTTGAAGGCGTCTATATACGGCACTTCTATTATACCTTCATTAACGTTTACTGAAAGAATCTGACAGACCGTCACACCAATCGGATTCGGTCGGTATTCGGCACGGCAGGCGAAAACACCGGCTTTGATGTTTTTTGCATACGGTATCTCGGTCACAATTCTTTTCCTATCAGACTCCGTATCGAGCTCGTGTGCCCACCACAAAACAATAACATGACCAAACTGATCCAACTTTTCGAGTGCCGGACGAAACGGTGACTCTATTTCCAGTACGAACCGATTTTCACCCACTCCTACTCTACCAATTTGCTGAAGATTGAACGATACGTGTGACATAGCATACCTCCTAATATGTCGTTTCATATACTAAGATGTACACTCCCCATCCAGAAAAACTATCGTTAACTTGCTCTTCGTTTGTCTATTCTTGCTCTTCTGCGCGAAGCGTCAACCTAACATTGGCTTAACCTGTGAGCGCGCCCTGCTACTGCAGGTTGGCGCTAGGCTTGCGCTCTCATTTACTCATCTCACATTCGTGTAGATTCATACCCGCAAGCCTTGTGCCAAAGTGCGAATCAGGTTGAAGCAGGTGTTAGGTAAAAGCACTTTCTTATGGATTAGAATACCACATCTCATATTGATTCACATAATTATCATACCCATTCTTCTCTAGCTCTTTTTGTAAATTGCTTTTATCTTCTATATTCAATAATGTCACGCGTTCTTTCTTTACCGCACGAGCAATATCACTTATTATCATTTCTTCTATTCCAATTCCCCTATAACCTTTCTCAACTCCAACTTGGAGGATATCGCCTCTTTCTTTGTGTATAATCCCATATCCTATAAGCCTTCCTTCATCTTCATAACCTTCAAAATAGTACTTATCCTGATTATTTCTATAAGCCCTTAATGAGTTTTGCCATGAAGGACGAAACGATATATACGTATCTTCTTCTATTCCCTCTATTACGGAAGCGTCTCCGGTTTTCGTGTAGCCAATGGTATTATTTTGTCTTGTTTCAAGATCCTTCCTATAGCACCGCAATCTTCTCTTAATCACAAATCCATATTTTTCATAGAGCTTTATTGCTGGATCATTATTTTCTATAACCTCTAAAACATAGTGTTCTATCCTACGTTTCTTGATTACTTCTAGAAGCCTTTCAATAAGAAGGCTTCCTATATGTCTATTCTGGTATGCTTTAATGACCCCTGTACCTGTATCATATCCATACATACTCCTTTCTATTTCTCGATATCCTGATAGTACAAAGCCGATCAAGGCTCCTTTTTCAAAACAACCTAATGACAGAGAAGGATCATAATCTCGGGTGAGAAGCATTTCTTCCAGCTTCTCCAATGGCATATCGATTTTTACTTCATATTCAGAGAATGCATCTATGAACGCGGCATGAATTATTTCAATTGATGTATCAATAAGGGTTTGTACTTTCATTTGTTCCTTAATTTTGTGCGCGATAGCGTCCACCTAACATTGGGTTGACCTGCAATGCCGGTCCACGCTCCTGGCGTGGGCATTGGCGTGGTTTTTGCACCTACTTGGATTATTTTACTTGCAGTTCCCAGCAAAAACCATGACAATAGGCATTGTCATGGTCGAAACTTTTGTTAGACGCTGTTTTCATCTTTTCTTTATCATTTCTTTCACTGAAATCAACTATTCTAAATGTTTCTTCTTTTTAGAAAAGAACCAATACTTTTTTCTCTTTACTTTTATTGTTGTCATTCTTGCAGTTCCAGTAATTTTTATTAATGTCTTTGCATTTTTTGAATCATAGTACTTATTCCTATATTCTTTAAATGTTATCATGTTCTCACTAAGGTTGTTTTCAACTACAACATCATCTGGCAAATACAATACTAAGTTTGACATATTCATTTGCACATTTATTTCTTGAATACCTTTTATTAACTCTTCTTCTAAGTAATTAATAGTAATTGTAGACATTGAAGCTTCTATATTTAGCTTTCTTGTTTTTAAAATTGTCCCAACTAAGTTTTTTGTTGACATATTGCATTTTATTGTTTCGGCTTCAGTAATCTCTGTATTAGTTCCTGTCTTTGGCAAATCTATAACAAGACTATCAAGTTCGGCTATTTCATATGCTTTTTCTGCTTTTGATATCCTAAACTCAAACTCATCAAGTACTAAGTTACCGCTTGCGAAAGCGTCTTGTAATTGTTCAATAATAATATCTTTATGTTTAATTACTTTTTGAGGTCTATCTATATTATTCTCAATACTCATATTCTGCTCTTTTATTATTCGCTATTGTAAATATTACTGCTATTAGCACTTTTAAACAACTCGTTTATAAAGCCTCATGTGTCTAACATTGGCTTGACCTGCAACGCGTCATTGGCGCGTTTTTTGCGCCTGCTTGGATATTCCACTAGCTTTCACTCTTACGCAAAAAGCGTGACAATGGCGTTGTCATGGTTAACGCTTTTGTTAGAATGTTTCCTCCATCATTGCAGCGATATTTTAAACAATGCAACTTTTTCTATATCCTTAAGCACTTCCCTATCTCGTATCTCAAACATGCATGGTAGCGACCTGCCTACTTTCTTGGTTGATACTATCCTTTCTTTTTCTTCCTGCCTCAAACCCAGACTCTTCAACTTCTCTATATCCTTATCATGAATATATATTGTTGCCTGCATGTATCCTTCCCATGCCGACATCCACACGATAGTCTTTTTCTTTCTTTGTACCTTACATAACCATGCTTTGCCATCTTTGTAGTATTTCCACTCCCATTCCAAACCCATAGCATCATATAATTCTAATAATGCTTCATATGCCCCATATGAGGTTCCCAAGACGCCCTTTAATACTGCTGCATCAGGATATATATCTGGATCTCTTAACTCGATTGTATTAATTTGTTCCATCTAGAATCCTTTCTAATCCCGTATAAGGAAGCAATGTTTCTATAGTGTAGTTAATTAACTTGCTTTTTACTAATGGCAATTCTTCTATCATTACTGTTGCTTGATCTTTAGTATCTGCCTCTAACAACAAAACTGCATCTTTATGGTCAGTGAACCATATGGATCTGATTTTGTTATTTTTATAGAGTTCCCATACATGAGCCGCTTCTGCTTTTAAGAGAATTGTATGGTTATTCCAATTGATAGTACCGTTATCATGAGTAAGAACTAAATACTGCACAGGAACACCTTGTAATTACTCTATATCGAATCGTTCTAGCATTCGCTTAACCTGTGATTTCGTGCCCGTAGGGCTTGGCGCATTTTGTGCGTCATGAGCGAAGCGACAGCACAAAATGTGACAAAGAAAGCATCAGGTTGAAGCGGTTGTTAGAACCAGTTCCTTATACTGTTTCTGATATCTTTTCAACATTCACGAATTTGGGCTTGCGTTTCTTTTCAATCTTCTCAAACTGATCTATTACCTTGTTATCGATCATGTCCTCATACATCTCTCTCAATGAATGCTTTATGAGCCTGGATTTATCCTTCTCTAACTCATCAGCAAGCAGGCTTACCATCTTCTCTTTTTCCTCATTCAACCGAACCGATATTATTGCCATTTCTTATAGATCTATGCTGAGCCCAACGGGTAGGGCCACTACAGAAACTGAATAAGGTGGAATTGAAAG
>LVAX01000081.1 GCA_001604215.1 Clostridiales bacterium Firm_18
GAGCAGGCTTCAAGGGATGCTGCATGGCTCTTATAGATCCTGCGTATAAGAAAGAGATAGAAGAACAGGTGACCAGAGAATACCTACAGCAGTTCCCCCAATACAAGGACCTGTTCTCCGTCCATTTCTGCAGTACTGATGATGGGGTGAGGGTGGAGTGAGGGGTGGATTTATATTGATTTTCAAGCATCCAAAAGAAATATCATTTTATTCTCAAGAACTATCTAGAAGAGATTTTAAATTAGTTGTAAATTAATGCAATAGATAGGATATCCTATGTAACAAGGAATTCTTTCAGAAGTTATATATACATGAGTTATAAGTTTTAGAAAATTTGAAGCCATAAGCCCAAGTATAATATTGTATGGTATAATTGATTTACCTTCTTCACTCTGTAGAGTAGATGAATAACAAAAAGAGAAGAAAAAATATGGACATTACGTTAAGGTTTATTGGTAAAGTAAAAGAAGCGCATATTTCGCTTAATGGCATTACCGTCATTGCAGGAGAAAATAGTTCAGGTAAAACTACTATAGCTAAAGCACTTTACGGGAGTCTTTCTCCCTTTGAGAATCTTGAAAGAAGTATTTTTGACCGTAAGATTCAAAGCATGGCAATTTATGCACAAGAGTGGTTTCAGGCAGCAAATAAGAAGGGAAATACCGGAAGACGTGAAAACATTATCCTAACCTCTTTGTATTTATTTGGTAGAAGAATTCCTGGAAGATTCAAGGAATTTAAGTTGCTGAATCCAGATTCTGATATCACAGAAGAGTTCTTAATACAAGCGGCAAAAGAATATTCCCGAGATAGAAACCCTATAACAGATGCTTCTATTTTGTCAAATGAGGCAACTAATAATGCAATTAAAGCAATAAATCAAGCATATGCAAGAAATGATATGGACTATGCAAAATTAGTTTTTGAGCAGTCTCTAGTAGGAGTATTCTCAAACCAGGTTGCAACGTTTGGAAATTTTGGGAAATCTACAATACAATTAGGAGAAACCAATCTTGAATTTGGTAAGACCAATTTCTCGATACAGAATTTCTTGGCCCCAAGTGAATATAAAGTAAGCACTGTTGTATATCTTCCAGCTTCAAGGTTTTCTCATAGAGATGAAGATTTTTTAAAAGGACGCTTGCTGAAACAATTGGGGAGTGACTCAGCTTTACTTGATTTGGATTTTACATTAGAGCAGCATGAATCCATTCGAGAAAACCAGGTAGAATTTTCTCGGCTAGTTGATACAATTATCAAAGGGCATTTAGAACGCACAGAAAGTGGATTTGTGTTTGTTGAAGATTCACATCCCTCAGACCAGATAGCTCTTGATAATGTTGCATCGGGAGTCCTTCCTTTTGCATATATTGGTAGATTAGTCATGAACGGTATGATTCGTGAGGATACAATTCTCATAATTGATGAACCTGAGATGAATCTACATCCAGAATGGCAACTTCAGTTTGCACGGTTGTTGGTTTTTCTTAGTAAAAAGGTTGGAGTTAGGACAGTTATTATATCTCATAGCCCATACTTTATTCGTGCTGTTGAAAAGACTCTCGCAACCGAAGGCAATGGAGTGGATGGAAGATTCTATCTTATGAAGGAGCAAGATAAACTATTTATATCTTCCGAAGTAACAAATAGTATGAAGGAAATTTATACTCAGTTATATCGCCCATTTGAGGAGCTATGAAGAAATGGATAATTGTGTCCGAGTAATATTTCAGCCATTCAAAGATACTCTTAGTAAAGTTTCGTATAGCAATGACACTAAACGATCAATTATTAGTGATGATAAGATACCAGTGATTAATCTAGACAGGTTGGCTGTAAGTAGAAAGGGGCTATCTGGCGATCAAATAATGGCTTCCTTTGATGCACTTTATATTGACATAGCGGACAATCAATATCTTCTTGAATTCAAGGATCAACCATCGAAAAATATCAATTCCAATGAAATTCACAAGAAAGTCTTTGGTTCAACAGCGCTACTTTTGCTCACATGTCAAAAAGATGCCACATTAAATATCTTCGCTGCAAAAACTTCATTGTTTGTAATTTTTAAAGATGATGAGAATGAGGAAAGCTTTATGCGAATCCCGAGTGCAATGGAAAAATGGATGGACAATAACCCAACAAAGAGTGGCGAACCGCTTCTCTTTAATTTTAGTAGTGAGTATAAAACTTCATTTAAAGAGATTCATACTGTACCGGAATCAATATTTAAAGATCATTATTTCCCCAATATATTCCAATGATTACGCAACAGGTTAACCATCGGTACCAGTTACAACGTCCACAAATTCCACAGGAATCGCTATTAGGAGCCTCCAGGGCCTGATTTCTTGAAAACCGGTACCGTGTACCCTGTCCACAAAATCCATAACAACTTCTTTGTAACGAGGTTCCTTATTCATGATCTGCCTCATCCTTGCCGCCGGCTATGCAACCCGGCTCTATCCCCTGACCGAGAACTTTCCCAGTAACAGTCAAACCAACAACGCACTAACCTGACACTCCTCTACCCGATATGATTGGGGCGGAGTGTGAGATGCGTGAATTTCAAAGTTATGATGATCAAGAATCAGTTGTTCTCTATAGGCCTCATGGCCTGGGAGAGCATGCTCATCTCATCGGTGACAATCTGCAGGTCTTCCGGCTTCACATTCCAAGGCATCAACGGCTCGATCTGTTCGCCGGTGAGCTCAAGGTTGTCGTACCTGGCAGCCTGCATGAAGAGATAGGCGAGATAATTACGGGGATTCAAGCCCTGTTTCTTGGCCTGCTAGCGGTATGATGTTCTTGAGGTGACACAGTAACAACTTTATTAGGTTGCACAGTAAC
>LVAX01000082.1 GCA_001604215.1 Clostridiales bacterium Firm_18
AATACATGGCATGAAAAGCCGATAGGCTTTTTTACTTTAGTTGTATTTATTATAACATAAAATTATAAAAAATAAATACCTTTTGATAAAACATGTAATTTATTTGTTTTTTATTTATTATAAAACCTTTTCTTTGATTTTGTAATCTCCGTTATGTGTCATTATATTTGAAATTTCATATAATGGTAAAAAAAGATAAATAACAGGTGAAAATTATGTCGTATACAGAACGTGAGCTATTGGCACGGCTTGTTGCATGTGAGGCAGGCGGAGAAGGAGAAAACGGGATGAAAGCCGTTGCTACCACTATTATTAACAGAAGGGATATTCCGTACGGGGAGTTTGCAAGGATCAGCCAAGGCGGCAATTTAAGGAATATAATATTCCAGCCCGAACAATATACATGTGTGAAGGAAACGATAAGCGGCCAATATAACTGGCAGAATATTTACAATATGGAGCCTACAATGCAGCATTATGAAATAGCGGACTGGGCACTGGCAGGTCAAAAGCTGAAGGGTGTTGACCATTCTTTGTATTTTTACAATCCTTTTGCCCCTCAATGCGAAACATTTTTCCCGCTAAACAGAACGGGTGTATATCACAACAGGGTTATTCAGCATTGCTTTTATGTGCCAACGCCTTTGTACAGACAGACTTAAATCTCATCTCGCCGCGCGGGCGTGAGCGGAGGCGGATTTATTTCGCCGTAGCGTTGAAATTGCGCGTATTTTGCGCAATTTTCTATAAGTTAAAAAAACTTAAAGGAGGGGAAATATGGACGATAATACAAATATGCAAAAAAAACATATCATGCCGGCACCTTCGGATATAAATGGGGACAACAACTATTTGGGCACATTCGGCCAACCGGTGTACTATCAGGGTATTACTCAGCCGGGGCCTGTAAATACACTGCCTCTTTTTCTGCAGCAAGCCCAAACGCAGCAGATGCCTCAGCAACAGCACATGCATCAAGTGCAGCCTCAAATGCCGCAGCAGCAGTTCATGCAACAGCCGCAAAGCGTACCGCAGCCGCCGGGTGATACACAGCAGCATGAAATTCGGTTTACGGATTTTGAGCAATTATCCATGATATCCGAAGGAATACCCATTACTGCGGAAAGCATTCAATACTTAAACGGTTTTTTGAGAACCCAAATAGGAAGAAGGGTGCGAATAGAATTTTTAATCGGAACCAACATGTATATAGATAAAGAGGGTATACTTTTAGGTGTGGGGGTAAATTATGTATTAATCAACGAAACCGATACCGACGATATAACGGTGTGTGATTTTTACAATATCAGATTTGTGAAGATATATTATTGATTGCAATATATTAAAGCCTTTGCCGCAACGGCAAAGGCTTTAAAAATTAATGTTTATTTTGCAAAAATATGCCGTCCGATCCGGGCAACGACCGGGCGTGAATAAATCCATTTATTGGTGGTTTTTGCCGGGTTGTAATAATAAATTGCACCGTTGGAAGGGTCCCAGCCGTTTAGCGCATCTCTTGCCGCGTTATAAGCGGAAGCAACTATTGCCGCGTTAAACTGCCCGTCATTTATTGCGGTGAAAGCCCCCGGCTGGTAAATTACACCCGAAATTGTATTTGGAAAGGAAGGATGGCGTACCCTGTTTAATATCACACCGCCAACCGCAACCTGCCCTGTGTAAGGCTCGCCCCGGGATTCAGCACTTATTATTCTTGCCAGAAGCTGTACGTTGTTTTCATAGCTGCTTGTGCTTTTTATCCCCATTGCAGCGAGGGTTTGTGCACCGGCAATTCCGTCCACTTTAAGCCCGTTGTTTTTTTGAAACTGTATAACGGCATTTTTTGTATTCGGACCATATATTCCGTCAATTGATGATATATTATAGCCCCAGTTTTTAAGCCTTGTTTGAATCTGACGAACCTCCTCACCCCGCGAGCCAAGCTTGGACAATGTCTGGGTAGAGGAAAGACGCCATATAATTCCCGTAAATAAAAATACAACAGCGATAAAAACCATTGCAAATTTTTTCACACTCATGTCCAGTCCCCCAATGGCAATTAAGTCTTGAATATTTTTTGCTTATTTTAAGAATTTTATTCCCAAATAAAGAAATAATATCAAAGAAAACTAATCTGATCGGGGGATGGCAGGATATGCTTATAACAATATTGTTTTTTGTGCAGTTTTTATTTTCGATAATAATAGGCTTGTATTTTTTCAGCATGCTCAAAAGCCAGACCGATTCAAAAAAGTCGTTGGAACAGGAATCAAAAAAGGAGCTTGTAAAGCTGAAAAGGCTTCAGCAAATAAAGCTTACAAAACCCTTGTCGGAGGTCACAAGGCCGAAATGCCTTGATGAAATTATCGGTCAAAAAGAAGGGCTGAAAGCGCTCCGGGCAGCAATTTGCAGCCCCAATCCGCAGCATGTGATAATTTACGGGCCGCCCGGAATAGGAAAAACCGCCGCTGCAAGAGTAGTGCTTGAGGAAGCGAAGAAAAACCCGTTATCACCTTTTAGCCATATGTCAAAGTATGTGGAAATCGATGCAACAACATTGCGTTTTGACGACCGGGGAATAGCCGACCCGCTCATTGGAACCGTTCACGACCCGATTTATCAGGGTGCGGGTGCGTACGGGCCGGCAGGCATTCCGCAGCCGAAACCGGGAGCGGTAACAAAGGCGCACGGCGGAATACTTTTTATAGACGAAATCGGGGAACTGCATCCCGTACAAATGAACAAGCTCCTCAAAGTTCTGGAAGACAGGTGCGTTTTTTTGGAAAGCGCATATTACAGCTCAAGCGATAACAATATTCCCCCGCATATACATGAAATGTTTCAAAAGGGCCTGCCCGCCGATTTCAGGTTGGTGGGGGCGACAACCAAAATGCCGGACGAGCTGCCGCCTGCCATCAGGTCAAGATGCGTGGAAATATTTTTTAAGCCGCTTACCGATGATGAAATAACTGTTATTGCAAAAAATGCCGCCGAAAAAGGAGGTATACGGCTGACGGAAGGCGCCCTTGACGAAATAGTACGCTATGCGCAAAACGGGAGGGATGCCGTTAATATTGTTCAGATAGCATGCAGTGTGGCAATATTTGAGCACAGGTCAACAGTTGAAGCAAAGGATGTTGAATGGGTTGCGGAATTCGGCCAGTATAATCCGAAAACGGAAAAGAAGGTCGCAAAAGGCAGTACGGTGGGTTTTGCAAACGGCCTTGCCGTATACGGCGCTTCTTCCGGAACCGTTATGGAAATAGAGGTCAGCGTTGCGGCCGGAAGCGGCGGCCTTTGTATAACGGGTATAATAGAAAACGAGGAGTTATCTTCTCCGTCAAGAGGGCAAAGGTTATCAAGGAAAAGCAGCGCAAAGGCATCCGTTGAGAATATGATTACGGTATTAAAAAAGTTTTACGGCATAGATTTTTCTAAGTATGACATTCACATTAATTTTCCAAGCTGTGCACCCGTTGACGGCCCGTCGGCAGGCGTTGCGATAGCCTGTGCGGTTTATTCTGCCGTTTTTGGCATACCGGTTGACAACGAAACGGCTATGACGGGGGAAATATCCATTAAAGGCACCGTACATCCAGTAGGCGGCATAGTTGCAAAAATAGAGGCGGCAAGGGATGCGGGTATAAAAAGGGTTATCATACCAAAGGGCAATTACCGCAAAATGTTTGACAATATGGATATTTCCGTAGTCTGTGTCAGTGATATATTTGACGTATTTGAAGAAGTATTTCAAATAAAGGGTGGATTGAAGGACAGTCACAAAACAGCGGCAAATGAATCTAAAATAATTGCCGCAAAGGGTATTTTAAAAACAAAAAATACAACTGTATAAAAAAAGGTTGAAATATTAGCAAAAAAAAGTTATAATATATTGATATTAATACGCTTGTTGTATCAGGGGTGAAGTTTCTTGGAAAAAGAAAAAAGAACCAGTACCAGAACAAAAAAGTTAACTCTGCCCGTATTACCGCTGAGAGGGCTTTGTATATTTCCGTATATGGTTTTGCATTTTGACGTGGGGCGTCCCAAATCAATAGCAGCACTTGAACAATCAATGATAGGGGACCAGATGATTTTTCTCGTTTCGCAAAAGGATGCCGCGGTTGACGAACCGCAGCATAAGGATTTGTATACATTCGGCACCGTTTCAAAGGTTAAACAGCTGCTTAAGTTGCCCGGGGGCAATATTAGGGTGCTTGTTGAAGGATTGGGCAGGGGCAGGCTTTTAAAGGTTGTCGATAACGGAAAGCTTTTGTTAGGGGATATAAGGTCATATCCCAACGTAATGCCTCAAATCACACCTAATCTTGAGGCTATGACACGCACCGTCAAGGATATTTTCGATGAGTATTTGCAAATAATTTCGCGCACACAAAAAGAAGCAGTCGTTTCGGTTATGAATATTAAAAATCCGGGTGAGATAGCCGATTTGATAGCGGCAAACGTATTTGTAAACCTTGAAGATAAAATGCAGATACTTGAGCAGGTCAACATAGAAAATCGTATTGAAAAGCTTATTGTCATAATGCAAAAGGAAATGGAAATAGTCCGTCTTGAGCGTGATATATCCGACAAAGTCAAAGATCAGATAGACAAAAATCAAAGGGAATACTATCTTCGCGAGCAGGTTAGGATTATTCAAAAAGAACTTGGCGAAAAAGACGGAGCGGCTGCGGAGATAAAGGCTTACAAACAAAAAATCGCAAAATCCGGCATGCCAAAGGAATCTGCCCAGAAGCTTTTAAACGACGTAGAGCGGCTTGCCACCATGCCGCCGAACATGAGTGACAGCGCTCTGCTGAAAACTTATTTGGACACGGTTTTATCGCTCCCGTGGAATATTAAAACAAAAGAAGAAATTGACTTAAAGCGTGCAAAAAGCATATTGGACAAAGATCACTACGGGCTTGAAAAGGTTAAGGAGCGCATACTGGAATTTTTGGCGGTACGCAAGCTTACAAACAGTGTTAAGGGACCGATCCTGTGTCTGGTCGGACCTCCGGGAGTCGGTAAAACTTCGATTGCCAAAAGCATTGCTTCCGCGCTTAAAAAGAAATATGCACGAATGTCCCTTGGCGGGGTTCGTGACGAGGCTGAAATCAGGGGGCACCGTAAGACATATATAGGCGCAATGCCCGGCCGGATAATAAATGCGGTGCGGCTGGCAAAGAGCAGCAATGCAATGATATTGCTGGACGAGATTGATAAGATGAGCAATGATTTTCGCGGCGACCCTGCGTCGGCGCTGCTTGAGGTATTGGATTCGGAGCAGAATTTCGCATTTGTAGACCACTACATTGAAGTGCCTTTTGATTTATCCGACATTATGTTTGTAACAACCGCAAATTCCTTTGAAAGTATACCGCGCCCCCTGCTTGACAGGATGGAGGTTATAACGCTTTCAAGCTACACGGAGTATGAAAAGCTGCAGATTGCCGAAAGGTATTTAATTCCCAAACAGCGCAAAGCCCACGGAATTACCGCGTCAAAGCTTAAAATAGATCAACCGGCCATTTCAGATATTATTAATTATTACACGAAGGAATCCGGGGTTAGGGAGCTTGAAAGAAAGATAGCCACCGTTTGCAGAAAAAGCGCGCGCATGTTAATAGAAGACAATATAAAGCGGATTTCGGTATCATCGCTGAATTTGGAGTTGTTTTTGGGCAAAAAAGTTTATTTTTACGACAAAACCGATAAAAAGGACGAGGTTGGCGTGGCCATCGGGCTTGCCTGGACGTATTTCGGAGGCGACACCCTTCAAATCGAAACAAATATAATGGACGGCAAAGGAAACGTTGTTCTGACGGGGCATTTGGGCGATGTAATGAAGGAGTCCGCACAGGCGGCCATAAGTTATATACGCTCTGTTGCCGATTCGCTGGGGATTCAAAAGGATTTTTATGAAAAAAAGGATATTCATATTCATGTGCCCGACGGGGC
Source organism: Clostridiales bacterium Firm_18 (assembly GCA_001604215.1). Taxonomy (GTDB): domain Bacteria; phylum Bacillota; class Clostridia; order Monoglobales; family Firm-18; genus Firm-18. The sequence continues at coordinate 5,962 of LVAX01000082.1, forward strand.
GACACCCAAGGACGGCCCTTCGGCGGGAATTACCATAGCAATTTCTTTGATTTCCGCATTGACGGGAAGGCCTGTGCGAAAGGATGTTGCCATGACGGGTGAAATAACTCTTCGCGGCAGGATTCTGCCAATCGGTGGGTTGAAAGAAAAAACCCTTGCGGCATATCGCGCCGGGATATTTAATATTATATTCCCCGCCGAAAACGAAAAGGATTTGGAAGACATTCCGGATGAAATAAAAGGAAAAATTAATTTTATAAAGGTAAAGACAATGGATGCCGTTATAAATAACTCACTTGCCGAAAGGGTGCACAGCGGGCAAATGCTTATGTTTGAAAGCATATCGCCGGAAAGTATTGAAGGCAGAACGGGTATAAGCCAATGAATATAAATAATGTAAAGCTTGTTGCCTGCACTGTCTTACCTTGCCAGTATCCGCAAAACAAATTGCCCGACATAGCGCTTGCCGGCAGGTCTAATGTCGGGAAATCATCTTTAATAAATAGGCTGGCAAACAGAAAATCCCTTGCCCGGGTAAGTTCAAGCCCGGGAAAGACGGCAACCGTTAATTTTTATGAAGTAGACAATACCGTAAATATAGTTGACCTCCCCGGATACGGTTATGCCAAGGTGTCAAAAGCGGAAAAAGCGAAATGGGCAAATATGATTGAAACATATTTAAACAAAAGAGAAGGGCTTATTAATGTTTTGCAGCTTGTTGACATAAGGCATAAACCCACCGATGACGATGTTTTGATGCTTGACTGGATAAGGCGCAGCGGTTTTAGTCCGGTTGTAATAGCAACCAAAAAAGACAAGCTTAAAAAATCACAGGTGCAAGGAGCGATAGACATTATTAAAGATACGCTTTCCGTAGATACGGTCATCCCCTTTTCCGCCGAAAAAGGGGATGGGTGCTCCGAGGTTTGGGATGTTATAAATACTATCTTAAAGGAGGCAGGGTTTTGAACATTGCAAGGTTTATTTTTGACGGCAAAGAAATGTACGGGGAAGTAAGAGAAGATGTTGTCCGGATAATTCAAGGCGATATTTATGATACATATACCGTTTCGGATATTTTTCTCAAAGCCTCCGACATAAAAATATTACCTCCTTGCTGCCCCTCAAAAGTAGTTTGTGTGGGGCTCAATTACCGTGACCATCAGCTTGAGATGAACGAATTTGCTGATGCTTTCCCTAAAATATTTATTAAGCCTTCAACAGCGATAACGGCACATAATGAAAAAATAATCTGCCCCGACGGTGTGGACAGGGTTGATTTTGAAGCAGAGCTTGCCGTAATTATTAAAAAGCGGGCAAAAAACATTGACAAAGGCTCTGCAAACGAATATATTTTAGGTTATACATGCTTTAACGATGTTACCGCAAGAGAGCTTCAAAGGCAAGACGGCCAGTGGACAAGGGCGAAGTCCTTCGATACCTTTGCACCGACAGGGCCTTTTATAGCTACCGTTATAAACCCCGATAATCTGGATATTAAACTTTTGCAGAACGGAATTGTGCGCCAGCATTCAAACACAAGCAAGTTAATATGGAATATTGATTTTCTTATGGAAGAAATATCAAAGATAATGACATTATTGCCCGGCGACATTATCGCAACCGGTACTCCCGCCGGGTGCGGAAAAATGGAAAAGGGCGACAGGATAGATGTAATCATTGAAAAAGTAGGAACCCTTACAAATTATTTTGCATAAGGAGCTGAAAGCCATGTTGACAAAAGCCCCGAGAGGAACAAGGGATATTACGCCCGATGAGATATACAAATGGCATCTTGTGGAAAAAACGATACATGAAGTTTGTGAAAATTTCGGTTACAAACAAATAAGGGTGCCGGTATTTGAGCACACGGAGCTTTTTGAGCGCGGCGTCGGAGATACGACGGATATCGTGCAAAAGGAGATGTATACTTTCCTTGATAAAGGCGGCAGAAGCTTAACGCTGCGTCCGGAAGGAACAGCCGGGGTTGCGCGCTCTTATATTGAAAATAATTTATACGCGGCGGCGGCTCCCGCCAAGCTGTATTACATTCTCTCATGCTACCGGTACGAAAAGCCTCAAAGCGGCAGATTACGGGAATTTAACCAGTTTGGGACGGAAGTGTTCGGGTCGTCTTCGCCTCAGACGGATGCCGAAATTATAATTCTTGCATACTCCTTTTTGCAGCGGCTTGGTTTAAAGGATATTAAGCTTTTTGTTAACAGTGTGGGCTGTGAAAAATGCCGCCCCCAATACAGCAGTAAGTTAGTTGATTATTTCACCCAATATAAAAGCCAGCTTTGCGGCACATGCCTCAGCCGGCTTGAAAAAAATCCTATGAGAATTATCGACTGCAAAAATAATACCTGCAAAAAGATCGGACATAATGCGCCTATGCTTATTGACGAGCAATGCCCTCAGTGCGCGGCGCATATGCAAAGCGTGATGCTTTTTTTAGACGAGGCAGGTGTTAAACACCAAACGGATCCCACAATTGTAAGGGGACTTGATTATTATACCCAAACGGTTTTTGAAATAAAACACGATGGTGTGGTAATATGCGGCGGGGGCAGATACAATAATCTGGTAAGCCAGCTTGGAGGGCCCCCGGTTCCGGGTATAGGTTTTGGTTTGGGGCTTGAGCGGCTTATTATGGTTATGGATAATAACGGGTTGTTTGCCGGAGATTCTAACAATACCGCCGTTTATATAGCATCAATAGGCGCGGCAGCGCTTATTGCGGCCCACAGGGCGGCAAACGATTTGAGAAAAGCAGGGATAAGCGCGCAGATAGATTTAATGGACAGAAGTTTAAAAGCCCAAATGAAATATGCCGACAAAATAGGTGCGAAATGCGTTTTGGTTATTGGAGATAATGAAATCAGCACAGGCAAAGCAAACCTGAAAAATATGAAAACAGGCGAGGAGATTACTGTAGGGCTTGAAAGCTTAACAGATGATTTAAAACAAATTTTAAAGTAAGGAGATAAAAATATGCAAAAGGGATTGGCTAAAATGAAAAGAACAAACTATTGCGGCGAGCTTTCCGTAAGCAATGTGGAAAACAAAGTGGTGCTGATGGGTTGGGCCGCAAAAAACCGTGATCTGGGGGGAGTTTTGTTTATTGACCTTCGGGACCGGACCGGTGTAGTTCAGCTTGTTATAAATGAGCAGGCGGGCGGGGAAGTGTTCTCTCTTGCGGAAAGTGTAAGGAGCGAATATGTAATAGGTGTTGAAGGTATTGTTAAAAAACGTGATCCCGAAACGGTGAATAAGAATATACCGACCGGAGAAATAGAGGTTATCGTCAGCCGGCTGGTTATATACTCGAAATCAGAAACACCTCCGTTTTACATTGAGGAGGATATTGATACAAACGAGCAGGTGCGCCTTAAATATCGGTATCTTGATTTACGCCGCCCCGATATGCAGAAAAATATTATTACAAGGCATAAGGTTTGCAAGATAGCGCGGGACTATTTTGACAGTAACGGTTTTCTTGAAATCGAAACGCCCATGCTTATTAAAAGCACGCCGGAGGGGGCGCGTGATTATCTGGTCCCGAGCCGGGTACACCGGGGAAGCTTTTACGCCCTCCCGCAATCACCCCAGTTGTATAAGCAGCTTTTGATGGTTGCCGGCATGGACAGGTATTTTCAAATAGCAAGATGCTTCAGGGATGAAGATTTGCGGGCGGACAGGCAGCCGGAATTTACCCAAATCGATTTGGAAATGTCTTTTGTAGATATTGATGATGTAATAAGTGTCAACGAAGGAATGATAGCCGAGGTTTTTGAAAAAACAATCGGCGTTAAGGTCAAAACACCTTTTTTAAGGCTTACTTATAAAGAGGCAATGGACAGGTTCGGCTCGGATAAGCCGGATACCCGCTTTGGACTGGAGCTTATCAATTTATCGGAAATTGCAGCCGGCTGCGGCTTTAAGGTGTTTGCCGATGCAATAGCTTCCGGGGGAAGCGTAAGGGCAATAAACGCAAAAGGCGCGGCAGACAGGCTTTCAAGACGTGATCTTGACTCGCTTGTTGATTTTGTCAAGATATACCGTGCAAAGGGACTTGCCTGGATAGTTGTCACGCAAGATGAGCTCAAATCCCCCATAACAAAATTTTTTACACAGGAAGAAATTCAGGCCATATTGAAAAAAACGGACGCAGCCGCAGGCGATGTTCTGCTGTTTGTTGCGGATAAAGACAATATAGTGTTCGACGCGCTTGGGGCCCTTCGCATAGAAATTGCAAAACGGCTTGACCTTATAGACAAAAGCAGGTATAATTTTTTATGGGTCACCGATTTTCCTTTATTGGAATATGACGATGAGCAGAAAAAATACGTTGCCATCCATCATCCCTTTACCTGTCCCTTTGATGAGGATATCGACAAATTGGATACAAATCCTCTGAGCGTACGTGCAAAAGCATATGATATTATTTTAAACGGGACGGAGCTGGGAGGAGGAAGTATCAGAATCCATGACCGTGAGCTTCAAGCAAAAATGCTTTCCTTGTTAGGTTTTTCACAGGAGGAAGCGCAGGAGCGTTTCGGATTTTTGCTTGAGGCATTTAAATACGGTACGCCGCCCCACGGAGGAATGGCGTATGGGCTTGACAGGCTTGTAATGCTGCTTACCGGAAGTGAATCCATCCGCGACGTTATGGCATTTCCAAAGGTGCAAAACGCTTCCGAGCCTATGTCAAACGCACCCGATACGGTCGATAAAAAACAACTTATGGAGCTTGGCATTAAAATAAGAGAAACACAGTGAGGAGGTAAATAAAATTGATACAAATTACCAACCTGACAAAAAAATTCGGAAACAAGGTTGCCGTTGACGATGTTACATTTAAAGTTGAAAAGGGAGAAATTTTAGGTTTTCTTGGGCCTAACGGAGCGGGTAAAACAACAACAATGAATATCATTACGGGCTATATATCATATACATCCGGAAGTGTTACGGTGGACGGCATGGATATCCTTAAAAATCCCGAGGAAGCAAAAAAGAGAATCGGATACCTGCCCGAAAACCCGCCCCTGTATCTTGATATGACCGTTTGGGATTACCTTAATTTCGTTTTCGACTTAAAGGCAATCAAAATTGACAGAAATGAGCATTTACAGGAAGTAATGCAAACCGTTAAGATTCTCGATGTAAAAAACCGTCTTATAAAAAATCTTTCCAAAGGGTACAGGCAGCGTGTAGGCCTTGCCCAGGCATTGCTTGGAAATCCGGAGATTCTTATACTTGACGAACCTACCGTCGGGCTTGACCCGAAGCAAATAAACGAAATCAGAAGTGTAATTAAAGAACTTGGAAGAGAACGTACCATAATTCTAAGTTCACATATACTGCCCGAAGTCAGTGCCATATGCGAAAGGGTTATAATTATAAACAACGGCAGAATCGTTGCAAGCGATTCGCCGGAAAACCTTTCTAACAGCCTTGCGGGAACCACAATCTTAAATGTTCGCATTGAAGGAGATAAAGATGCGGTAACAAATGTACTGCAATCCCTTGACAATGTTGATTCGATTGAAGTTTCCACTTACACCGGGAGTATTTATAATTACCGTATCAAAACAAAGGATGAAACGGATATCAGAAGGGATATGTTTTATGCCCTTGCCGAGAACAGAATGCCCATCATGCAGCTTTCTCATCAGAATCTTTCGCTTGAGGATGTATTTTTAAAACTTACTACGGTTGAGCCCTCGGAAGAAAAAATATCAGCGAGTAAGGATAGTAATGATGCCGGAGAGTCAAATAATGAGGATATTTCCGATAGCGGACAAGATGCAAAAGCCCAAGACAGCGACGAAGGCTCGGGTGATAATATGGAAATACAGGAGGCTGATAATCAATGACGGCTATATTTAAAAGGGAGTTTAAGGCATATTTTACATCACCGATAGGTTATATATACCTTGGGATTTTCTTGTTTTTTTCAGGGTTCTTCTTTTCGGCGATTAATTTGATGTATACAATGACGGATATGTCTCCGTTTTTCTCGAACCTTACGATAATTCTTGTATTTATGCTTCCTTTGCTTACCATGCGTCTTTTTGCCGAGGAAAGAAGAAACAAAACCGACCAGCTGCTGCTTACCGCTCCTGTTTCCGTATTTGGAATAGTTATGGGTAAATTTTTATCCGCAGCAGCACTTTTCGGATTTTCATTAATTATTACTTTTGTTTACCCGGCTGTAATGCTGATTTACGGGAACCCTTTGTTATCCACCGTGCTGGCGCTGTATTGCGGTTTCTTTCTTTTGGGGTGCTCGCTTATTTCGATAGGAGTGTTTGTTTCGGCATCGACCGAAAGTCAGATAACCGCAGCAATTATAAGCTTCGTAATTTTGCTTTTTATCCAGCTTTCCGACTGGGTATCAAGTTTATTCAACAATGCCACGGTTAAAAAAATCTTTGATTGGCTTTCCGTGACAAACAGGTATCAGGAATTTACCGACGGCGTACTTAGCCTTTCGTCCGTAATGTTTTTTATTAGCTTTTGCGCGGTGTTTATTTTCCTGACGATATCTTCAATAGAAAAAAGGCGTTGGAGTTAAAAAAGGGGGGAAAGTGTTTATGAATAAATTCAGTGAGTTTAAAACTGTAATAAAGAGGTTTTTTACCGATAAAAGGTTTATATACGGTTCCGGCTCGGTTGCCACAATAGTCGGTTTTATCGCAATTGCGGTTTTGGTAAATGTAATAATAGGCTTGCTTTCGGACAAATTCATCTTGAAAGCGGACCTTACGGAAAACAAAATATTTAAGCTCTCACAGCAAACCGTTGATGTTGTAAAAGAAATAAGCGAAAATGTCGATGTTATTTTATTTGAAAGGACAGGGAACGAAGACCCTAAAATACGGGAGCTGCTGCAGCGATATATTAATTTGAATTCAAATTTAAAACTAAAAGTGTATGATCCCGACAAGGACCCCATGTCGGCGCAAAAATATAAAAAGTTGGGCCAGACAATAAGCGCAGGCTCAATAGTATTTGATAACGGGAGAAATTACATGGTTGTTTCGCCCTCCGATTTGCAAACCTACAATCCCGTTTCCGGGGCATACGATAATTTCAATGCGGAAAACAAGCTTACATCGGCGATTATTTCTCTTTCAAAACGTGCGGATATGAAGGTTGCCTTCACTCAGGGGCACGGCGAGAAAACCATTTATACCGCCGAACAGCTTATCAAGGATGATAATATTGCGGTGGAAAAGGTATCAACTCTAACGCAGGGCTTCCCTGAAGAATATGATATGTTTTTGGTAATATCCCCGCAAATGGATTTTACGGCGGAGGAAATAGAAGCACTGGATGCTTATTTGAAAAAAGGCAAAAGCATTCAGGTTTACCTTGATTTTAAGATACCGAGTCTGCCCAGGCTTGAAAGCTATTTGTCGGATATGGGAATACAGGTACAAGACAATGTGGTTTTTGAAAGTGATGCAAAAAGAATTGCATATAATACACCCCTGTGCTTTATTCCCGTGATTAAAAGTCATCCGATAACTTCTGCAATTATAAGTAATAATTTAAATGTTATCGTATACGGCAACAGGGTTGTCAGCAGGTTATGGGAAGAAAAAAACTCCGTAAAGGTTGAAACACTTTTGGAATCCTCCGATAAATCCATTGTGACGGACAGCGAAGGCAATAATGTAAAAGGGCCTTTTTCACTTGCCGTTGTCGCAACAAGATTCGATTCGGAAAATAAAGAAGCAGGGAAATTATTTGTCATGGGTTCGTCGGAATTTTTAAACGAGCAATTTTCGACCATGAACAAAGATTTTATTTTAGGCAGCATTAACTGGCAGATTGATGATACCGAGGCTTTAAACATAAGGCCCAAAAGCCTGTCATCCTCAAAGCTTGAAATGACCAGACAGGATATTGTTATATGGGCGATTGCGTCAATTGTATTTATACCGGTAATTGTACTTGTATTCGGCCTTATAACCTGGCTTAGGAGGCGTCATCTGTGAAAAAAAGAGTTGTTATCATTATTGCTGTTTTGCTGGTGCTGATCGGTTCGTATTTTGCCCTTGTAAATCTCGGCACGGATAAAAATGAAGACCGGGGACTACAAAGCGATACAATATCGATTTTTAAAACGGAAAAAGACAATATATCGGCCATGACGATATCCACGCCCGATTATGAATATACGTTTTATAAATATAAAGACGAAGAAGAAAAAGAAAAATGGAAGGTTGCGGGCATGGAGGAAATACGGCTCGACAACATAAAAGTGGATAATCTTGCTTATGACTTCGCATCTATAAATGCAAGCACCGTAATTGATGATGCGTCGGATTTGGCGTCCTACGGGTTTGATGCGCCTTCCGGTTATCCTTCCGTTAAGCTTGCTGACGGAACAATTAAAAGGTTTATCGTAGGCAGCAAAACACCAACCGGCTCGGGGTATTATTTTAAAACCGAAGACGACCCTACCGTTTATACCGTATATTCGTCAAAAGCGGAGGATTTTATCGCACCCTTGGAAAAATACCGTGACAAAACTCTTGCTTCGATAGAAGCGACCGAGCTTGTCGAAATAAAAATAAAACGAAGCGACGCGGATATATTAATACGCCAGAAAACCGAGGAAGAAAGCAAAAGTGATTCAGGCCTTAACTCGTGGAAAATGATTTCTCCTTATGAAAGGGATGTATCGGGCTATAATCTCGAAGAAATAATTCTTAAAAAAATAACCGGGTTTACAGTCAGTAAATTTATCGACGACAATCCCGGCTCATATGCAAAGTACGGGCTTGACTTACCGAAGTATGTAATCAGCTTTAAGCAAAAGGATAAAGAGCCTGTAACATTTTACCTGGGCAATGTTATTGATGATGATAATGAAGTATATGTAAAGCTTGAAAAAGAAAAGGCTGTTTATACGATGGCCCTGTCCGCATTCGGGTTCCGGGATATGGACCCCATGCAGCTCATAGATACGCTTGTGTATATTCAAATGATAGATAATGTTGACTCGATAACACTTAATGCGTCCGGTAAAAGCTATGTGCTTAAAATAACCCGGGAGGGTGAAAATGTTTCGTATTTCATTAATGACAAGCCCGCGCCGGAGGATGGGTTTAAGAAGGTGTACCAGGAGCTGATAGGCCTTACCATCAGGGGAACGGTGACGGAGGATGTTTCGGCAGAGCCCTTGTTTACTGCTGAATTTAAATTCAACAACGGCAGGGCAAACGACATAATTGAGGGAATTCCTTACAAAGACAGGTACGCTGCGATAAAGGTAAACGGAGCCGGAAAATATTATGTAATGAAAGAGCAAGTTTTGAATATGATTGAAAAGGTTGACAAGTTTAGCGAAAATCCAGAAAAACAGTGAGGGGATCAACATACTTAAGAAAAAGTGGGTATATAAAGAGCATGATGAAAACAAGGTAGTAAGCCTGTGCAGGCAATATAACATCCCAAGGCTTGCCGCCGCCGCTCTTCAAAACAGGATAAATGTTTTAGGCCGTGACTTTGATAAAATGCGGGAAAATTTAACCGACATGCTTTATGACGCAGGGCTGCTTAAAGACATTGACCGTGCGGTGGCAAGGATAAAGGATGCTGTTGCAAATAACGAGCATATTACCGTTTACGGCGATTTTGACGCCGACGGTGTTACTTCAACGGCAATTCTATACATGTATCTTTATGACAAGGGTGCGTCGGTTGATTACTATATCCCGGACAGGGTAGAAGAAGGCTACGGAATAAACAAGGATGCCCTTGATAAAATAAGAAATCGGGGAACTAAGCTTATCATTACCGTTGATACGGGTGTAACTGCGGTGGATGAGGTTGAATACGCCCAGAGCATCGGTATGGACGTTATTGTAACGGACCATCATGAATGCAAAAGCAGTGTTCCTTCCTGCCATGCCGTTGTTAATCCTAAAAGGGAGGATTGTACCTATCCTTTTGAAGAGCTTGCGGGTGTCGGCGTTGTTTTCAAGTTAATATGGGCCCTTGAAGGCGGAAACAATATAAGCCGCCTGCTGGATAAATATATCGGCCTTGTATGCCTGGGCACAATTGCGGATGTGGCGCCTTTAACGGGCGAAAACAGGATATTTGTATCGCTCGGGCTAAAAGATTTTGCCGATTCGGAAAATGAGGGCATTAAAGCCTTGCTTGACGTGACAAATCTTAAAGGCAAAAAAATATCCGCCGGGCATATCGGTTTTATAATTGCCCCGAGAATAAACGCGGCGGGAAGACTGGGCAGCGCATACAAAAGCCTGGAGTTGTTCCTGTGCAACGACAGGAACAGGGCTCTGGAAATTGCAGGCGAGCTTTCCGAAGAAAATAAGTGCAGGCAAAATTTAGAGCAGCAAATTTTTCAGGAGGCCGTATCCGTTATAGAAAAAAACAGGCTTTTTGACAAAAAGGTAATAGTTGTTGCCGCCCGCGGCTGGCACCATGGGGTAATCGGCATTGTGTCGTCGAAAATTACGGAAAAATATTACCGGCCTTCGGTACTGATTTCAATAGAGGGGGAAGAAGGCAAAGGGTCGGGACGAAGCATACACGGTTTTAATTTATTTGAAGGCCTTACATATGCCGGAGACTGCCTTACCAATTTCGGCGGGCATTCGCTTGCCGCGGGGTTGTCCGTTAAAACGGAGAATATAAAAAAATTCAGTGAAAAAATCAATGAATATGCCGACAAAGTCTTATCACAGGATGATTTTGTGCCCACTGTTTACATCGATGCACGGCTTGAAAAAAATGATGTTACCGTTGAAAACGTCGAACAGCTTTCGCTGCTTGAACCATACGGTATGGGCAATCCGCTTCCGGTTTTTTCATATGACAATGCAAAAATTACCCTGATAACAACTTTAGGTGAAGGCAAACATTTGAAAATTATTGCCGAAAAAGAAGGTAGGAGGCTTGAAGCGATAGGTTTTAACATGGGCGAGCTTGCCGATTATATTAAATTAGGCGATATTATAAGTATTGCGGGAACCTTGAATGTTAATTTATTTGGCGGCGTCAAAAAAGTGCAGCTTATGATAAAGGATATTAAAAAACAAGCCGCAAGCAGGTGATAAATGTGCAGACAAAAAATATTTCGCTCGAAGAGTCGTTTGAAGAGCTGAAAAACAAAATTAAAAAATACAACCCTAATTTTGATTCATGGACGCTTGAAAAAGCATTCAATTTTTCTGTTGTCGCACATTCCGGCCAATCAAGGGTTTCGGGCGAGCCTTTTATAAGCCATCCCTTGTGTGTTGCCCACATTTTGGCGGATATAGAGCTTGATATGGAAACCATTACCGCCGCCCTGCTCCATGATATTGTAGAAGATACCAAATACACCCTTGACGATATTAAAGAACTGTTCGGCGAAACAACCGCAAATCTTGTGGAGGGAGTGACGAAGCTCGGCAGGCTGCCTTACAGTACGAAGGAAGAGCAGCAAATAGAAAATTTCAGGAAAATGTTTCTTGCAATGGCCAAGGATATACGTGTTGTGCTTATCAAGCTTGCGGACAGACTTCATAACATGCGTACCCTTAAAAGCATCGAGCGGGATAAACAGCTTGAAAAAGCAAGGGAAACAATGGAAATATACGCGCCTCTTGCGCATCGCCTCGGAATTTCAAGAATAAAATGGGAACTGGAAGATTTGTCTCTTTTATATTTAGACCCGGATGCATATCACGAAATTGCCGAGCATATATCTTTAAGGCGTGCGGAACGCGAGGAATATCTGGAAACTATAAAAGCAACACTTAAATCAAAATTAGAAGAATTAGGGATAAAAGCGCACATTGAAGGCCGGGCAAAGCATTTTTACAGTATTTACAGGAAAATGTACTCCAACAACATAGATATCGATCAGATTTACGATTTGTTGGCGGTACGTGTTATTACCCAGTCCATAAGCGAGTGCTATGCGGTTTTAGGCCTTGTTCACGAGCTTTACAAGCCGATATCCGGAAGGTTTAAAGACTATATTGCCATGCCGAAAAAAAATATGTACCAATCGCTGCATACTTCGGTTATTGGCCCCACCGGGCGTCCTTTTGAAATTCAAATCAGGACATGGGAAATGCACAGGGTTGCAGAGGTGGGCATTGCCGCCCATTGGAAATACAAAGAAGGTATTACCGGCAAAAGCGACCTTGATTCAAAACTTGAATGGGTTCGTCAATTGATAGAAATTCACAGCGATTCGACAAGCACGGATCCCGAGGAATTTATGAGAAGCATCCGGATTGACCTTTTTGAGGATGAAGTATTTGTATTTTCACCTAAAGGGGATGTTATTAATCTTCCTGCGGGTTCCATTCCGATAGATTTTGCGTATGCCATACACAGCGCAATCGGGAACAGAACAACCGGAGCAAAAATCAACGGAAGAATGGTTCCTCTTGATTATAAGCTGCAAAACGGCGATATAATCGAAATCATAACCTCGTCAGTTCCCCACGGGCCGAGCAGGGACTGGCTTAAAATGGTGAGAACCCCGCAGGCGAGAAAAAAAATAAATGATTGGTTTAAAAAAGAAAATCGTGAGGAAAACATAATAAACGGCAAGGAATTGCTTGAAAAAGAGCTGCGGAGGAACGGTCTTCCCTCCTCGGCGGCAACAAAAAAGGAATGGCTTGTCCAGGTACTTAAAAAATACAATTTGGGAAGCCTTGATGACTTATATGCCGGGCTGGGTTACGGGGGAATTCCGGTAACAAAGGTAACAGCACGGCTGAAAGAGGCTTACAGGCAATCGGATAAAACGGATGAGAGCATTCTGCAGTTTGTGCAGACAGATAAAAAAATACGTCCAAGCAATAGCGGCGTTGTTGTAAAGGGCATAGAAAACTGCCTTATAAGGTTTTCAAGGTGCTGCAACCCGGTTCCTGGTGACGAAATCGTCGGCTATATAACCCGCGGAAGGGGCGTTTCGATACACAGGAAAGATTGTATGAACGCGATAAACCTACAGAATACCGCTTTGAATGAGGATGGCCGTTTTATTGATGTCTGGTGGGACGAAGACAACAAATCAAGCTATATCACCGACATCCAAATTGTTGCAAACGACAGGCAAGGCTTGGTTCTTGAAGCAACAAACGCGGTTTCCGAACTTAAAATAAACATGCACGCAATAAATGCGCGGGCTACAAAGGATTCCCTTGCAATTATCAACATTACCCTTGAAATAAAAAATAAAGAACAGCTTGAAAAAATTATAAAACGTTTTTGGAAAATAGAAAACGTAATATCGGTAATCAGAAAGAAACAATAATTCTCCTCCTTGTTTGGGAGGCTGATTTTTATAAGGCGGTCTATGGATATGATAATAAAAAGAATTCCCGTCGGTCCTCTTATGGCAAATTGCTATATAGTAGGCGATGCTCTCACAAAAGAAGTTATTATAATCGATCCCGGAGATGAGGCGGACAAAATATTTTCCGTAGTGGAAGAGGACGGATACAAAGTAGTTAGCATTGCTCTAACCCATGCCCACTTTGACCATGTCGGGGCATTGGATGCCGCTAAGGACAGATTTGGCGTTCCCGTGATAAACAAAGAAGGTATCTATCATGTGGGAAGACATGAGGTTAAGGCATTGAAAACACCCGGACACAGCGACGACGGCTTGTCTTTTTTATGCGGTAACTGTGTGTTTACAGGCGATGTGCTTTTTCGTATGTCGGTGGGGATGACGGATTTAGGCGGTGATTTTAATACACTGCGCCGCTCAATTCATGAGCTTTATAAGCTGCCGGAAGATACCGTCGTATATCCCGGACATGGTCTGACTACCACAATAGGGAAAGAAAAGAAGTATAATCCCTTTGTAAGGGCGGCTTATGAATAATTGCCCATGGGGGCGCATAACAGGAGTTCGCCCCGTAAAAATTATAAAAAACATGCTGCAAAGCGGGCTTGATGCCGGGCAGTCCAAAGAAAAATTTTTAGAAGATTATATGGTCAGCGAAGAAAAAGCACGGCTTTGCTTGGAAATTGCTGAGCGCGAAATAAAACTCCTTGAGGATATTGACGAAAATGACATTTGCCTTTATGTCGGGATACCTTTTTGCAAAAGCCGGTGTCTTTACTGTTCTTTCGTGACCGCGCAGTCCGCCGAGGACCACAGCCTGATACCTCATTTTATGAAAGCTTTGAAGGCAGAAATAACGGCTGCCGGCAGGCTTGCCGGGCAGCATAATTTTCGTATTGTATGCGTATATATAGGGGGAGGAACGCCCACCGTATTGTCCGCCGAGGACCTTTCAAAAGTAATCGGGTACTGCAGAGATTCGTTTGATTTAAGTAAAATTCGTGAATTTACGGTTGAGGCGGGGCGTGCGGACACCATTGACAACGAGAAATTATCCGCGCTGAAGGAAGCCGGTGTTACAAGGATAAGCATAAACCCTCAGTCCATGCGGCAGGAAACACTGACCGCAATCGGCAGGCAGCATACCCCCGCCGAGGTGGAGGATGCTTTTTACCAAGCAAGAAAAACTGGGTTTGGGAATATTAATATGGACGTAATAGCAGGCCTTCCTTTTGAAACCGGGGAAAATTTTGCAGACACCCTCAGGCAGGTTGATGCTTTGAATCCTGAAAGCATAACTGTCCATACAATGTGTATTAAAAAAGGCTCCCGTCTGCACGAGAGGTTAGGGGAATATGCCTTGACCGATGCCGAAACGGCAAAAAGAATGGTTGATTTTGCATATGGGTTTATGAAGCAGACGAAAAGGCATCCTTACTATTTATACCGCCTGAAATATGCCGCCGGCAGCCTCGAAAACATAGGATATTCAAAGGAAGGCTTTGAATGCCTTTACAATATTTTAATGATGCAGGATATTTCCACGGTTATTTCGGTAGGTGGCGGCGGCGTTACAAAGGTCGTCGGACCGGATAAAATCAGCAGGGTGTTTAACGTAAAAGAGCCGAGAGAGTATATAAATAGAATAGACGAAATGATAGAGAGAAAAAAAGTAATTTTTATATAAACAAAGGAGATGTTAAAGTTGCCAATTGTAGATATGCCGCTTGAAAAACTGAGAGTTTATACCGGAACAAATCCGTGTCCTGCGGATATAGATGATTACTGGAACATAGCTCTTGCGGAAATGAACGAAATCGACCCCGAAGTACAGCTTAAGCCCGCACCTTATACTTTCCCTGAAACGGAATGCTTCGATTTATTTTTTACCGGAGTTAAGGGTGCACGGATACATGCAAAGTTTGCACGTCCGAAAAAGATTAAAAATCCATGTCCCGCTGTTTTGCAGTTCCACGGGTACACCGGAAGGTCTCCCGACTGGGTTGATTTGCTTGCATATGCAGGTCAGGGATTTTGCGTTGCGGCGCTTGACTGCCGCGGTCAAAGCGGCGAGTCGGAAGACGTCGGAGGCGTATCGGGGAACACATTTAAAGGGCATATAATAAGAGGGCTGTCCGGAAATGATCCGCACGACCTTCTTTTCCGCCATATTTTTTTAGATACCGCCCAGATTGCAAAAATAGTTATGAGTTTTCCCGAAGTGGACGAAAAAAGAGTAGCCGCAAAAGGTGGCTCACAAGGCGGAGGCCTGACGCTGGCATGTGCTGCGCTTGAACCGAGGATACGAAAGGCAGTCAGCCTTTACCCCTTCCTGTCGGATTATAAAAGGGTATGGGAAATGGACTTATCGGTAGCGGCATATGAGGAATTGCGTACATACTTCAGGTATTATGACCCCTGCCACGAGCGTGAGGACGAGATTTTTACCAAGCTCGGGTATATTGACGTTAAAAACATTGCCAAACGTATTCGGGCGGAAGTATTGATGGGCACCGGGCTTATGGACAGTGTATGCCCGCCTTCAACTCAATTTGCCGCCTATAACCGTATAACCTCACCGAAACAAGTTATTATTTACCCCGATTTCGGTCATGAAGGGATTCCCGGATTCGGAAATAAAGAAATGCAATTTTTACTTGATATGTAAAAGTTTAAATTAAATTTTCAAAAAATGTTGACTTTATCGAAAAAATTTAGTATTCTATTATATATTATGGATAGTAACCGACAATATAAAGTCGAAAGTTGAGGGAGAAGTAATATGTTTTCTAAAGAGGTGCTTGTTAGTAACCAGGTAGGGCTTCACGCAAGACCGGCAACCTTTTTCATTCAAAAAGCCAATGAATTTAAATCAGGTATTTGGGTTGAAAAGGATGAACGCAGGGTTAACGCCAAAAGCTTGCTTGGTGTACTGTCGTTGGGAATAACTCGCGGAGTAACTATTACGATTATTGCGGAGGGGCCTGACGAAGAACAGGCGGTTAATGCTCTTGTCGAATTAATATCCTCTAATTTCGCCGAGTAAAAAACTATGTCTGCCAAATAGATAGTTCTGTTATCAAAAGCAGGACTATTTTTTTCTTTTTTCAAGAGAGGTGAAGGCAAAATACTTAAGGAAAAAGCAAAAACTTTGCCTCAAAAACCCGGAGTATATATCATGAAAAACTCAAACGGCGGGGTAATTTACGTAGGCAAAGCAAAAAAACTTAAAAACCGTGTTCTGCAGTATTTCCAAAGCGGCGGGGGACATACCCCGAAGGTTGCGGCAATGGTTTCAAATGTTGCCGATTTTGAATATATTATCACCGATACGGAATTTGAAGCATTGGTTCTCGAATGCAGCCTGATTAAGAAATACAGGCCTAAATACAATGTTTTATTGAAGGATGACAAAAGCTATCCGTTTATTAAGGTAACCCGGGAGGAATACCCGAGAATACTGCTTGCACGCAAAATCGAGGATGACGGCGCACGCTACTTCGGCCCTTATTTAAACAGCGCCGTGATAAAAGAAGCTATAGACCTTATAAAAAAAGTATTTATGGTGCGCTCATGCAAAAGGGTTTTGCCGCGTGATATCGGTAAGGGGCGCCCGTGTCTTAATTATCATATTAATCAATGCAGTGCCCCGTGTACCGGAAAAGTTACAAGTGAAGAATACGCCAGCCTTTTTGACGACGTTGTTTCGCTGCTTGAAGGTAAGCATGAACAAATTATCGAAAGCCTGACCGCCAAAATGCATGAGGCGTCGGAAAAGCTTGAATATGAACAGGCCGCAAAATTTAGGGATAAAATAAATGCCATTAATAAAATGTCGCAAAAGCAAAAGATTGTATCGACAACGCCGGGGAATTATGACGTCATAGCAATGGCGCATGAAAATAAAACGGTGTGTATACAAGTGTTTTTCATGCGTTCCGGAAAAATGGTGGGACGGGAAAACTATATTTTTAAGAACGACGAGACCGATAAAGCTCAGATTATGGCGGAATTTGTGAAAGAATACTACGGCATGGCAACATTTGTGCCAAAGACAATTATTTTGGAAGTTCAAATAGAGGATTCCTCCCTTATTGAAAGATGGCTGTCCGAAAAGGCGGGTGCCTCTATAAGCATTGTTATGCCGCAAAGAGGCGAAAAACGCAGTGTTGTCAATATGGTCAAACAAAACGCCCTTGAAGAGCTTAAAGCTTATTTAATGAAAACCGATAAGACAAAACGTAAAATAAACGATATTTTGTTTGAAATAAAGGACACGCTTTCCCTGCCTAAAGTGCCTGTCAGGATAGAAGCATATGATATTTCGAATTTATCCGGAAGTGACAGTGTCGGTGTTTGCGTTGTATTTGAAAATGCATCACCAAGCAAAAAGGATTATAAAAAATTCAACATCCGAAGCGTTGAGGGACCGAATGATTATGAAAGCATAAAGGAGGTTTTATACAGGCGGCTGTCAAATGCGGCGGAGGGGGAAGAAGGTTTTACACCGCTGCCTGATTTGATACTAATAGACGGGGGAAAAGCCCACGTTGGCGCGGCAAGCGAAATAATTAGTTTTTTCAGGCTTGATATTCCCTGCTTCGGAATGGTAAAGGACGAAAAACACAAAACCAAAGGGCTTACCGCCAAAGACCGGGAGCTTTATATAAAACGGCAAAGCAAGTTGTTTCGCTTTATAACGTGTGTCCAGGACGAGGTGCACCGGTTTGCCGTTGCAAGCCACAGGAAAAGGCACAAAAAAACTGCCATAGCATCTCAGCTTGAGGCGATAAAAGGTGTGGGGAAAGCAAAACGGACATTGCTGCTAAACCATTTTAAATCAATAAAGGCAATAAAAGAAGCAAGCCTTGAAGAACTTGGCTCAGTAAAAGGCGTAGATAAAAAAACCGCACAAAATATATTTGAATATTTTAATAAATAAGTTATTTGACAGTGTTTTTAATATATGTTAGAATTATTTTCGAGGTGATATATTTGTTTACAATGGAATGCTTAGGGGTAAATGAAAAAAACAATCTTACCATCGGCGGGGTTGATGTGTCAGAGCTTGCAAAGGAATATAAGACTCCGCTTTACATAATGGATGAGGACCATATCCGTAGAAATTGCAGGATTTATAAAAATGCAATGGATAAATATTATGGCGGCAACGGTCTTATACTATATGCGAGCAAAGCTTTTTCGTGCTTACGCATGTGCCGGATTGCCAATGAGGAAGGCTTAGGGCTTGACGTTGTATCCGGCGGCGAGCTTTATACGGCAATAAAGGCAGGATTCCCGATGGAAAAGGTATATTTCCACGGAAATAACAAAACGCCGGACGAGCTTATGCTTGCCGTTTCAAACAATGTGGGCAGAATTGTGGTTGACAATAAATACGAGCTTTCAATGCTCAGTGAGCTTTCAGGCAGCATGAAAAAAGAAGTTCGCGTTTCTTTCAGAATAAAGCCCGGGATAGATGCTCATACGCATGATTTCGTAAAAACAGGCCAGATAGATTCAAAATTCGGATTTGCTCTTGATACGGGCGAGGCGGAAGAAATAATCAGGTATGCAAACAGCCTGAAAGGGATTAAAATTGAAGGGGTACATTGCCATATAGGCTCGCAAATATTTGAAATTGAGCCGTTTCTACTTGCTGCCGAAAAAATGATAAGCTTTATTGCGGACCTAAAGGATAACGCAGGGATAGAAATCAAAGAGCTTAATTTAGGCGGCGGCTACGGCATAAAATATACCGCGGATGATGACCCTGTCCAGTATGACGAATTTATCAGGCATGTATCCGGCGTGGTTTGTGATTTATCGCAAAAAAGAGGCATAAGCCTCCCTAAAATACTTATGGAGCCCGGCCGTTCAATAGTTGCACCCGCGGGAATTACCGTTTATACGGTGGGAGCGGTAAAGGAAATACCGGGTATCAGGACATATATCAGCGTTGACGGAGGTATGTGCGACAATCCAAGGTACATTTTGTACCAGTCAAAGTACACTGCGCTTACGGTGAACAATCCCGCGGCAAAAGGCGAGAAAATTGTCACAATAGCGGGAAAATGCTGTGAATCCGGCGATATCCTTATCAAAGACATTAAAATGCCTCATGTATCATCGGGCGATTTGATTGCAGTTTTGGCTACGGGGGCATATAATTATTCTATGGCAAGCAATTATAACAGGATTCCCAGACCTCCGGTGGTAATGGTACGCGGCGGCAAGCATGAGATTGTCGTTGCGCGAGAAAGCTACGAGGACTTGATTAAAAACGACTTATAGAAGGTGATTTATTGCTAAGGCACAATTCGCTGCAGGAAATATTACTGCTTGTACCTGTATTGCTTATATCCCTTACAGTCCATGAAATGGCGCACGGGCTTGCTGCATACGCCCTTGGTGACAATACGGCAAAGCGTGAAGGCAGGCTATCGCTCAACCCCATTCATCACATTGACTGGATAGGGTTTATTTTGCTTATGACGGTAGGCTTCGGTTGGGCAAAGCCTGTCCCGGTTGACCCGCGCTATTTTAAAGACCCTAAAAAATCAATGGCGCTTACCTCCCTTGCGGGTCCGTTTGCCAACATCCTTTTAGCTTTTTTGGGTGCGGCTGTATTATCCTTTACTACAGACAGGGTCCGGCTGCTTTCCGAAGCTCTGGCATTGTTTGTTCAATATAATTGTGCCCTTGCAATGTTTAACCTTCTTCCGATACCGCCTCTTGACGGTTCAAAAATTGTGGGCGCTTTCCTGCCCGACAGGCTATATTACAGGTATTTGTTCTATGAACGATACGGTATGATTATTTTAATTATACTTTTATACACCGGAATCCTTACGCCTCTGCTGCGAAACGGAGTAAACAACCTTATCGGACTAATAATCAAGGCGCTTGCCTTGCTCGGTCTTTAAGCTTTAATAATAAAAGAAAAAAATTGCATGCAGCGGAAACGGAGCTTAAAATGAAACAAATATCATTTAAACTTCAGATTTTTGAAGGGCCCCTTGATTTGCTTTTGCATTTAATAAACAAAAATAAAGTAAGCATATATGATATACCAATTTCCGAAATTACCGAACAGTATATAGATTATATAGCCGAAATGAAACACTTTGATATTGAGGTATCAAGTGAATTTTTAGTGCTTGCGGCACATTTGCTCTACATAAAATCCAAAATGCTGCTGCCGAAGTACGGCGACGCTCCGGAAGACGAAGACGACCCGCGGACGGAGCTTACCCAAAGGCTTGTCGAATACAAAAAGTTCAAAAAAGCCGCCCAGTTTTTTTGCGAAAGGGAGTTTGCGGGCAGCCGTACTTTTTATAAAATGCGGGAGTATATAGAGCCGGTTCTTATTGACGAAAGCCTTTCAAACATAACAATAGGGCATTTGGTTTCGGCCATATATGACATATCCGAAAGAATCAAGTATCGAAGACCCGTAAATGCCGAAAGGTTTAAGGGCATAGTCGGACGAGAGGTTGTTTCGGTTTTTTCAAAACTGAAAAATGTTTTAAAAAAGCTTAAAACCCTTAAAAAAATAAATTTTATCGATATTTTTCGCAATGTAAAAACAAAAACCGAGGCTGTTGCATCCTTTTTGGCTGTTTTGGAGCTTATAAAGATGAACGCGGTTAAAGTATCCCAAAACAATGGAGAAACCCAGCTTAAATATATAAAAAAAAGAAAAGGGGGCAGCGGGATTTTTGGAAATACAAAAGATTGAAGGTATAATTGAAGCGGTATTGTTTGCAGCCGGCGACGCCGTATCGGTTGACAAGCTATGCGAGATAACCCGGATTGACAGGCCGACCCTCCTGTCGATTATTACGCGGCTTTCAGACAGCTATAGCTATAATAAAAGAGGCATTAAAATAGTAAAAGTCGGGGATAAGTATCAAATGGCAACAAGAGGGGAATTCTTTGAATATGTCCAAAAGATTGCAGAGCCGATAAAACGTAATCCCCTTTCCAGGGCAACCCTTGAAGTGCTTGCGGTTATAGCATACAAGCAGCCTGTTACCAGGGCAACAATTGAAAGAATACGCGGCGTAAACAGTGACAATTCCGTAAGCCGGCTTTTAGAGCTTGGCCTGATAGAAGAAACCGGCCGTCTTGACGCACCGGGAAGGCCCGTTTTATTCGGTACAACGGATGAGTTTTTAAGATGCTTTGCAATTGATTCGATTTCCGATCTGCCCCCGATAGATGAATTCGTTATAGATGAAATTATCGATACGTCATCTGAAGGCGCCCAGCAAACGATTGAGTAGGGTTGTGAGATTATGTGGATATTTTTTACTGTTTTATGTATAATAATACTGCTGTTTATTTTTGTGATTTTTCGCAAATGGCGCATAACCTTACAATACCGGGCGGGTGTTTTTACGGTAAAAGCCGGAAAAATCGTCATTTATTCAAGCTCCGGCAAATCCCGGGATGATGGTTACATTAAGACACCGAAAGCAAACTTTGGTGAAATTATAAAAAAATATAAAGCATTAAAGCTTTTTTTAAAAAAAGAAAAACAAGAAATAATTGAAATTTTAAAAGAAGCGGATAAAGAACATGAGCTGAAAAGTATAGCCGTTTCAATTGTGTTCGGGTTTGGGGACGCGGCGGTTACGGGAATTGCCAACGGTTTTATCTGGAATGTTATTTCCCTGGCAGTTTCATTAACCGAAAAATATGTTAATATTAAAGATAAGCTGAATATAGCGGTAACTCCCGATTATAACAAAAAATGCTTTAATTTTGATTTTATAATAATATTTGATACTTACTTTTTTAGAATGTTAAAGATTTCAAAACGGGCAAAACAGTTGTATGAAAGATATAATGCTAATTTAAAGAATGGTGGTGCTAAGGAAAATGGCTAACGGACTTGACGGTTTATTCTCTTCAACTCTCAAAGGTCTTCATGAAATGATTGACGTAAACACGGTAATCGGCAGCCCCATCGAAACTTCCGGGGGCATTACAATTATCCCGGTTACAAAGGTTTCCTTCGGGTTTGGTATGGGCGGCTTTAACCGTGAGGAGGAAATTGAAAATCAAAGCTTGCTGGGAGGAAGCGGAGGCGGGGTTTCGGTTGTACCTGTCGGTTTTCTTATCATAGAAAACGGGAGCGTAAGAATGCTGAATGTCGATTCATCCACCCCCATTGAAAAGATAATAGATACGCTTCCGGAGCTTGTTAAAAGCGCGGCATCTTTTTTCACCAAAAACAAAGACTAATACTAAAAATTGCCTCATATATTAATACTTACTTGCAAGAGCGAATAGTATTAACATGAGGTGATTTTTTTGTTTAACAGGTTAGCTTTGTTGCTTGTGATATGCCTTATACATCCCGTGAATACCCTGGCATTGTCGGCAAAAAGCGCAATACTGATTGACGGACATACCGGAAGAGTGCTTATGGAGCAAAATGCCCGAGAGCGGATGGGGATGGCAAGTACAACAAAAATAATGACTGCGCTTATTGCGCTTGAAGAAGGGGATTTAAACAGTGAGGTTGAAATAAGCTACTTTGCCGCCGGCATGATAGGCTCGTCAATGTACTTAAAAAGCGGGGAGAAAATAACCCTTCTGGACTTAATTTACGGCCTTATGCTTAATTCCGGAAATGACGCCGCGGCTGCAATAGCCGAGCACATTGGCAAGGATATGGAAACCTTTGCGGATTTGATGACGCAAAAAGCAAAATCATTCGGACTTAATGATACTTCTTTTGCAAACTCCCACGGGCTTGATGCGGATAATCACTATACTACTGCCTACGACCTTGCGCAAATAACACGTCGCGCCCTTGAAATCCCCCTTTTTGCCCAAATAGCGGCTACCAAAGCAATAACAATCGGGATGGGCGAGAATGCAAGAACCCTTGTAAATCATAATAAAATGTTATCTCTTTATAAGGGTGCAACCGGCGTAAAAACGGGCTTTACGAAAAAATGCGGGAGGTGTCTTGTATCTTCGGCGACCCGCGATTGTTTAAAGCTTATTGCGGTTACCTTAAATGCCCCCGATGACTGGAACGACCACAAACAAATGCTTGATTACGGGTTTGCGAATTACAAATGGAAAAGCCCGGTGAAAAAAGGCGATTATATGAAAGCGGTTCCGTTAATGGGTGCGGAGTATGACAAAATATTGCTTTATGCCGGCGAGGGTGTCGAACTTGCGGCAAAAAGCGGTGATGTTATAAAAGTGGTATATGATGTTCCGAATTTTGTCCAGGCTCCCGTTTTTAACGGGCAGCGCATCGGAAGCGCTCAGGTGCTTTTATCCGGAAAAGTTATTAAAACTATAAATTTAATTGCAGCCGAGGATATAGCGCCGACAAATGAGGACAGGTACAAAAAAACTTACTTTTATATTTTCAGGGAACTTTTCAGGCTGTTTAGATAAGAACAAGAAAGGAATAACGGTTGTAAAATGGATGAAATGCGTCTTCAGAAATATCTTTCCCTTTGCGGCGTATCATCACGAAGAAAAGCGGAGGAATTAATGCAGAGCGGACGGGTTACGGTAAACGGGATAATTGCGGACAAGCCCGGCATTAAGGTATCTTCCGGCGATATAGTTAAGCTGGACGGGCGGGAGGTACGTCCTGAAAATAAAAAAATCTATATACTTCTTAACAAGCCGGTCGGCTATATTACTACGGTCTGTGACAACTTCGGAAGAAAAACCGTGATTGACCTTGTAAAAAACGAAATATCAATGCGTATTTTCCCGATCGGAAGGCTTGACGCCGACAGTGAGGGCTTGCTGCTTATGACAAATGACGGGGATGTGGCTTATGCGCTTACACATCCGAAGCACCGGATTGACAAAACGTATATAGTAACCCTAAATTCCGCGCCCACCGCCGAAGCGGTGGAAAACTTAAGGCGAGGTGTTATAATCGACAAAAGAAAAACAAATCCGGCAAAAATCAAATGGACCGGCGGCAATGTTTTAAAAATTTCAATAACGGAAGGAAGAAACAGGCAAATAAGACGTATGGTGAAAGCTGTCGGATATGAAGTTATTTCACTTAAAAGAATACAAATCGGCATGATAAGGCTTGGAAATGTTCCCCTTGGCAGGTGGCGGCATTTGACTTCGGTCGAACTGCAGTATTTGAAAGGCTTGGTGAAAAAAATATGATAACGGTAAAAAACATAAGCCCTGTTGAGGGGATAATATATATGCAAATGAAAAATAACGATGTATTGATTTGCGAGGCTACGGCCCGGCTGCAGGGCGAAACGGCTGAGCTTATGGATATCAGGGAGTATAAAAAAGGATTCGCATACGATATGGGTAAAGCCATATTAAATTCCATCGATTTAAAAGGTATCAAAAAAGTGGAATGCAGCAACAAGAATTTGCACGACGTATTACTTGCGCTTCGTTTTTCATTGTCAAATTGTTTATATTCATTAACACTTGATGGATATTTTGATACAAAATGCTAAAAATATAATTTTTTTGCGTTTCTCTATTGAGTTATACTTAAAAATATAGTAAAATAGAAATGTTTAGTATATTTTAGCAGGAGGTTAACTTATGAATAAAAATGACAACAATGCCCGTCTGCTGCAGCAAAATCATCAGCCCGAAATCAATGGGGAGAATTCGGCATACAGGCTGCTCGGCGTTTTGTTTGACGAAGGGAGCTTCGTTGAGCTTGGTGCTTACGTGTCCGGCAGTGCGTCTTCTGAGGGTGTTGTTACCGGGTATGGAACTGTCGACGGCCGCCTGGTTTATGCGTATGCTCAGGACAACGGCGTCATAGGCGGGGCAATCGGCAGCAATACTGCCAAAAAGGTTTCAAACATTATTGATATGGCGGTAAAAACAGGCTCTCCGCTTATCAGTATTTTAAATTCAAACGGGGTTCGCATTAACGAAGGTATTGATGTACTGAGCTGTATCGGTACCAACTTGCAAAAAAGCGCGGAGATATCCGGTATTATCCCCCAAATCGCACTTGTTACCGGAATTTGCGCGGGCAGCGCTGTTTTTACGGCCCGGCTTGCCGATTTTGTATTTATGACAGAAAAAAATTCTTCTGTTTTTTTAACCGGGCCGGACGTTACTTCGGGAGTAACCGGAGTTGAAACGGACGCCAATTCTTTGGGCGGCTCGGACGTATGCCTGAAAAACGGCATAGCTGATTTTGTTTTCCCTTCGGATGAAGAATGTATTAAATCCATTAAAAAACTTCTGGATTTTCTTCCTTCAAACAATCTTGAAAAACCGTCGGATATTTTCCCGGATGACGATGTCAACAGGCTGTCTCAAAACATTTCTTCCCTGATACCGGAAGATAATTCGCCGTATGATATAATTTCCCTGATAAAAGAGGTTACCGACGAAGGTCAGTTTTTTGAAGCCATGTCCGGTTATGCAAAAAGTATTGTTACCGGATTTGCCCGCATTGGGGGAATACCGTCCGGTATAATTGCGAACCAGCCGGCTTATGATGACGGGGCGCTCGATATTGAATCGTCAAAAAAAGCGGCTAAATTTATAAGAATTTGCGATTCGTACAATATTCCCATCATAACCTTTGTTGATGTTCCCGGCTTTAAAGCGGGAGCCGATCAGGAGCATGGCGGAATATCCATATACGGCGCATCAGTTTTATATGCATATGCCGAGGCAACCGTGCCGAAGATAAGCCTGATTGTACGCAGGGCATTCGGCAGTGCATCGCTGGCTATGGGCTCTAAAGCGTCGGGCGCGGATATTGTTCTGGCATACCCTGATGCAAAGATATCCATTATGCCTCCGGAAGGTGCGGCAGGTATTTTATACAACGATGAAATTGCGGCGGCACCCGACCCTGTTGCATACAGAGCCGAAAAAATAAAAGAATTTGAAAAGGAAAACGCATCTGTTTATGCTGCCGCAAAAAACGGCTTTATAGACGATGTAACGGAGCCTTCGCTGACACGGCCGCGGCTTATCAACACACTTGATATGTTAGCCGGGAAGAGAGTCGAACGGCTTCCTAAAAAGCATGGCAACATGCCGGTTTAAAAACTCCTTTTTAGCGAAATAAAATAAACCTGCTTTGGAAAGGTAGTGAGCTTGAGTCTATGAATGTTTTAAGCACGGGAGTAAGCGTAGCTGTGATAGGTATGGGTATAGTTTTTTTGGTGCTTATTATATTGTGGGGTGTTCTTGAAGCAATGAGGTTGATATTCAGCCCCAAAGAAAACAAAAAAAAAGAAATTGAGCCTGCAGCAGTTAAAGAATTGCCAAGTCAGAAAACACAGGATACCGAAGACGAAGAAATTGTTTGTGTAATCTCTGCCGCTGTTGCTGCAATGCTGCAGCAGCCTTCGCACACTTTTAAAATTAAATCCATAAAAAGAAGCCCCGACAATTCCCCTGAATGGAATAAAGCCGGCAGGCAAAGGCTTCTTGGTAATATTTTATAAAACGTATTAATTAAACAGGAGGACATAGCAATATGAAAAAATTTAGAATTAGCGTAAACGGGAAATCATATGATGTTGAAGTTGAAGAAATAGGAGCCCAGTCATCGGCTCCGGTTTATACGGCTCCGGCTGCTAAGCCGGCTCAAACAAGCACCGTTGCAAGTGCACAACCCGAAACTGAGAAAAAACCTCAGCCGGCACCCAAGAGTGTTTCATCACCCGCCGGCTCGACTGTGGTTGCTGCTCCCATGCCGGGTACCATTATGTCGGTAAATGTAAGCGTAGGCGACACGGTTAAAAAAGGCCAGGTGCTTGTAATTCTTGAAGCTATGAAGATGGAAAACGAAATAATGGCTCCGAGTGACGGGAAAGTCGTTGCGGTAAACACCTCAAAAGGCGCTACCGTAAATACCGGCGATGCCCTGGTTTCTCTTGGGTAAAAAATACTGCAGCCTGCAAATTTTAATCGGAGGTAGGTAAAACTTGAACATATTGACACAAGGACTCAGTGATTTATTCCATAGTACCGGTATCTATATCTTAACAGTCGGACAGGTTATAATGATTTTAATTTCGTGTATACTGCTTTATCTTGCTATCGTTAAGAAATTCGAGCCGCTTCTTTTGCTGCCTATAGCATTCGGAATGCTGCTTGCCAATATGCCGGGAGCCGGAATTATTAATATGGATTTGTTTTTGGGCGAAAAATTAAATATTCAACAGATTGTCGAAAGGGGAGGTCTTATTGACCTTTTGTACCTCGGAGTAAAGCTTGGCATCTACCCGCCCCTTATTTTTCTCGGCATCGGTGCCATGACGGATTTCGGCCCGCTTATTGCAAACCCTAAAAGCCTGCTACTCGGTGCGGCGGCACAGCTCGGCGTTTTTGCGGCTTTCTTTTT
This sequence comes from Clostridiales bacterium Firm_18, assembly GCA_001604215.1. Lineage (GTDB taxonomy): Bacteria > Bacillota > Clostridia > Monoglobales > Firm-18 > Firm-18. Next base: position 33,666 of record LVAX01000082.1, read on the forward strand.
GGCACTGCTGCTTGGATTTGATGTCTTTCAGTCCATGTCTATCGGCATTATCGGGGGTGCGGACGGTCCGACCGCAATATATGTAACTAAAACACTGGCCCCCATACTGCTCCCTTCAATCGCCATTGCCGCATATTCGTATATGGCGCTTGTACCCATTATCCAGCCGCCAATTATGAAGGCCCTGACAACAAAAAAAGAGCGGCGCGTGGTTATGGAGCAGCTAAGAACGGTCAGCAAAACCGAAAGGATAATATTTCCTATCATTACAACAATAATTGTTGCGATGCTGCTGCCCTCGGCCGTTCCGCTTGTTGGAATGCTTATGCTCGGCAATTTGGCAAAGGAAAGCGGAGTTGTTGACAGGCTGAGCAAAGCCGCCCAAAACGAGCTTTTGAACATAATAACTATATTTTTAGGTGTATCGGTAGGCGCTACTGCAAATTCCGAAACCTTTTTACAGAAAGAAACGCTGCTTATAATACTACTTGGACTGACGGCATTTTCATTCAGCACGGCGGGCGGTGTGCTGCTTGGCAAGATTATGTACAAGATTTCCGGCGGGAAAATCAATCCTTTAATTGGCTCCGCGGGGGTATCCGCTGTGCCGATGGCGGCCCGCGTTTCTCAAGTGGTAGGCCAGCAGGAAGAACCGACAAACTTTTTGCTGATGCATGCAATGGGGCCCAATGTTGCGGGGGTAATCGGCTCTGCAGTTGCGGCGGGCGTATTTATCGCACTTAGTAAAACATTAGTTTAAAACTCCTTTGTGGGAGTGTTATGAGTATTGGAGGAAGAAAATATGGCAAAAAAATTGGGAATTACAGAAACTATTTTGCGCGACGCTCACCAATCCCTGATAGCAACCAGAATGACAACGGATGAAATGATTCCGATTGTTACCGAGCTCGACGAGGTAGGCTATCATTCACTTGAGGCATGGGGCGGAGCTACTTTTGATTCATGCATGAGATTTTTAAACGAGGATCCCTGGGAGAGACTTCGCAAATTTAAAAACGCGGCGAAAAAAACACCCCTGCAAATGCTTTTCAGGGGACAGAATATTTTGGGTTACCGTCATTACGCCGATGACGTTGTCGAATACTTCGTTCAAAAATCCGTGGCAAACGGTATAGATATTTTAAGAATTTTTGATGCGCTGAATGATATTCGAAATTTTCAGACTGCAATCAAAGCCGCTAAAAAGGAAAAGGCCCATGTCCAGGCTGCCGTTTCATATACCATCAGCCCGGCGCACAGCAATCAATCCTTTATCGACCTTGCGGTGCGACTTGAAGAGATGGGCGCCGATTCCATATGTATAAAGGATATGGCAGGTCTTTTAACGCCATACGTTGCGTATGACCTTGTTAAGGGCATTAAAGCCAATGTTAAAATACCGCTGCAGCTTCATACACACTATACCAGCGGAGTCGCATCAATGACCTATATTAAGGCCATAGAAGCAGGTGTCGATGTTGTTGACTGTGCCCTTTCGCCTTTTGCCATGGGTACGTCACAGCCGCCGACCGAGCCTCTTGTTGCGGCGCTGAAGGGTACCGAGTACGATACCGGAATTGACCTTGAAAGAGTAAGCAGGATTTCGGAGTATTTTAAACCGCTTCGTCAAAAGTATTTGCAGTCGGGATTATTGGATCCCAAGGTTTTGGGTGTTGATGTCAATACTTTGGTATATCAGGTTCCGGGCGGCATGCTTTCAAACCTTGTATCCCAGCTAAAGCAGCAAAACAAAGAGGATAAGTTTAATGATGTTCTTAAGGAAATTCCCCGGGTAAGGGAAGATTTCGGGTATCCTCCGCTTGTAACGCCTACCAGCCAGATAGTCGGAACACAGGCGGTACTCAATGTTATTATGGGTGAGAGGTATAAGATGATTTCTAAAGAATCAAAGGCTCTTGTGCGCGGCGAATACGGAGTAACGCCTGTTCCCATTTCGGATGAAATTCGAAAGAAAATAATCGGCGACCAAGAGCAGATTACCTGCCGGCCTGCCGATTTGATAGAGCCGGAGCTTGACAGGCTCAGAAGTGAAATAGGCGAATATATAGAGCAGGACGAAGATGTTTTGTCATACGCTTTGTTTGATCAGGTTGCAATTAACTTCTTTAAAAAACGACAGGCAAAAAAGTATAAAATAGAATCTTCTTTGGTTGATACTCAGCAAAAAACCCATCCTGTTTAATTAAATAAATAAAAAAGCGTTCGGGCGCGTAGCGCTTTCCCGAACGCAACATTGCGCCGCGCGGGCGTAAGCGAAGGCGAATTTATTTCGCCGGAGCGTCAAAACTAAATTCAAAAAAAAGCGTTCGGGCGCGTAGCGCTTTCCCGAACGCAACATTGCGCCGCGCGGGCGTAAGCGAAGGCGAATTTATTTCGCCGGAGCGTCAAAACTAAATTCAAAAAAAGCGTTCGGGCGCTCGGCGCTTTCCCGGAGGCGATTTAAATGGACAAGCATTCTGATTTGTTAAAGCGCATTAACTTGGCATACAATACATTCAGCAAGGGCCAGAAAAAGATAGCGGACTATCTTGTTAAGAATTATGATAAAGCCGCCTTCATGACGGCTTCCCAGCTTAGCAAGGTGATAAATGTCAGTTGTTCAACGGTTGTACGTTTTGCGGTTGAACTCGGATACGACGGTTTTCCTTATTTACAGCGGGCTCTGCAAGAGCTCGTCCGCACAAACCTCACGGCATTTCAAAGAATTGAAATGACCTCTTCCCGAGTCGGCGAGCAAGACCTGCTTTCTACAATACTTAATTTTGATATCATGAAGATAAAGCAAACCCTTGAAGAAATAGACCACAAGGCTTTTGATGCGGCAGTCGAATCCATATTAAGCGCGAAAAAAATATATATTTTGGGTGTGCGCAGTTCGTCGGCACTTGCGACCTTTTTGGGCTTTTATATGAATTTAATATTTGATAACGTTAAGCTTATACACACTACCAGCGCAAGCGAAATATTTGAGCAGATACTCAGGGTAGGTGCCGATGACGTTGTCATAGGCATATCTTTTCCGCGTTATTCAGCAAGAACCGTAAAAGCGATGGAGTATGCCAAAAATCAAGGTGCTTGTGTTATCGCGGTAACCGACAGTGAAACATCACCGCTGACTCCTCTTGCAACTTACCCACTGATAGCAAGAACGGATATTGCGTCAATTGCCGATTCCCTTGTTGCCCCGCTTAGCGTTCTGAACGCTTTAATTGCGGCACTGGGTATGCGGAAAAAGGAAAGCATTTATAAGACCTTTGATAATTTAGAGCGTATATGGAGCGAATACGAGGTGTACGAAGCTGTTAAAACGGAATAAATACGATGCCGTGGTTATCGGTGCAGGCCCTGCCGGGCTTGCCGCCGCCGCCGCCGCAGCCGCCAGAGGAAAAAGTATTGTTATTGTCGAAAAAAACAATGTTCCCGCAAAAAAATTAAGAATAACGGGGAAGGGCCGCTGTAACATAACCAATACAGCCGATATTCAATATTTTTTTAACAATATAAACACTAACGCAAATTTTTTATACAGTGCGTTATACAGCTTTACCAATGAAGATACAGTAAACCTTTTTAACTCTCTCGGGGTAAAAACCAAAACGGAGCGCGGAGGAAGGGTATTCCCCGCATCCGACAATGCAAAAGACGTTGCCGATGCGCTTTTATCGTATGCCAAAAAACATGAGGTTGAAATAATTACTTGCAAGGCAGAAGATATAATCATTGAAGATAAAAAGGCCGCCGGGGTGCTTCTGGCAGACGGCCGGACTATCAGCTCCGACGCTGTATTGATAGCAACGGGCGGGCTTTCATACCCCGCCACCGGTTCAACGGGTGATGGTTACAAATTTGCAAAAAAGGCGGGGCACAGCATAATTACACCCAAACCTTCCCTTGTCCCGCTTGTGGCAAAAGAAAAGTGGGTAAGCCGTTTAACCGGTCTTTCTCTTAAAAACGTATCCGTTAAGCTGGAGTGGGAAGGAAAAGTACTTTACAGCGATTTCGGCGAAATGCTTTTTACCCATTACGGCGTTTCAGGGCCTGTAATTTTAAGCGCAAGTGCCCATATTAAGGATTTTTCTAAAAAAGTAGATTTATATATTGATTTAAAGCCGGCATTGACGGATAGCCGGCTTGACCAGCGTTTAATACGCGATTTCAACGCCAATATAAACAAAAACTTTTCAAATTCGCTTGGCGAATTGCTTCCTAAAAAACTGATTCCTTTAATTGTTGAGCTTTCCGAAATAAATCCCCAGAAAAAAGTTAACCAGATTACAGCTGATGAAAGGATGAAAATAGTATCGCTGCTGAAAAGATTTCACCTGACAATTACAGGTACGCGCCCTATTGAAGAGGCTATTATTACTTCGGGCGGGGTTTGCACAAGCGAAATTAACCCCTCCACAATGGAATCAAAGCTTGCAGGCAGGCTTTTTTTTGCGGGCGAGGTAATTGACGTTGATGCCTATACCGGCGGCTATAACCTGCAAATAGCTTTCAGCACGGGTTATCTGGCAGGAAAGCATATATAATTATATATTGCATAAAATAGTCTTGTAATACTAAGTGGTTTTAATTAAAGCTTGGTATAAAGGTGTGATTTTATGCATTTTCCCAAATCTGTTTCAAAGCTTGTAAAAAAGCCTTTATTTATAAACCCGGGCAGGCTGTTTCGTATTTTGACGATAATTACTCTTTCCCTGCTTTTACTGGCCCAGCTTGTCCTTACCACACCCGGAATACGGGCGGTTTTGACTTATACCGATAAGTTCGAGGGGTTATATGGAAACAGCCAAACTCAAAGCTCCACCCTCGGTGAAATTACCTTGACACTTCAAGGGGTTGAGCCGGCCTCTGATATAGAAATACTGCAAAACGGCCAGCCGATAGCTATTTTTTACGAAGCCGAAATCAATATAACCGTTTCCGACAATTCGGTTATAGAAATTGACGGGCGAAAGGTTAAAACGCCTTTTTCCGTAAGGGTTTCAAAGTTGTCACCCAATATAGAAGCGGAAGACATACCGCAGATAGTGCATGTCAATTCTGATATTTCACTGATTGGAAGGATTTTTGTTAAATAACTATTGTAATAAATACCGTTTCGGTGTATAATAATTTAAAAACGAGGTGTATCACTTGAAAAATATCCAAATTGTGATAGACGGGCCTGCGGGAGCGGGAAAAAGCACAATTTCCAAATTAATCGCAAAAAAGTTTAATTTTTTATACATAGACACGGGCGCAATGTACCGTGCCGTTGGTCTTAAAGCGCTCAGAAACAATTTTGATACAAAATCGGATACGGAAAAGATAATAAAAATGATGGATGATATTGATATTTCCATAAGTCACGGTGATGACGGGCAGCATATTTACTTAGACGGTGAGGATGTCACATCAAAAATAAGGACCCCGGAGGTTTCCATTGCCGCGTCCGACGTGTCCGCAATACCCGAGGTAAGGGTTAAGCTTGCATCGCTTCAAAGAAAGCTTGCCGAAACGGATAATATAATAATGGACGGAAGGGATATCGGCAGCTATGTTCTTCCCAATGCGCAAATTAAGATATTTCTTACGGCGTCAATCGAGGACAGGGCAAGAAGAAGATATGAAGAGCTTATACAAAACGGCATGAAGGTTAACTACAACGATGTAAAAGCGGATATAAAGTATCGAGATACAAATGACTCCAGCCGCAAAGTCGCTCCGCTTAAAATCCCGGAAGGTGCGATTGTTATTGACACTACCGGCAACACACTTGAACAATCCGTCAGGCTTCTTACAGATACGATAAAGGAGCGGTTAAGTTGTTTTTTAAAATAGTTTACCTGGTTGCGCAGCCTCTTTTGCGCTTATTTTTCAGGATGATTTTTTTTGCAAGGGTAAGCGGAAAGGAAAATATATTAAAAGAGGGCGGCTTTATTGTATCTTCCAATCATAAAAGCAATTTCGATCCCGTTTTAATTGCCGCTTTTTTGCCCCGAAGAATGAATTTTTTAGCTAAACGGGAGCTTTTCGGCAATAAATTTTTCGGATGGTTTTTAAAAGGTGTGGGGGTAGTTCCCATTACTCGCGGCAATGCTGAAATAGGGACCCTTAAGGCAGTTATATCGCTGCTTAAAAAAGGAGGCATATTTACAATTTTTCCGCAAGGGACAAGAACAAAAAATGCGGATATAAGCAATGTAAAACCGGGTGCCGTCATATTTGCCATAAAAGGACAAGTACCCATTCAGCCCGTTTTAATTGAAGGCGACTACAAGCCCTTCCGCGGGGTTAGGCTTAAATTCGGCAAACCGATTTACTTCAGCGAATACTACGACAAAAAAATGACGCAGGATGAGCTTTATGATTTAAGCGTCAGTCTGATGAAGCATATTTACGGCATGTCGGGGGAAAATAAATGAAAATTCTGCTTGCAAAAAGCGCCGGGTTTTGCTTCGGGGTAAAAAGGGCAATTGAAATAGCATGCGAAACGGCTGCAGACAAAAAAGGCAATATCTATACTTTAGGGCCGCTTATTCATAACAGGCATGTAATAAAAATGCTCGGCGATTACGGAATAAAAGAAACGAATGATATAGAAGAAATACCGCCCGACTCCACCCTGATAATAAGGACACACGGGGTAAGCGCCGACATTTACCGCCGTCTGGACGAAAAAGGCATTCAATATATTGATGCAACTTGCCCTTATGTAAAAAAAATTCATAAAATCGTTCATAATTATCATAATAAAGGATATAAAATAATTATTTTCGGCAACGAAAACCACCCCGAAGTAAAGGGCATAAACGGCTGGTGCAATTATTCGGCTTTTATAACGGAAGACCCCGTCAGCATTGAAAAAATAGCAATTGACGATAAAACATGTATTGTTGCACAAACCACATCTTCAAAAGAAATTTGGGGAAAAATTAAAAAAAATGCAAAAACATCTTGCAAAGATGTGCTGATTTTTGATACAATATGCAAAGCGACATATGAAAGGCAAGCCGAAGCAAAGGATATTGCGCAAAAATCGGATTGCATGGTTATAATAGGCGGATTTCACAGCTCAAATACGAAAAAGCTGTACGATGAATGCCGTAAGGTATGCGAAAAAACTTATCTTATCGAATCTGCATCAGAACTGCCAAAGTCAGTTTTTGATACATGCATTGCAGGGGTTACGGCCGGAGCTTCAACCCCGGAATGGATAATTAAGGAGGTCATTAGTATTATGTCAGAAGAAAAAGCACAGGGCGAATTAAGTTTTGTCGAAGAGCTTGACAAATCATTGGTCGATCCAAAAACCGGAGACATTGTGAAAGGAACGGTAATCGGCATAACCCCTACCGAGGTTTATGTGGATATCGGTTTTAAAGCTGACGGCGTTATTCCGATCGACCAGATTACATCGGACCCTGATGCGGATATTGAGCAGATTTTAAAGGTAGGCGACGAAATCGAAGCCTTTGTTTACCGTGTCAGCGATGTGGAAGGAACGGTAGGTCTTTCTATCAGAAAGCTTGAAGCAATTGAAGGAAGAAAGAAGCTTGAAAGTGCAATGGAAACCAAGGAGGTTTTAAAGGGTACTATTGCCGAAGCGGTAAACGGAGGTGTTATAATACGCTATAATGACGCACGCGTGTTTGTTCCGGCATCTTTGGCAAGCCTCAGGTATTTAAAAGATTTAAACACTCTTGTGGGGCAGGAAGTTCCCTTCAGGGTAATTGAAATAAACAGAAGGCGCAGGAAGATTATAGGCTCAATTAAGTCCGTATTGCAGGAAGAAAAGGAAAGACAGCTGAATGAGTTCTGGGAAAATGCCGAAGTAGGAAAGGTATACGACGGCATTGTAAAATCACTTACGGATTTCGGTGCATTCGTGGATATAGGAGGAATAGACGGCTTGGTACATATATCCGAGCTGTCCTGGGAAAGAATTAAGCATCCGTCGGAAGTGTTAAATGTCGGGGATAAAATAAAAGTTTTCATTATCGACATGGATAAGGGGAAAAATAAAGTATCCCTCGGCTTTAAGCGTAAAGAAGATAATCCATGGATTAAAGCGCAGGAAATGTTTAATGTAGGCGATATTGTCAATGCGAAAATAGTACGTCTTGTATCCTTCGGTGCTTTTGCGCAGCTTTTGCCGACGGTGGACGGGCTTATTCACATATCCCAAATATCTACCGAAAGAATACCTAAAGTTTCAAGCGTGCTTTCGGTAGGTCAGGAAGTTACCGCGAAGATAACAAATATCGACTGGGAAAATAAAAAGATCAGCCTCAGCATTCGCGCGCTTTTGGAGCAGGATGCGGCTGCCAAGAAAGCACAGGAGCCTGAGCAGCAGGCAGAAGCTGAAGTTGCGGAGCAGACAGAAGAAACTGAGCAGCAGGTTGAAGCCGAAACGGCAGAGCAAGCACAGGAGCCTGAGCAGCAGGTTGAATCCGAAGCTGCAGAGCAGACAGAAGAAACTGAGCAGCAGGCTGAAGCCGAAGCTGTAGAGCAGACGGAAGAACCTGAGCAACAGGCTGAAGCCGAAGCTGCGGAGCAAGCACAGGAGCCTGAGCAGCAAAATGCGGCGGAGGAAGAAGAAAGCGGCAAAGAAGGTATTCCCGAAAACGAAACAAAACAGGCCGCTCATGAGGATGCCCAAAGAGAATCCGAACAGCCTGATTCGGAATAATAATATAAAATGCATTGTCAGTTTTACTTGGCAATATCATGATTATTGTTTACTAAAGCACCTTACAAAAGGGTGCTTTAAATTTGCAATTTCATTTAATGAAGGGATTGATGGTTTTGGGTTACGGGCGTCTTATATCTTTTGTCAAAAATAAAAATATTGCAATACTTGGTATCGGTATCAGCAATTTGCCTCTTGTTAAAATGCTTGCGAAGTTCGGTGCCAATGTTACCGTGCGTGATAAAAAACCATATAGCCAAATAAAAGATTTGATAAATAATACCGGCGTGCAAAATATTAAACTGATGACGGGTGAAAACTATCTTGAAAATTTAAACGAAGATATAATATTTAAAACTCCGGGCATCAGCATTTATACGCCTGAGCTGGCTAATGCGAAAAATTCCGGCTGCACCATTACCTCCGAGATGGAAATGTTTTTTGAGCTTTGTCCCGCCGACATAATTGGGGTTACCGGAAGTGACGGGAAAACGACAACAACAACACTTATATTTGAAATGCTGAAAAAAATGGGTTATAATTGTCATTTGGGAGGCAATATCGGAAGGCCCCTGCTTTATGAAATAGAAAACATTTCGGCCGGGGACAAGGTTGTCGTTGAGCTTAGCAGTTTCCAGCTTCAAACGATGAAAAAAAGCCCTAAGATAGCCGTAATAACAAACGTATCACCAAATCATCTTGACTTTCACCGCGATATGGATGAATATATTGCTTCAAAGGAAAACATCTTTTTACATCAAAGTGATGAAGATACACTTGTACTTAATTTTGACAATGACATTACAAAATCTTTTGCCGAAAAAGCAAAGGGAAAGGTTGTTTCTTTCGGGAAAGATGAGCGCTGTTCCGTTATGACAAAAGACGGGGTTATATATGCACATGGAACGCCCATGCTAAATTGCGGCGATATTTTAATACCCGGATATCACAATGTGGAAAATTATATGGCCGCAATCGGTGCCGTTTCGGAACTGGTTAGCGCAGATTGCATAAGGGATGTTGCTAAAAGCTTTTCCGGGGTTGAGCACAGGATTGAATTTGTTCGTGAAATAGACGGGGTAAGGTTTTATAACGATTCCATCGCAAGCACTCCCACAAGAACAAGAGCATGCCTTAATTCCTTTGACGATAAAGTTATTATTATCGCAGGTGGTTACGATAAAAAAATACCGTTTGAATCTTTTGCGAAGGATATTATAAGCCGGGTAAAGGTGCTTATTTTAATCGGAGCGACCGCCGGGAAAATTAAAAAAGCGGTAGAGGCGCAAAAGGGTGAAAAACCTCCGGTTATTATGGCGGAGAGTCTTGAGGATGCGGTAATAAAAGCAAAAGCAAACGCCCAAAATGGAGATACCGTTGTTTTGTCACCTGCATGTGCAAGCTTTGATATGTTTGATAATTTTGAGCAGCGAGGCATAAAGTACAAAAAAGCGGTTATGGAGCTTGTAGCGGAAAGGATGAACTGATTTGTTGCGCGAGCTTATTGATTTATGCGGCTTGGCCGGCATTTCTGGTTTTGAATACGGCATAAGCAAGCATATTCAGGAAATATTCGGCCTGCATTGCGAAGATACCGAAACAGATCCGGCCGGCAATGTCATAGGTATAATAGGCAAAGGCAGGGAAAAGAAAATATTGATTGAGGCCCATTTGGATGAAATCGGCCTAATGGTTAAAAGCATTGACCAAAACGGTTTTGTAAGCTTTGTATGTGTGGGGGGAGTCAATGCCTCCGTATTGCCGTCCGCCGAGGTTTATATTCACGGAAAAGAGCGAATTTATGGGGTAATAGGGGCAAGACCGCCGCACCTTCAAAGCGAAGAAGAAAGTAAAAACAAGTATAAAATCGAAGATATGTATATTGATACCGGATTTTCCAAGGATGAACTTGAAGGGCTGATACAAATCGGAGACCCTGTTTCTTTTGCCTGTGAACCCGCAGCTTTGCTCGGGGACAAGCTTTCTTCAAAATCAATTGATAACAGGGCCGGTGTCCTTTGCCTTATCAATTGCATGAAGCGTCTTAAAACTAAAAACACGGATTGTGAAATTGTATTTCTTGCGGCGGTGCAGGAAGAAGTAGGCTTAAGGGGAGCAAAGATAGGGGCATATAATATCAATCCCGATTGGGCGATAATTATAGACGTTACCCATGCAATAACACCTTATACAAAAGACGGCGATATAGCTTTTGAACTGGGCAGCGGAGCCGCTGTTGCGGTTGGCCCCGGCATGCACCCTTTTATAACCGGAAAAATCATGGAAAGCGCAAAAAACATACCTTATTCCCTGGAGGTAACTCCGGGGAATTCCGGTACGGATGCATGGGCAATACAAACCACAAAATCCGGCATCGGCTGCGCCCTTGTTTCAATTCCCTTAAAATATATGCACTCACAGGTTGAAACGGTGTGCATGAGCGATATAAACGCCGTTTCGGACATAATATGCTATGCTGTGGAGGGCGGAATATGTTAAAAACATTATCCGAAGCTTTCGGGGCTTCCGGGGCGGAGCAGGAAGTAAGAGACTATATAAAAAATGCTGTGGAAAGTATATGCGATGATGTATATACGGACAACATGGGCAACTTAATATGCTTTAAAAAGGGAAAGTTAAAAGGCGGCCGCAGTATTATGCTTTCGGCGCATATGGATGAGGTCGGGTTCATTATTTCGGGCATAAACGAAAAAGGTTATTTGAATTTTAAAACAATAGGCGGTATAGACCCGAGAGTAGTTATTGCAAAACGGGTATTGATAGGCAAAAATAAAATAAGGGGCGTTATAGGGGATAAGCCGCCCCACCTGACGGATAAAAACAATAACGCAGCCCTGAAGACAGAAGAATTGTTTATCGATATCGGCGCAAAAAACAAGCAAGAAGCCGGAGAATATGTGTCAATAGGCGACTATGCATGCTTTGACAGCAAATTTATTCAGTTCGGCAACGGGCTGGTTAAGGGAAAAGCACTGGACAACAGGATAGGCTGTTATATATTGACCGAGCTTGCAAAAAATAATTATCCCCATGATATTTTTTATGTGTTTACCGTCCAGGAGGAAGTAGGCTGCAGGGGTGCTCAAACCGCCGCTTACAAAATAAAACCGGATATCTCGATAGTTGTGGAAGGCACCACCTGTTCCGATGTTCCAAAAACGGACGAAACGGGGTTTTCCACCAGGCTGAGAGGAGGCCCTGCCCTTTCAATTGTTGACAGAACCTCGTATTCCGACAAGGAACTTCGCAATGCGTTATATAAAGCGGCAATAGGCAATAATATTAAAATACAGTACAAGCAAACAACTCTTGGAGGAAATGACGCCGGCGCAATTCAACTTTCCGAAGCGGGTGTGAAAACAGCCGTTATATCGGTTCCGTGCAGATACATTCATTCCCCAAGCAGTGTTGCAAGCCTTGAGGATATATCGGCTTGCAGGGAGGTGTTGCATAATTTTTTAATATCGGAGGATAAAGAAAAATGGAGCTTTTAAAAAAACTGGCAGAGGCAAACGCTCCTTCCGGCAGCGAAGAAAATGTAAGAAAAATCATATCGGAGGAAGCCGGAAAATACGCGGATGACATTACCGTTGACACACTCGGAAACCTTATTGTCAGAAAGAAAGGGCCGGGCAAAAGGATTATGCTGACGGCTCATATGGATGAACCGGGAGTTATTGCAACGGTAATTGACGATAAGGGCTTTGTATATTTTTCTCCTCTGGGCAGTGTAAAGCCCGGTGCCTTGCATGGCAGTAAAATGGTTTTTTTGGACGGCAGCATCGGAATAGCCGCAAGCAAAGCGGAAAAATACGAAAAAACAAGTGATTTATATATTGACCCGCTTAAAAAGAATACCGTTTCCCTGGGGGATTCTGCGGTTTTTGCCACTTGTTTCGAAGTATGCGGCAGCATTATTTCGGGCAAGGCAATATCAAGCAGGGCTGGGTGCTATATATTGCTGCAAACATTAAAAAGCATTCAAAGCAGTAATAATGATTTGTACTTTGTATTTACCGTCCAGCATCTGCTCGGGTCAAGGGGTGCGGGCATTGCGGCATCCCGGATTAACCCCGGCTATGCCATATCAATCGGCGCTGCGCCCTGCGACGACGTTCCGGGAGGCGCAAAGCTGCCTTTAAAAATCGGTGAAGGCCCGTCCGTTAAAATTATGGATAACACCATAATATGTCACCCGGTTATAAAAAGACGTATTATAGAGGCGGCAAAGGCGGAAAACATTAAAATCCAATACGAAATATCCGAAAAGGAAGGCTCCGATTCGGGTGCGATTCATTTAAGGGGCGCCGGAGCTGTAAGCGGCGCAATTTCAATCCCCATAAGGTATTATAATACCGCCTTTGAAATTGCGGATTTATATGATGTAAACGGGGCAGCCGCCATATTGAAAAAGATAATCGCGGAGGGAATATGAAAAGCATTTTAAAGAATAATTTCGGTATTAGCGGGAAAATAATTGACTTTGGTGAAAAAATATATAATGATGTCAAGCCTTTGATAAACGATATAAAGCAAAGGGCAAGGTATAACCAAATCAAGGTTTTGTCGGCTTTTAACGAAAAAAGGGTGGAATCACAGCATTTAACCGGAACAACTGGCTATGGCTATGATGACGCGGGAAGAGAAGTTACAGACAAGGTTTTTGCCCGGGTTTTCGGTGCGGAGGATGCCCTTGTAAGGCATAATATCGTAAGCGGCACCCATGCGATTTCCTTATGTCTGTTTGCCGTACTCCGGCCCGGCGACAATGTGGTATGTGCCGCCGGCAAGCCTTACGATACGCTTGAGGCGGTTTTGGGGCTGACCGGAAGCAATAACGGTTCTTTAAAAGATTTTGGCATCAAATGCAAAATTGCAGATTTGTCGGAAGGTAAGGTTGACAATAATAATATTATGTCAACTTTGGATAAAAACACCAAAGCCGTTTTCATACAAAAGTCAAAAGGGTATGCCTGGCGCGATTCGCTTACAAATTCCCAAATAGAAGAAATTATAAAGGCTGTTAAAGCATATAACAAGGATATTGTTTGCATTGTTGACAATTGCTACGGTGAATTTGCCGAAATTGACGAGCCGCCGGCGCGTGGGGCGGATCTTGTTGCGGGTTCCCTGATAAAAAACCCCGGTGGCGGCATTGCCCCGACAGGTGGATATATTGCAGGTCGCCGGGACTTGGTAGAGCTTGCATCTTATAAGCTTAACTCCGTAGGGCTCGGAAAGCATGTAGGAGCTACGCTGGACACCAACAGGCTTTTATTGCAGGGCCTTTTTTTGGCGCCGAACACTGTGGGCGAAGCGTTGTCGGCGGCGGTTTTTTGCGCGGCAGTATTTAAAAATCTCGGGTTTAAGGTTTGCCCCGAAATCAATGATTACAGGAGTGACATAATACAAGCAATTAAATTCGAAACTGAAAAAAGGGTAATTGAATTTTGCAAAGGGATTCAAAAAGGATCGCCGGTTGACAGCTTTGTAACGCCGACCCCGTGGGATATGCCCGGTTACAGCCATCGTGTTATTATGGCGGCGGGAGGGTTTGTTCAAGGCGCGTCGATAGAATTGTCCGCAGACGCCCCCATAAAACCGCCTTATATAGCTTATATGCAGGGCGGCCTGACATTTGACAGCGCATACGTGGGAATATTGTCCGCACTGCAAAGCCTGGCGGACGCAAAGGTTATAAATTTATAATACTAAAATGATTACTTTAAAGTTTTCTGAATATACCCGTAACCTTGCCGAGAACCTCGACATTTTTGGCTATAATAGGCTCATACGCATCGTTCTGCGGTTGAAGCCTGACTCCGTTTTTATCGCTGTAAAAGGTTTTTACGGTAGCCTCGTCTTCAATCAGTGCAACGACAATATCGCCGTTTTTTGCAATGTTCTGTTTCTGGACGATTACATAATCGCCGTCTAAAATCCCGGCATTAATCATGCTGTCGCCCGAAACCGCAAGCATAAATATTTCTTTGTTGCGTGCAAAATCTTCCGGAAGAGGAAAATATCCCTCAATGTTTTCTACAGCCAAAATTGGGGCCCCGGCCGTGACTTTGCCCAATATGGGTACATCTAAGTACCTTGACATATTTATCGGCGTCAGAGCGCGTTTTTTTAGGCTGCTTTTTGCAACATAGCCATAATGTTCAAGGGTTTTTAAATGAGCATGAACGGAAGAGGTTGATTTAAACCCGGTGGCTGCGCAAATTTCACGAATGGACGGGGAATACCCGTTTTCAGCTATAAATTTATTTATAAATTTTAAAATCTCGGATTGCTTTTTCGTTAAATTATCATACATAGTTAATCAACGTTCCTTTTTCTTGGAATTTATACTAATATCGGCAAGCGGGTTTTTATTTACGGCTTCACGAAGCTGCGAGCTGTCGGTGTGGGTATAAATTTCGGTTGTCGAAAGATTTTCATGCCCTAAAATTTCCTGAAGCACCCTTATGTCCACATTGCCATGCTTGTACATCAGCGTTGCGGCGGTGTGCCTGAGCTTATGGGTGGAATATTTTTTTGTGTCAAGCCCGGCGAGGCCTAAATATTTTTTAACAATCAGTTGTACTCCCCGGGCACCGATACGTTGCTTGTTTTTGTTTAAAAACAGCGCGTCTCTGTCCTTTACCCTGTCTTTGGGGCGAACCTCAAGATAAGCTGTTATTGCCGCCTTACAGGCATTGTTTAAGTAAATGGTTCTCTCTTTATTGCCTTTTCCGGTAACGGTAAGGGTGGATTCTTTTATATCGGATATGTTAATCCCTATCAGCTCCGAAAGTCGAAGCCCGCAGTTTAAAAGCAGAGTAAGGATACAGTAATCCCGTTTATTGATGTCCTGTGCTGATGACAGCAGCAGCATCGAGCTGTCCAAATCAAGGTGCCGGGGCAAAGACTTACCAATTTTTGGCGTTTCAAGCTCTTTAGCCGGATTGTTTTCAAAATAGTTTTTTTTGGTGGTCAAAAATTTATAAAATGACTTTAAGCTTGAAACCTTCCGGGCACGGGAGGAGGATGTGTTTTTCCGAATCCGGTTTGTATAAGCCATATATTCGTATAAATCGCTTAAGGTAACTTCGGATAACATTTTTACGGTAACGTCATCAATAGTAATGTCTTCAAATTCGGTGTCCTTGGAAACAAGACCGTTATGTATTTTTAAAAACCTGAAAAATGTTCTGAGGTCATAAAAATATTCCTTGGCAGTATTTTGTGATTTGCCCTTTATAGTATCCATATAGCTTAGAAATTCCCTTAATACGAGGGGTGCACTGCTGTAATCATACATAAAACCACCGCTTGCAACCTCCTTCCAACTTCGCAAAATATTAATTTTGCGAAGTTGGCTTGTGAGGTTTATTTTCCTTGATTATACTACTTATTTTTGTTAAAATCAAGGTAAATAAAAAATTCCGGCTTAAAAAACCGGAATTTTTATTGATTTAAAATAAATTACTTAACTGCGTCTTTAAGAGCTTTACCTGCCTTGAAAACCGGGGTTGTTGTTGCACTTATTTTGATTTTTGCGCCTGTCTGCGGATTTCTTCCTTCGCGTGCAGCTCTTTTTCTTGTTTCAAATGTACCGAAACCTACCAGTTGTACTTTGTCGCCCTTTTTCAAAGCGGCTGTTACTGCTTCGATTGTTGCGCTTAAAGCTGCTTCCGCATCCTTTTTGGTCATGCTTGCTTTTTCTGCTATTGCTGCTACTAAATCTGTTTTGTTCATTCGTACAAACCTCCCTATAATTATAAAAAATTGACAATTGAATTGTATCACTATTTTATAAGAAATTCAAGTATATTTTTTAAAAAATTGATAATAAAGCGTTTTTTTGGCTATATTTCATAATTTACACTGCAAAAATTACTATATACTGGCAAATACAAAAGGTTAAATTGTGCAAAATAACCGTATATTATATGGGATTGTCACTGTTTTTATTCACCGATTATTTTGATTAAAACCCTTTTTTCCCTTCTGCCGTCATATTCCCCGTAAAAAATTTGTTCCCATGTACCGAAATCAAGCTTTCCGTCCGTAACGGCAACTACCACTTCACGGCCCATAATTTGCCGTTTTAAATGGGCGTCCGCATTATCCTCGAATCCGTTATGCCTGTATTGGTTATATGGCTTTTCGGGAGCAAGCTTCTCCAAAAAGGTTTCAAAATCGGCATGAAGACCGCTCTCGTCATCGTTTATAAACACACTTGCCGTTATATGCATTGCATTTACCAAAACAAGCCCTTCCTTTATTCCGCTTTCATGCAATGCCTCCTCCACCTGCCTTGTAATGTTTATATATGCTCTTCTTGTGGGGGTGTTGAATTTTAATATCTTTCTGTAGCTTTTCATAAGCAAATCATCTCCTTTAAAAATTTTAAATTCTTATATACTTCCATTTTCCTTTCCGAACCCTGACATGGTACATAAACGCCCTTAGCACAAAATCCAGGGATAATCCGATAACAACCGCTATGTAACCGTTTCCGGAAAGCCTTCCGATCAGCCAAACCACGAAAATTCGCATCACCCATAAACCAATAATACTTGTAACGGCAACATACCTCACATCACCGCTTCCTCTTAGTATTGCGGCCATAATTTGAAAATATGCTATCGGTATAAGTAAAATTCCGAATACACGGGCGAAAAACGTGCCGGATTTCAGCACCTGATGATCCGATGTATAAATCCTTGTTATAACCGGTGCAAAAATGAAAAGCATCAATCCGAGCAGTACAAATACACCGATCGTCAGAAACCTTGATATACGGACAATTTCATCGGCCTGCTCAAAATCCCGTTTTCCCAACGCATGGGAAATAAGCACCGTAACGGCAACGCTCAATCCCAAAACAGGGGCGTTGGTAAGCCCGTTTAAGTTTGCCCCTATTTGGTATCCTCCCTGAAAAGCGGTACCAAATCCAATCAGCATGGCTTGTAAAATAACAAAGCCCCCGTTAAAAATAAGCTGCTCAAGCATTGACGGAAAACCGATTTTAAGAATTCTTGCAATAATATCTTTTTCAAGCCTAATTGTTAATTTTCCCGGCAGTATCGGACTTTTTTTGTAAAGTGTAATTAAAATCGAAAAAATCATGCCCGCATACCTTGCACAGGAAATGGCAATTCCCGCACCGGCAATTCCCATTGAAGGAATGCCGATTGAAGGCATTCCATGAATTAAAATCAGGCTTAGCACTAAATTTATAATATTTAAAACCGCTGTTGTGAAAAAAGGCGTTTTGTTATCCCCTGCTCCTCTTACACCGGCATTTATTACGGTTGTAACGGCTGTTGCGGGCATTCCTATCATGGAATAGAAAAAATAAATATTAATCTTATCTAAAATATCGTTATGGGCATTTCCGAAAAACAGTAAAACCAATTGTTTTTGGAATGTCATGGTGATTAGCAGTATTGCCGTACTGAGGGTAACGGCAATAATTAAAGTTTGCATAAAGCTTTTTTTTGCCCCTTGCTTATCACCGCTTCCCCATATACGCGCAATAACAACCGTTCCTCCGGAGGCCAGACCGGTATAAATGCTTTGAAGCCAGTTTACGATTGTATTGGTCATTGCAGCCGCAACAAGTTCTCCGCTTCCCAAGTGCCCGATAACGGCAATTGATACGATACTGACGGAAAACATTAATAATTGCTCCGCAATGCAAGGCGTGGCGATTTTCAAAATTTGCTTTACCTTATCGGAATCCGGTGTTTTAAGCATTTAAACCGTCACTCATTTCATTAACATTGATTAATATCTTAAGTCCATTTCCTCCGGCGTAATCCCGAAAAACATGTCTTTGTTAAGAGCGTCTATTGCTTTCATATCGTCATCCGATAGATTAAAATCAAATATTTTTGAGTTTTCGATTATCCTTTCTTTATGCACCGACTTGGGAATAACTATAACCCCGTTTTGTATGTGCCATCTTAACACTATTTGCGCGGGGGTTTTATTTAACTTTTTTGCAAGCGTTTGCAAAAGGGGTATATCAAGCTCTCCTTTTAAAATAGTCCGCCAGGCCGTAATTTTTATATTGTTTTCCCCGGCAAATTCAAGCATCTTTTTTTGGGTGTTTAAAGGGTGCAGCTGAATTTGGTTAACTGCCGGGCAAACGCCTGTGTCCTCCGTTATTGTTTTTATCTGTTCAATATTAAAGTTGCTTACGCCTATAGCCCTTACGTATCCTTCGTTTCTAAGATGAACCAAAGCCTTCCAGGTTTGCCTGTAAGTTTTGCTTATGGGCCAATGAATAAGATATAAATCAACGATATCCGTACCTAATCTTTTGCGGCTTTGTTCAAAAGCCTTCAGGGTACTTTCATATCCCTGGTCATCATTCCATACCTTGGTTGTTATAAAAATTTCTTCACGGGGGACTCCGCTTTCCTTTATAGCTTTCCCGACACCTTTTTCGTTTTGGTACACCGCCGCGGTGTCAACACTCCGGTATCCTGCTTCAATTGCCCATCTGACGGCATTTTCAACTTCTTCTCCCTCTTTTGTCTGCCACACGCCAAGACCAAGCAGGGGCATTTTTATACCGTTATTTAAAGTAACGCTTTCCGTTAGTGCTTTATTCATAACTTTCCCTCCGGTATTTGATTTATTATTGCGTTTATTATATTACAAAAACACTAAAAAAACAATAGTACAAAAACAATAGTACGCAGGTGTATAAAAAATTAAAGCGTTCGGGCGCGTAGCGCTTTCCCGAACGCCTCATCTCGCCCCGCGAGGG
>LVAX01000083.1 GCA_001604215.1 Clostridiales bacterium Firm_18
GGCTTCTCGGCATAGAAAAAAAGGTAGCAGATTTCTATCAAAATCTACTACCTTATTTGGCGGAGAGACAGGGATTCGAACCCTGGGTGGGCTATTAACCCACACACGCTTTCCAAGCGTGCGCCTTAAGCCAACTCAGCCATCTCTCCAAAAAATATATTGAATTTGCAGCCTATTTAGTATATACTGTTTTTGATGAAAAATCAATATGTTTTTTAAAATTTAAGGTGATTTGAATTGAAAAATTATCTGATTTGTAAAAATGAGCGTGTCGATGACTTACAGGTTCCGCTAAAAAACGGGAAAACGCTATGCATTATTCAAAATCCCGACTATTTTTGTTTCGGTATTGACGCCGTGCTAATTGCCAATTTTGCGCGGGTTCCCAAAAATGCCCTTGTGGCGGACCTGGGCTGCGGCTGCGGGGTAATAGGATTGCTAATTGCGGCAAAAACCGAGGCTGCACATGTTACGGGGCTGGAAATACAAAGCGATATTGCCGACATGGCACGGCGCAGTGTCAGGCTGAACGGCCTGGACGAAAAAGTAGCAATAGAGAACATTGATTTTAATTATTATAATAAGGCGTCTGCCTTTGACGTTGTTATATGCAATCCTCCGTACAAAGAAATAGGAGGAGGGCTTAGAAACCCTAATTTACACCTTGCAATTGCCCGCCATGAAGTATGCTGCACTTTATGTGACGTTATAAAAACCTCTTCTCGCATTTTAAAGCCGGGCGGCAAGCTGAATCTTATACATCGCCCGGAACGTCTTGCCGATATTATATGCAAAATGAGAGAGAATGGAATTGAGCCCAAAAGGATAAGGCTTGTTCACCCGCATTATAACAAAAAACCCATGTCCGTACTGATAGAGGGTGCAAAAGGGGGCAGACCCAAGCTGTTGTTTGAGCCGCCCCTTTATGTGTATGATAATAACAACCAATATACTGATGAAATAATCAGGATGTATTCTTCGTAAATATATTTACTCTGGCTTATAACTGCTTTTTAGGGGAGCGGTCTGGTTAAACACACCGGAATTTTTATTGTCCTTTGTGTAATAACCG
Source organism: Clostridiales bacterium Firm_18 (assembly GCA_001604215.1). Classification (GTDB taxonomy): domain Bacteria; phylum Bacillota; class Clostridia; order Monoglobales; family Firm-18; genus Firm-18. Next base: position 1,073 of record LVAX01000083.1, read on the forward strand.
AGCCTTACAAATTGGAAGCGCTCACCGGGGGCAGAACCGGTAATGGAAGGCTCAATTTTGCAATTATCGTATATAATAAGCGAATCGTCGGCCAAAAATTCCTCAAAATTATCATCCTCAAGCAGGTTTGCAACATTTTCCCTGTTAAACAAGTAGTTATATACCCTAAGCTGGGCATCCGCCGTGTGGGCGGCGGACAGCCAATGAATTGTTCCTTTAACCTTCCGCCCGTCCGCAGGCTTGTTGTTTCTTGTTTCAAGATCGACCGTACAGATGATTTGTTCAACATCACCGCGGCTATTGCGGACGACATCATTGCACTTTAAAATATAGGATTCCATAAGCCGCACTTCGCCGCCCGGCACCAGCCTTTTAAAGCCGGGAGGCGGGTTTTCGGAAAAGTCGGATTTTTCAATATATATTTCGTTTGTAAAGGGCATTTTTCTCTTCCCGAGCTCGGGCTTTTTCGGATGGTTGGGCATTTCGAAGTATTCGGTTTTGCCGTCGGGATAATTGGTTATTTTAACTTTAAGCGGCTCCATAATCGCTATTCTTCGCAAAGCCGTTTCGTTGAGTTCTTCACATATACAATATTCCAAAAATCTGACATCCGTCATGCTGTTTGTTTTGGAAACACCGCTTCTTGAAATAAACTTAAAAATGGAGGAGGGAGTATAGCCCCTTCTTCTAAGTCCGCAAAGTGTGGGCATCCGCGGGTCGTCCCAACCGTCCACTACTTTTGTTTCCACTAATTTTCTTAAATAACGCTTGCTCATGACGGTATATGTCATATTCAGGCGTGCAAATTCATACTGATGAGGCTTTTTTTCTATGCCGATATTGTCAATAACCCAATCGTAAAGGGGACGGTGGTTTTCAAACTCTATACTGCACAGTGAATGAGAGATTCCTTCCAATGCGTCTTGTATCGGATGGGCGAAATCGTACATGGGATATATGCACCACTTGTTGCCCTGCCGGTGGTGCTTTGCGTGAATAATCCTGTAAATTACCGGATCGCGCATGTTCATATTGGGTGAGGCCATATCGATTTTTGCGCGAAGTGTCCTCTCGCCGTCCGCAAATTCTCCGTTTCTCATTCTTGTGAACAAATCAAGGTTTTCCTCAACACTTCTGTTCCTGTAAGGGCTTTCTTTTCCTGGCTCGGTCAGCGTCCCCCTGTAATCGCTTATTTCTTCCTGGGATAAGTCGCATACATATGCTTTGCCGTCTTTTATCAGCTTAACGGCAAAATTATAACATTCTTCAAAATAATCCGAGCCGTAAAAAATCCCGCCCGTCGGAACTGCGCCAAGCCATATTAAATCCTCTTCGATTGAGCGGACGTATTCTTCATCTTCTTTAACGGGGTTTGTATCGTCGTACCTTAAATTAAATTTTCCTCCGTATTTTTCAGCGGTGGTGTAATTTATCCATATAGCCTTTGCACTGCCTATATGCAAATAACCGTTAGGCTCCGGCGGAAAGCGGGTGTGTATTTTGGATACATGTCCTTCTTTCAAGTCCTCTTCGATTATGTCATGTATGAAATTCGAAGTTGTCTCTTCCATGATCATTTCACCTCTTTTGTAAAATAACATATTCTATTTTACATAACAATTCATTTATTGTCAAATGAAAATTCAAAAAATACTTGCATTTTAAATATTGTTATGTTAATATATATAAGCGGTTTGCGCTGTTAGCTCAGTTGGATAGAGTGACTGACTACGAATCAGTAGGTCAGAGGTTCGAGTCCTCTACAGCGCGCCATATGAACAGAACTTCAAAGCTGAACCATTGGTGTTCAAACTTGAAGTTCTGTTCTTTTAATTTAGGGTTAATATTTGTAAAAAAGCGTTGCATTTTTTTTCAGTATCATGTATAATAACACTAATTTTTTATAGAGGAGTTGAATTAATGACTTTGAAAAAAGAACGAAACCGATGGATACCTGTAATTGCAGGTATAGCTATTCAGCTTTGTTTAGGAACGGCGTACATATGGGGAGTATTCCAAAAAGGAGTAGCTGTGTACCTGTTCAACGGAAATAATGCAGACGCAGGTCTTGCTTTTTCAATACTTTTGAGCATGCTAACATTTGGCAGCACATTTGGCGGATATCTACAAAATAAGTATAGCACAAGATCTGTTGTCATTGTAGGCGGCATAGTATTAGCGATTGGATTTTTCCTCGCTTCCTTTACAGCTGCATCCATGGGTTGGATGATATGGATTACCTATGGTGTTATCGGCGGATTTGGTATGGGCATGACCTATTCGACGACTATTGCATGTTGCCAAAAATGGTTCCCTGATAAGCGCGGTTTAATTACAGGTATCATTGTATCCGCTTTGGGATTTGGAGGGGTTATATTCACACCATTTGCAGAAATGATAATAAGCAAATATGGCGGCGGTGTTGCCGGTATAGGTGAACTTATCACGTTTAGATGGTTAGCACTTATTTTCTTAATCGTATGTACTATAGGTGGATTATTCGTTAACACTCCACCTAAAGATTATTCTCCTGAGGGATGGACACCACCAACGCCTAAGCCCGGCATAAAGCAACGGGATTTCACACCCTCGGAGGCTCTCAAAACACCGCAATTTTATGCAATAACAACTACAATGATGCTCGCCTGCATGGCAGGGCTTATGATGATCGCATTTGGAAAGACTATTGCGGGATATCAACCGGAATTAAAGTCCATCGCAGTTACCGGAGTTATGGCCGTTACATTATTTAACTCCCTCGGAAGATTGTTTTGGGGTTGGGTATCCGATAAGATAGGCAGAAGGAACACTATACTTATATTGCTTGTTAGCACTGCAATATGCGTGCTCCTTGTAAAATTAGTAATAACAAACATATTGTTCTTTGCTCTTGTTGCTGTAATAGGATTTTTATATGGTGGTTACCTTGGCACGTTCCCGGCAATCACAGCTGATTATTTTGGTTCAAAGCATGTCGGTATGATATATGGAATGGTTCTGCTTGGCTTTGGCGTTGGAGCAGTTTTGGCATCTTATATAGGAGGGTATTTCGTTGATATGGCGAAAGCTGCCGATCCAAATGTTTTAGATATAAACGTATTATTCAGCGCGTTTATAACTTCTTCTGTAACATCTCTGATAGGAGCTGTTATAATGTTTTTTGCAAAGCATCCAAAGGCGAAAGCAGAATAAATTAATACCTGATAAAAAGGATATTGTGTATTTTGTTCCTAAAAAAGCCTTTATTAGTGTTCAAAAGATTATTTAGTGCGTCGAATTCTGACATCTTTTTGTCAGCCATACACACGGCGGAGCAAGCGATAAAAAGCTTGCTCCGATTTTTTCGCAGAAATCAGGGTTGTTTGTGCCGATGCTCCTTTTTTTAAGAAAAAGGTCACACTTTCAACGGCTATGTCAATGAAATTGGAGTATTAAGACTTAATCTAAACTACATTTTGCTATATAAGCTCTCATACCAATCAAAAGGAAAACCAATATGCTCCAATTTGTTCATAGTTTCACCTATAAAAAAATGTGCCCCGCTGGTCCGCATAAAAGTAAAACTTTCAGAGGCGCCGGGACTCCTGTTAGTATTATTTTATACAATTTGTCGATCATTTGCAACCGTCAATTTTTACAAGAACACGAGTTGTTACATAGTAAATTATCACAATACTTAACAATTATATGCTTTCCCATAATTCTATATATGGCCTCCTTTTATATATGTATATAATAGTATAGCAACAACATATGGATGCTAAAAAACATCAATTGACAATAAAGTTAAATTGATATAAAATTATCTAAATCAAGCAAGCATTTAAGGAAATAAAGCTTGCACCAAAATAACGGGAGGAGCGTTTAAATTGGATTATCATATTGATACCAAAGCAATACAATCGGGCTGGAAGCCTAAAAACAAAGAACCAAGAGTTTTGCCGATATATCAAAGTACCACTTTTAAATATGATTCGGGTGAAACGGTAGGAAGGCTTTTTAATTTGGAGGAAGAAGGCTTTTTCTATACAAGGCTTGCAAATCCGACGGTTGATGCGGTCGAAAGAAAACTGGCGGATATGGAAGGAGGAGTAGGTGCTATGCTCACATCCTCCGGTCAAGCCGCGTCATTTATTGCGGTACTGAATATTTGCGAAGCGGGGGACCATTTTATTAGCTCTGCTTCCATATATGGCGGTACTTTTAATCTTTTTGCGGTTACAATGAAGAAAATGGGCATAGATGTTACATTTATAGACCAAAATGCAACGGAAGAAGAAATTCAAAGCGCTTTTCGCCCCAACACAAAAGCAATTTTCGGCGAAACCATTTCAAACCCTACACTTCATGTGTTTGATATAGAAAAGTTTGCAAAAATCGCGCATAAAAACAACGTTCCTTTAATTGTCGACAATACATTTGCAACACCAGTGCTTTGCAGGCCGATTAGCTACGGTGCGGACATTGTCGTATATTCGGCTTCCAAATACCTTGACGGACATGCTGTTGCCCTGGGCGGCGCAATTGTGGACAGCGGCAATTTTGACTGGAATAACGGCAAATTCCCGTCCTTTACAACACCGGATGAATCATATCACGGGATAATATATACCGAAACATTCGGAAAATCGGCGTATATAGCAAAAGCAAGAGCGCAGCTTATGAGGGACCTGGGATGTATGATTTCACCGCAAAACGCGTTTTTAATTAATTTAGGCATGGAAACACTGCCTCTTAGAATGGAACGGCATTCGAAAAACGCACTTGAAATTGCAAAATTTTTAAACAGTCATAAAAAAATAAGCTGGGTTAATTATCCGGGGCTTGAAGGCAATGCCGATTACCGGCTTGCTGAAAAGTATTTGACGAAAGGAGCAAGCGGTGTTGTTTCATTCGGCATAGCCGGCGGCCGTGAGGCAGCGGCAAAATTTATGGATACGCTTAGCCTTGCATCAATTGTAGTGCATGTTGCGGACGCAAGAACGGGAGTGCTGCACCCGGCTTCAAGCACCCATCGCCAGCTTAGCGATAAACAGCTTGAAGAAAGCGGAGTGGTGCCTGAGCTTGTCCGCCTGTCCGTAGGCATAGAGCATGCCGGTGACATTATTGCCGATATAACACAGGCATTGGAAAAATGCTGATTTAACAGATTAATTAATATACGATTTTTCTCTTTTATGACAGGAAAACAGTAGAATTTGTCTGTTTTCCTTGTTTTTTATGTATTCCATTACGGCCCGAAGCCTGTTGTCATCGTACTGTACAAAGGCCTCGTCAAGTATAATGGGCACGTTGTCAAATAACATATGAACTATACCCAGCCTTAATGCAAAGTATATTTGATCATATGTACCGTTGCTTAAATATTGTGCATCCACAAGCTCATTTGTATCGGCTTTTCGTACTTGCATGTTGTATTCATTGTCAACCAGCACATCAACGTATTTGCCGCCGGTTATTTCTTTAATAATTTTTGATGTTTCTTCGTTAAGCCTTTTGCCGAAGGATTTTTGCAGCTCTTCAAAAGCTTGCTGCAGGCAGCTTTTTGCAAGATTTATATCGTTTAAGCACTGCCCGTAATAATTATACTTTTCTTTGCACCTCGCAATCATTTCATCAATTTGTCCAACCGATGGCATGTCCATGTTTTCAATTTGGTTTTGAATATCGGATATTTGACGCGTCAGCTCAATGATGGAGCTGGTGTTTTGTTTTATTTCGGTGTTAATCCTTGTTTCTTCATTTTCGACTTTCTTTAATACAGCGCCGGCAATATCGGTATTTTCGCACTGCGTTTTACTGCTTTTTACCTTATAAAGCAATACAGAAAATATTGCCGCTAATATAAAGAAAGGAAAAGAGAAAAAAGGTTTAAAATACACTAAAACAAGTGAAGCTGCAAAGCAAAGCACAAGAGCAAAAAGCATTATCTTGCTTAAAAATATTTTCCTGCCAAGCATCTCGGCATGCTTTTTGTTTTGCCGGGTTTGCTTAACGAGGGCATCGGAGTATTCCTTTTTAAGCTTTTCCAGGTAAGTGCGGTCGGGGGAATAAGCTTCAAGACGAGCTTTTTCGGCTGTTAATCTTTTTAACTTTACAGATAAATCGGATACAAGCATTTGCATGCTTTCGGCCTTTGAACGTTTTTCAAGAAGATTGGTTATTTCATCTTGAAGTATAAGCATTTTTCCCTTAGGCCGACTGCCCGACAACTCTTTTGCCGCAGCGTCAAGTATTGACACCGCACGTTGAAAAGAGGTTTCTTCATCGCCGCTTTGAGCTAAATTTATAAGCTTGTTTAATATTTCATCTTCTTTATCCGGTTCAATCCTGCTTGAAAGCTGCTTTATATACAAAGTTTTTTCAAAGCCTTCCCGCCCCACTCCCAACAGCTTTTCACCCGGGGCTTCCGTGGAAAGCTCCTTTTCGGTCTCTCCGGTGAGCGAATTAATGACAGTTACGGCGTCTTCGCTTTTTCTTTTTCCGAAGCTTCGAATAATGGTATACTCGGTATCGCCTGCTATGACGGTCATTTCGCCGCCCATTTTATTTTCGCCCCACGGCATATACTTAACCCTTTCGTTGCCCCGTATATTTTTCACCCCTCTGGTCGGTATGCCGTATAGCATTATTTTAATAAATTCTGCAATTGTGGATTTTCCCGTTTCGTTATCCGAGCAAATTACATTGATTGAATCATTAAAATTAATGGTTTTGCCCGAGATGGCACCGAATTTATTTATGTAAAGACTTTTAATTATCATTAAAATACACCTTCTCTCCCGAAATCGCTCCAAGCCCGAATCTAAGGGCTTCTTCGCTGCCATTTTGCTCGCTTAGCTTTTTTACAAACAGTCCTCTGAGGGAATACTCTTCTTTAAGCATATCAATATCTATCTTAGGACGTGTTAAGTCGATAACCTTTACATAGAAATAATCATTTTTTATTCTTTCTTCAATAAAATTCGTGTTAAGGAAAAATTGATTTTCAACAGTTCCGCATAAGTTTATTTTAAAAATGTTTTGCCCGCCGATTGCACATTCGTAAATTTTTGAGCATATTTCGTCATAATCGCCGCAGCCTGTAATATCAATATTTGTTTCAATGCACTCCCGCTTGCAAACAGGAAGAAATTTTAAATCAACCCGGTTTTTATAAACATCTCCGATAATAACCCCCTTTTTACCAAGCTCGTCAAAGCCGCGGCCTTCCGGGATGCCGCAATAGGCATAGCTTACATTGTTTACGCAGTTAATACCGGTAAATTGATGGACATGGCCCAAAGCAACATAATCCGCTCCCGTTTCGGACAATTCTTCCCGTGTTACGGGATTGTATCTGCTTGTTTGGCCTTTTTCCACAATATCGCCGTGAAATGCAAGAATATTTATTTTTCCCGGGTTTTCAACCGAAAAATTTTTAAGCATATTGCTGTCGCAATATTCCGATTGAAAGCCGGCGCCGTAAAAGTCAAAGCTTTCAAATTCATATTTTTTAATTCCGTTTGAAAACAGAAAAACATTTTCCGGAAAGTCAATATTCAAGCTGTAATCATGGTTTCCGGTTGTAATAAACACCTTAACTTCCGGTATTGACTCAAGCTTTCTTTTAACATAAGACACGGCCGGCTTGGAAGGCCGGCAGGAGTCGAACAAATCGCCTGCTATAATTAAAACATCAACGTTTTCCGACTTTGCCGTATCAATAATTTTCCCGAAAATATCCAAAAGCTCCGCTCGTCTGATTTCGGCTGCCGATTTAAAAGCGGTAAGGGCGGATTCGATATGCAAGTCGGCCGTATGAAGTATTCTTACTTTGTTCAAATTTAATCACCTCGTCTATATTTTAACATATTTATTATATAATTCAAACAAAATTAATAAATTTGCTTTATATTTTCCATTTGTTATGTTATAATAAAATAATAAATGTATTTATTGAAACGGTATATA
>LVAX01000084.1 GCA_001604215.1 Clostridiales bacterium Firm_18
ATAAGTTTTTAAAACTTTTTCTTGATTTTTTATTGACATTTCTTAGCTGGACATTTCTCACGTTTTCTAAACGGCGTTTTGAACTTTTTAGTCAAAACCCCCTTTTCCTCAAGATGAACATAGCAGTCAATATCGCATGCCCTGCCGCATATTGAGCATTGATAGGCATGCTGTGCTGATGGATAGAAATAAATATTGTCCAATATTTTCCTTGCGGTTTCAGGCGTGACCTTTGCTTTTCCTGCTATTATTTCAAGCCTGTTATCAAATTCTTTAAAAGCATCGGGCGGCATAAAAGGATTTTTTGTACCGTTTGCCCCGTTATAATACACGGCACATTGCCAAGGGTCCACATTTCCGTCATTATCTATGGCTCCTCCGGGACAGGCAGCAATACATTTACCGCATCCGTCACAAAGGTGAGGCCTGTATACTTCCGCAGGCGGCAGCTTAGCGTCCGTCAAAACAAAACAATAGCTTACCATCGGACCGAACTCATCTGTCAGGAGCGCGCCATGCAGGCCTTTTTCCCCCAGCCCGCACTTTACGGCGGCATCTAAAAAATCCATTTGCAATTCTTTGTCCATTCCCCTGTAAATACTGTCATAGGCAACTTCGGGATTGGTGCTGTTTTCTTGTGCCATAATTTGCTGGTGGCGTCTTTGAGGAAGGGCAAGGTACCCTTGTTCTTCAAGCTCACAAGCCACCCGAAGCTGTGCCATGGGCATTATGGTTTCCTCCATGTTTTCAACCGCCATGGTCGTGTATTGATAATATGTACTTCCTTCCTCAATACCGCGGTATGCCCCTCGGGGTATTCTAAATGCAAGACCTATTACCGTTTTTGTTTCGGGTAGCAATTTGAATATATTATTGTCCCTGTCAAACCTTTCGGCGGGGGCAAAGCCTATAATATCCGCCTCGCATTTTTTGGCTGTCGATATAATTTTATTTTCCATCGGCATACACCTCTTTTAAATGTTTATAACAAGCTATATCACACTTCCTGCCGCAAAGGCACGGCGCATATCCCCATTGGATTTTGGGCAGAAAATTTATTTCTTTAAATATTGCCTGGGCAGAAACCGGGTCAAATCTTTTCCTGCCGTCTAATACAGCGTCTCTTTCAGGATGATTTTTTAAAAAATCATCATTCATAAAGGGATTTGACCTATGGACTCCTTTATAGTAAACAGCACACTGCCAAGTATCAAGCCCCATTTCGCCGATTGCGCCTCCGGGACAGGCCTTTGAGCACTCGCCGCACCCGTCGCACATATTTTCTTTTAGTTCCTCGTCATACTCCAAAGGCGCGTCTGTTATTATAAAGCAATAACGAATAAACGGCCCATACCTTTTGCTTAATATCCTGCCGCTTAATCCCCGCTTTCCTATACCACAGGCTTTTGCCGCTTTGCCAAAGTCTATAATAACTTCGGGCGCGGGTTTGCCTTCCTCAACCGGCACTGAATGTATAAGCTCATATGTATCCATAACCTCGGGATTGGTGGTTTTATCCCCCTGTACCCTTAAATTCGGTACAGTCTTTTGCAGGCATGCATCATAGCCTGAGTCTTCGATAATTGCCCCCATTTTAAGCAGAAATATTTCAGCCATTTCTTCATCTATGTATTTTACGCCCATGGTAGTGTACGTATAATACTGTACATTTCTTTCCATGGCATGGTATAATGCTTTTGGAACGGCAAACCCGAATCCGATAATACTTTTTGCTTTGGGTAATATCACTTTGGGGTCCTTTTGCGGGTTTTCCTCCTTATATAACCTGCCAATGCCGCATACGGCTGCCCCGAGTTCCATTGCCTTTTTCTTTATAAATTCGCTGTTTAGCATAATACATTTTCCTTTCTGATTTATCGGTCAAGCCTCCAGGGCTTCTTTGTGCGAAGCGGATTTTTAAACCGCCCTTCCAGACAACCGCCCTTTTTCTCCAAAGCGCTCACGCATGCCCTGATACAACCGCCGCATTTTGCCATGTTATAACCAACCCAGCTTGGAAAATACTTTTGCAAAGCAGTGTATATTTTTATTATCTCCTGTTCGTTGGCTATATCGGTGACCCCTTCCATTAAATCAAAGCTTCCGCTTTCGTTTTTATCCCACACTTCTTTTGGAACAAAAGGATTGTAATGCCTGCCTGCGTGGGTATAAAAAGCATAACAACGCCACATGTCAATATCTCCCCACTCGCATATTTTACCGTCAATATTAACCGATATGGCTTTGCCGGAATTAATAGGAGGAATGCAGCCTCCGGGACATTCCCTGACGCAAGCCCCGCACTTTCTGCATAAAGGCTCACCGCTGTACATCTCATCATATTCCAGCTGTGCATCGGTAAGAATAAATGCCAAACGCTGCATAGGGCCGAATTTCCCCGTCAGCAGCATTTTGCTCCAGCCTATTTCCCCTAAGCCGCAGGCAACTGCCGCAAGCCTGAACTGAAACTGCAAATCCGGCGCAACGCTTCCTTCCCTTACAGGCCGGGTAAATTGCACGTTCCTATGGTGAGCGGCAGCCGTTTTCGCATGCTCAATTACTTCAATCTGCTCCTCAGGGGACAGATTGCTGCCGGGACTTCCGTCCATGTCGGAAACAACACCCCTTGCACCTGTGTTGCGATAAACAAATGCCTCATATCCTGCATCCTCAATTACCTTGCTGACATGGTACAAAACCGCGGGGGCAAAAATTTCATTAATTCCGCCGTATGACATGGACGGATACTGAAAAAACTGTGTTCCCTCTTCAATGCCCCGCTGGACTCCGCGAGGTATCCTAAATACAAAGCCGATAATGCTTTTTGCTTCAGGAAACAAAAACTGAGGGTTCATCTCGTCAGGGGCTCCGTCAAACCTTGACACAGGGCCTATACCGCACATATCCGCTCCTGCTGATAATGCGGCTTCTTTAATCATACTGCTTGTCAACATATTCCTTCCTCCAGTTTTACCAATCTCAACGGATTCCCGTTTTCTATCACATACGGATATATATTATGGGCAGGTTCCAGTAAATCAAGAATGTTTCCGCTGTATTTTTGGTTTATATAACTTTTTAGCACCGTTTGCGGTGTTTTGTGCACACGAGTCGCAAGTTTTGCCGCTTTAAAATAAGGCTCATACAAGGCCATATCCTCGGGACGGATAAAATTTGTATCTTTAATAAGGCTTACATATTTTTTTTCATCTTGCAAATATTTTTTGCATACCCCTTCAAAGGAAAAAACGTTGTCCATCTTGGATATTTCCGCTTCATGCGATACAAGATTATCATGGAACGTGCGGGCACTGCAAAAATTCAAGCAGCCGCTGTTTGCCAGAATGTACAGTTGTTTGCCGTTTTCATCGCACCAGTTTTTAAGCTCTGTTATTTTTTCAAAATTCCTGTTATATTCACGCTGCATATAATAGCTGTCGAAATATTCCGCAACATAATCCATACCCTGAATTGTGCCTATGGACATATTTACGGATGCTCTTACCTCCAAGCCTTCAAAATTAGATTTAATAAATTTAGCAATTAGCGGGGACGTAACCGTCATGGAATTCAGCCCAAAGTTAGTGAATATATAATCTATTGTATCGCCCATCCTGTTGTAAAACGAACGTGAAAGGCTTTCCGCACCGTAACAGTTGCCATTAAACAATAAATTCAACCTTACGCCTTCGTTAGACATATGTCGAAGCACTTCGATTTGCCTTTGCTGGAGTTCCCATGGCAAAAAACGGGAGCTTTCCACCTGGCTGTTTCTCCCGTTAGGAAAATCACCCCAAGAAAAATATACTTCAAATATGTATTCTTTGTTCTCTGCAATGCATTCCAAAAAATCATCATTTGTAAATTGCAGGCCTGCCATGTATTGCACGATGGTTCCCCCAATCCGAAGTTATATGTTGATTTTATCATTTTTAAATGATATCATAAAGATATAAAACAAACACAAACTTTAACAAATCAAACATTAAAGAGGTGTATAATATGCAGATATCCGAAATAAATCCTTTTGTAAGATTCGCACAGAATATTTTTTATAAATCTGATAATAATCCTGCATATGTGCAGGACTGCAGGTTGTTTTACATACTTTCGGGCGTGGCGGACATATTTATTGAAAACCAACATTACAAACTTATGCCAAACTCGGTATTCTACTGTACCGCAGGCAGTGAATACAATATTGTATCCAAGGATGGAATGTCTTTAATTTCGTTAAATTTTGATTTAACACAATCAAATAACAATCTTAAGGATTTTTTATCTCCCGTAAGTGTTTTAAACAACCCTATAACAAACAAAACTACCCCTGTAATTATTAAAGACAGTAATTTTTTACATAGACACATATTCCTTTCCGACGGAAAAGAATTATACCAATTAATACATAACATACAAACAGAATTCTCTCAGCAGAAAATATTTTTCAGGGAAAAATGCAGTTCTATGTTAAAAACAATTCTGATAGACATGCATAGAATAGAACCGACTAAATCAAAAAATGCGATAGAAGTTGTAGAGTTTCTGCTATCGTACATATCGGAAAACTTTACCGAAAACTTATCCAATAAAAAACTTGCGGCACTTACCGGATACCATGAATATCACCTGAATCGTATATTTAAAAGGCTTACAGGCTCAAGTATACACCAATATATCATAAGACTGAGAATAAACGAGGCAAAAAGATTGACGGCAAACACCGATTTGCCCCTGAATTTGATAGCGGAAAAATCAGGCTTTACAAGTGACACTTATTTCTCCGCTTATTTTAAAAAAGAAACAAAAATGACGCCATCCGAATACAGAAATAAATTTAAAAATATGATATGATAAAATAAAGCTCAAAATAATTTGAAATGTATCACTCATTTCGAGCCTGTTCGAGAGATTACTCCTTCATGTGGGGTCCTCTCTTTTTTTATTATATGCCTCTATTTCTGACAATTGTAATTTTATCAACAAATACCCTGTCTTTATATTTATCTAAAATATCTGCTTCGACCTTTACAACATTTTTAGCTGTCGGTATAACAAGCTTATAAAAAACTTTCCCGTCCTGCAAAACATAATCACAGGTATATGTTGGTTCGATAACCATTTTAGTACCGATCCAATCCTTATCCTGCTCATACCAGTCCGGAAGCATATAACCAATGTTGTGTCCCCATAGGATGGGGTATGCTTCTGTTGATTCATCATCGTAATAAATCGTATAACACCCCATGCGGTCCGTTTCATCCGACATGCCGTAGCCGTCGACAAAAGACTTATGAGGAATAATTATATCCGTGCCGTGTATAATCTCAATATGCGGTTTGCTTAAAATATCCCTGTTATTGTATTGGAATAAATCATGTGCCACTATGAGCGTGTTATTGGCGCGCTGTGTTTCTTCAAATTCTCTGTTCCATACCATCATTGATGCATATGCAATGCCGAATAAAACCCCATTTCTCTGCATGTGGCGCTGATCCAGCATGCTCCAGTTGGAAATTGATAAACCGTGTACGCCCGCTGCAATTCGTTCAAACCAATTTTCAGATTCTCTGCCGGTATCGAAATTACCATACACACTCCAAAGATTGTTGTCATGAAAAACTCTGTCCGATTCCTTTTGAAGTCTGTAATACCAATTCATAATTAACAAATCTTTCGGAACAAGATTTATGGCTTTATAGGTTTCGGGTATGACGGTTAATACCCCACCCTCTGTTTTATCTGCTTCATTTCCCCAGTATTCATTGTAAACAGGGTGTTCTTCCCCAAGATATTCCACCGTCTTACCACTTGGAATATGCCTCGTTTTTACTAATGCTCCGCCATGGGTATCACCACTTCGATCATCTCTGGCATTTAACAGCTTATCGCCCCATATCATGGTTTTAATGCCCTTTTGCTTTAGAAAATCGTATATTTTGAAAATATCACCGGCATACATTTCAGCAGGGTCTTTTCCCTTGCATTTGTCACAAATTCCAAAGCTGTACCATTCATCGTGACCTATATGAATAATACGCGGTTTAAACAGTTCAATCACTTCATTCAGAATATCGAACAGCAATTCATATGACTTGGGGTTGGACGGACAATATGTGTCAGGCAAAGGGTCGTTTTGATTTTCTGCCAGCTCATGATGATTTATAAGCAGGTAATCACAATGCGATAGGGATGGAACTTCGGGAATAATTTCTATTCCTCTTTCATCACAGTATTTCTTAAGTTCTGCAAGCTCTGACTGTGAAAGAAAACCGCCGTTTCCGTTTTCACAATGTATACTGTTTTTGTTCCAAGGCATAGAATGCTGAACATCTAAAGATTTTCCCTGATACTCCTTAAAAATATTACAGTACTCAGCCCATCCGCTGTTAATCTCGGGATGAGTTTTGTATTCCATAGCCCCCCCGATTTCAAGCACTAAAGTATTGTATCCGTAATACATACATAAGTCGATAAATTTTTTGAAAAAACCAATATGCTCACGACCGGGTATGTAAACCTTGACGGCACGGAATTCACATATTGGTACATTATAAAGAATGCCTTTTTCAATTCCGTTGTCGTAGTGCTTTTCTATGGCACATGCCGCGTATCTTTTTCCGTTTTCACTGTCGGAATATACAGTTATGCCCTCATCTTTAACCGAAATGACATAGCTGTCGGCAGCATCGCTGTTAACATCTCCAAATACTTCTGAAACTTTATCTTTAATTTCGTTATCAATTTCTTTGAAAACAATATTTTCCGTCCCGGCAGCTTCCGCCACAGACAAAATTCGCTGCTTACAAATTAAATCTGCGTTTTCTATTTTGGCATTTTTACTTATTTTTACTTTTTCGCCACGCAATCCATAATATGTATCATTAATTTTCTTCTCCGACATTTTTTGCTCACCTTCTGTCCCTTAAAGTGTTAAAACCAAGTGAATCTGCTAATACAGTTAAACCATTAATACTAATACAATAGTATTTTTTAGAATTAATCTGATGCTCTTTCAAAGCCGGGAAGAACTGCCAACGGCCCCAATATACTAGCAGACCTTATTAGTTTATAATCCTTTCCTCTAAGTTTATTAACCTCAGCACATTTTTCTATGTTCAGCCTCAACCCTCCAAGCTGAAGACATATAGAATCTCCCCAGAACACTCCTGATATCTGCTGATGATTCCAAAGAAAAGGATTTTCTAAATACGGTAACATAAATTTAATTCCACATTCCATCCCCTTATTATCGGACGTTTTAAAATTCCATAAATCAACGCCTTTATTATAAGCTATTTCGCAAATTATTGTTGATGCCTCGAGATTATAGTGATTGTAAGAATAGGAATTTGTTCGTTTTATCTCATCAATAAAACTTCCATCAACATCCATTTGATTTGGTATTATATGGCTTTTAAACCTTTCAAAGCATTCGTGCATTAATTCTTCATTTTCTATGAATGCAGAAAATGAAGCTACCTGTGTATTCCACCAATTTGCATGATTGTTAATATGATTTTTTTCTTCAAGACCTTTTTCACTTGTAGTGAGCCATGTTATGTAGCTTTCAAACCATTTTTTTAATTGAAAAATTTCATTTTGGTATCTCTCTTCTAAAGAAATGAAACCAGCAGCATAAACCACTCTTATTAGTATAGCTGTCTCAATAATTCCAATGCCTCTACCGTCACATATTCCTCTGATAGCCTGGCCATATTCAAGATGCGGATTCATTTTTGTTTCTTCATCTAAAAACCATGTGCTAATTAGTTCTACTGCCCGATCAGTATATTTGCTTTTGTCAAGGTAATAACCTGCCATACTTAAATACATAACTGTTTCCGCCATAGCTCGCATAGCTGTTTCATGATGTATAAATCTATCGGGATTATACTCTCCGTCCCGTAGAATATATGGTCCTTCAGGGTCTGAAGAATTACACCACCAGTACGGACCTTCGTTATAAAAATCATGTTTATTATTGCTTACCGCAGGGCTTTTATGATAGGTAACACTCCACGGTCCCAATGCAATAACTTGTTGAGCCTTTCTTTCCAACTCAAACTTAACGTCATTCCATATTCCCTGGCCTTTATCAATGTTTTCCTTTATTTGCTGCAAAAACTGTTTATCAACAAAAACCAATGACATCTTTTGACACCTCTTAAAATAAACTTCTCTATCAAAAATAGCATATTAAAACTTTAAGCTTATAAATTGCCTCAACAAAAAAGTAATCTCCATAGAAGATCGGGGGGGCGTACCCTGTGAAAGCGCCACCGTAAAGGTCACGGCGGCGCTTTACAACAGAATTCCCGGTACTGTCGTTAGTGTCACAGCAAACTCTCCTGAGGAAAATGTATTTACTGTGGATGGAAAGAGTTTTCTTCTGTTGGATGTGGACCCGTGAAACGAAGCTACCCCTCAAAGTCCACATCCCGATACCAAATTTTTGGTTTTCGCCAAAGAAACATATGGCGCCCAAAATATGCATTATTTAAACCGACTTTTATCAATGAACATAAGACAATTTATCTGAAACGATATCGTCATAATCCTCGCCGGAAAGTAACGGCCGGGTATTTTTGCCGCCAACCACAACCCTGCCCAACGGATGGTATCCGCCGCTAAAATAATTCTCATTGGCAAACCGTACCGAAGGTGTATTGCCGCCATCAGGGTCGGGAATGGAAAGCGCAATTATATACGTGCCGTTAGGAAAGTTCGACGGAATGGTAAAACGCTCGGTTACGGTGTATTCAATTTCCCTACTGTAGTCAGGGCACGGAAGCCATGTGGTGATGTCAACGCCACTGAAATCTTGGCTCCACACAGGCTTCTTTGTCAACTCATTCAGCAGACTGAGCCTTAATGGCAACTTGTAATAAATAGGCGCGCTTGCGGTATTGGCGACTGTGAAGGAAACATTCAGATCTCCGCCCTTCTTAGTTTCGGATGTAAATTGCGCCTGATTGATTACAAAGCGGTACCCCAAAGTCTTGTGAATACGCTCCGCATTTTCTGTAAGGCTCGGATCATTCTTATTGTAGCCGGACAGCCAGCCCAGATAAGTAAAATGCGTGAAATTAATAACGTCAATGTAGCGATCGGCATAGTTTCTAACCCCATCATCCGGATTTTGTCCAAGGGTTTCACCCCAGTCAAAAGCCGCTTCGCCTCCCATGGGTTGAGTTTCCCAGCGACTATCAAATGGCCTGCTCGCAAAAATATCCAGCGCACCGATATTGCCCCAATGAGCAAATGAATCCCAATAAGAGCCGAAATCAAAGCTGTTCAAATATCCGACCTGTGCCAAAAAATTTACTAATACTTTTTTATTTCTAAAATGCTCTGAAAATTTATCGGCTAAAATTCTCTGCACAGCAATTGACGGATAGGGACTTTGCATCTCTCCCCAACTTCCGATTATACCCATTTGCACGAAAGCGACTCTGTTGTCATTGTCCCAGGCTTCTCCTAACTTCTCAATAAGCTTGCTCAACCGAACGAGAAAATTACTGCTGGTATAGTCGCCGGTTGTCATATCATTAGGCCAAAATGTATACGGCGGGAATTCTAATATAACGCGCGGTATAACTTTTATATTGTTTTTCGGACAATCCTTCCAAAGATTATTACAATAAGAGATAATAGTCGCCGCCGTATCAGTCGCACTTTTTTCAATATCTTTCCAGCGAATATTTTGATGGACGAGAGTAACAAGGGGGTCCTTCGCGCCCACGACCTCGCCCATGTTCGCGCTCCCGCGAAATCCCTTGTAAGGATTTGGAAACGCGCGCTCATATTCTGAAAAACCCACCGCAACGCTTCCGGGCATCAGCCTGTATTCTTCATGCAAGAACCTTGCAAAAAGCGCGCTTGCCTCAGCTCTGGTCAAAACTCCATTTATTTCCAAGTCCCCATTAAAACCGCTCATAACACCGATAGAGCAAAGAAATGATATGGCACTGCGGTATGGCTCATCCAAGTTTTCACATCCCGGATAAAAACTTCCGTCAAGCACAGGAGAATTCGCAGCCCTATAGAGAATAAGCGCCGCCTCCTTACGATCAAGAAGGAGAGATGGATCGCTTACCGGGTCAACAATTCCCTCGGAAACGGCAGCATTCATATAGCCCGCAAACCAGCTTTCCGTGGTATCAATGACAGGAATTAACAGACCACGCACAACAATGGTGACAAACTCTGAAGTTTTAATAGGCATATCGGGGTAAAAGCGATTTGTAAAATATCCCCGGAGTATCCCATCACCTGCGAGACGCCGAATATATCCCTGCGCCCAATGACCGCGAATATCTTCAAAAAGCTGAGCGGGATTTTCGAACGGAACGCACAACCGCTGCTTTGCCAACCGCTCCGCCGCGGTTCCTTGGGGAATAACCGGCGGCGAAATCAGTTCGCGAACCATAACGTTATCCACAATTAAACTGGATGCGGATTCGTCTTTTACAAAGCCAATACCTCCGCTCGAAATTGCATTATCCTTAGCAATTATAACCGGATATTCAAAGTTCGGATAGCTGATGCTTTTAACGTATACACTAATTGTGTCCCCAAATACATCTATCCGCATACCGAGTGTTCGTCCATCTCCAAGATACATCATAGTACCGGCCAGCCAGGCGATGGATCCGTTTACCATCCTGTACAGGTCCAGCGAAGAGCCGATGCCGTTAAAGTATAATGCGTAATAATTGCTTGCATCTTTTCGCCTGAACATTAGTACGGGAAAGGCTAAATCTCCATACACACGCCCCGACAAGGTAAGGTCGCATGTAACGGAATAGTTACTCCACGCAACACTGCCTGCCGTCACAGTTCCGTTGGTAGTTACCGACATGGCGTTAGAGCCCGCGAAAGATACTATGTTCATTGAACCTGTGAAAGCGCCGATTTGTATGTCGTCAAAATTGTTATGGAGCAGAACAACTCCGTATTCAGCGTTCACAGGCACGGCGCAAACATGATTGCAAAGAACGCAGACGATAACCAGCAAGACAGTACATTTTATTTTCATAAGAGTTTTTTCCTTTATCTTTAAGAAATTCTACAACCCTATATTGTTGGAAATAGAACCAGACCCAGCGGTTTCATGCTGCCTTGCTCCCAAACAAACAATTTATATGTATACGCATTAGGATAATCAATCTCAATTCTCAACGGCTCAGGCAATGACCAACCCTTTCCGTCTCTTATTGATGCGGGCACGGTGCAGGGCATAATTGTGATTCCAGCCAAACAGTCGGAGCCATCATATGCCGCCAGAATAAAGTTCGTGTCATAGTCCCTGTTGTATTGGTTATCTACCGTCACATCGCAGATGACTGCATCTGCATCGCCACTTTCATCCAACCTCAGATTACAGTCTGTGACAACCAAGGAGAACTCCGGAAATTCCGTTGTAGAAATATACAGATTGTCAATGCCCATCTTTCTTGCACTTGTGCCTGCATCGCCGGGAGCAGTGTAGCTTTTAAATTCGATACCTCCGCCGGACAACAAAGGCGTCTCTTCGCTGTCTATGTAAGCAGCAAACGGATTTTCTTTATCGTTAAAATACAGTAGAAATTGATCCCCCGTTCTCTCTATTTTAAAGTATGCCCAAATATCGTTTGCGTCCACTGTGTACAACTCTGCCGGGTCTGGCAACGTTACCGGCGTAAGATTTGTCACAGTATCCCCTTCCACTTTTTGCATAGTTACATAAGATTTCTCATATACATCAGTCGAAAATTTTATTCTATAGCAATATTCCTTACCATTTAAATAATATCGGTTAAAACTTATTTGAGGAGCCGCCGAAAATTGGTCTTTACTGTTATACCGGTAATCAAATTTAATATTCATTTCCATATTAAAATCAGCAGGAAGCTTTAAATCGGAAACCGAGTAACTGCCCTTAAAATTGTAAGCCTTGTTACTGTCTTCGGTAATAAGCTCTCCGGTAAAATCGGTGTCCGAGGTGACATCCACGCCGGATGTGTTTTTAATTTCGTTATAGCCGTAACTTTTAAGTTCAGCCAAGTTCCCTGTTTCCATACTTTCAAAATCCTGATAAAGAACAGTGTACTTTGAAGAATCAACCGTAGGAACAGGTACCGATTCCGGATCCGGCAGATCTACTATTTTGGAAACCATCAAATTGTCAATGAACAGCGTTGACACTCCAGGTTGGAACGCAATGGTTGCAGGGGTAAGCCAAGGCGAACCCCCATTAAGGGGTAATACATACTCCCAATACGGGGTGTCCTCGCTGTTAATGTAAAGAGCCAATGAATTCCCGATTATCGTAATTTTCAGGAAAACCCAGTTTCCCTGAAATACCGTCTGTGGAAGAGTCTTATATGATTCAGTTCTTTTGGTATTTGATGTATACTGCTGGACAAGAACTTGATATTTTGATGATCCGTCAGAGTAAAATGCTAACCTCACACGGTTGGCATCGTTTGTGTAAAACAAATTAAGCACATTAGGATATGAACCAACGGGGTGGTAATTAAATTTCATGTTACATCGTATGACATGGTTGGTTAGACGCATCTGAGACATGCCTAAGGCATAAGTTGCAGTTTCTCCTGCGCCCATTTTCCCAACATGATTAGTCCCTGTATCTCCCACAGTTGTAGGTGTTTTGCTATACCAGCTCAGTCTTGAGCTTATTCCGTCAAAATTGTGATACATCGACAATCTTTCTGTCACGGGCAGAGTGTCCGGGCTGGGAATAATCACCCCTTCCGGAATTTCCCAATCCTCAGCTGCTTGTATGCCCACAGCAGGTAACAATCCGCACAATAATACCGCAGTAATAAAAACGCAAAGAAACTTTTTCACAAAACACATCCCCTTCTTATAAATTTTATTGTAAGTATAATATAATCCGGCAGAATAGAAATATCAATATAAATAATTTTAAATAGTAACATATTTTTATTGATTTTCGTCCTGTTCAGGAAATCGGCTTTCCCCTCACGGTAACCGAGTATACCGTCACGTGTTTTTTCCCCCCCCGACAAAAACACGATTCGGGATACTTCTTGACCATTGTACGGGTTTTCAAATATCCAGCGGTAATATGTCCTGCCATCCTCTGCTGTCTTAAAAATTTCCCGTAAATAAAGCATCATTAATATGAAGCCATATCCGCATCGTCATATTTGTGCCTTTCCGGCTTCGCCATCGGCCTTTTCCAACAAATATCGCCTTTTATAATTGATTGGCGTATCGCCGAAACGCTCGCGAAAGCGTTTGATTAAGTATGTTGAACTGTTAAATCCCACTTTCTTGGTTATTTGATTGATGGAATAATTTGTATTCAACACCAACTCTCTTGCCAGTTCCAGCCGCCTTTCTACAATATACGCGTTAAAATTGATTCCGATTTCGTTTTTAAACATTGTACTTAAGTATGCGGGAGTAATGAAAAGCCTGTCTGCGACAATATCCAGCGAAAGGTCTTTATCTATATTTTCTTCTATAATTCTTTTTGCGTATTCCATCATCTCACTCGCCGTTACCGAGCTTTTCATGTCCTGTTTTTTCACAAACAATTCGGTCAATTCACTCAGCCATTCTCCAAATTGATAAATATCATCAAATTTTTGAGCGTTTTCAGAGAACACATAATCTGAAGTTGTGTTGTTCTCAATCGTGAAGCTCCAGAACACTGAGTAAATTTCTTGAATTCTGCGGAAAGCTTGAGCATAAGAACATTCTGTGCCAACAATCTCTTGTATTAAGATGTCAATCATCTCTCTGATTTGCGCTATCTCACCAGTATGCAGCGTTTTGGAAAATTGCTGAAGATTTTTTGACGAAAACTCCGTTACAGACAATTCCCGATACAATATGTGCTCCGCCAAAAATAGGCTCTGTTCCGGATAAAAAAGGCGGTATTTGATACAGGATAGCGCATCTTTATAAGACTCATGCAATTTATCCGCGCTCTTGTAGGAATTTCCAATCCCCACAAGAGGCAAAATTCCATGATTTTGCTTGCAATAGCGACTAATGTAATCAAACACTTCCGCAATTCTATAATCAGCGTCGCAATTCACCACAACGTCGATTTCATAGAGCGAGGTATTAATGCCATATACGAACGCCTTTTCGCCACAAAAATTTCTAAGTTTACCTAATATATCATATTTCATCACGTCAATCTGATCTTTTCCGATTAATCCTTTATACTGTCTTCCGATTGTAATGACTGCCGCATAATAACATTCTCTATGAAAATCAAGGCAAGCGTTTTGTATGGCGCTTTCAGCCATTTGTCCGTTCATCCCTCCCCGGAGCAAATTATAGACGGTATCGCGTTGAATGAGAATAAGGTTTTCATCAATCGTTGTTTTCATATCGACAACCGTCTTATGCAGGCTGTTGATTGCGGTATCTATAATCCTATATTCATTGTGTTCCTGCCCGCTAAGGGGTTGGACGTCTTTCGGAACATCAATCATATACTTTTTAATGTTTAAAACAATGTTTTTAATAGGATTGTATATCCCAATTACAAAATAGCGTGAGAGTGCAAAGCCTAAAAGAGCAAAAACTAAACAAATCAACATAAGTGGCCATTGCAGCATAAATCTCTTTCTGTAAAATACATCCACTTTGGTTTCACGAATTAGATATAGCTGATTGAAATTCAAGCACAAAACAGATACGACAGTATCTCCGTCGCGGCTAAGGAAAAATCTATTTCCCGACGACTTGAGCCTATCAAGATATCCGCGTTTGGGGCTGCCGTTTCCGCTTTGTATAACAATTTCCTCACGGTTGTTGACAACATACATTCTGCTGTTTAACATTTCATCATATTCGAACAATTCCATAATCGCGTCAGCCTTTATCTTAATCGCGATATATCCTTTTAAAGAAACGTTAGCGTTTCGCACATACGGAATTGTTCTGATAAAAGTAATATATTTGCCTGAATTAAAACCACTGATTTCTATATCGGGCGGATCATTACTCGGAAACCATTCGCTGACAACCGTATTCTCGCGCATAATATCCGCATATGGAATTTGGTCCTCCTCCGATAAATATTTTATTGAGGGTACGGAAGTAAGCAAGACCCCAAGTTCTTTGACGTAAATCTCAACATTCATAACCAAATCGTTATTTGCTGAAACGTCCCTTTGCAAATACTGGGCGATGTTATAATAGTCAATGCTGGTAATTCTTTCCGGCTGCTCGAAAAGCTGTTGAATTCTTGGCTCATTCGCAACATAATGAAGCCAAAGCGACTCGGTCCGCCCGAAAACACGCCTATCCAGACTTTCCCCCAACCGAGAGACCATTTCTTCATTCGTCGCGAGTATTTCCGTACTCAATACATCGGAAAAATAAAAATAACAGATAGTTCCTACCATAGCAGTACATAAAAACACAACTACCACGAAAGAAATAATCAGCTTAACATATACCTTGTGAAATCTTTTTAAGAGGAACATAGTCATTCCCTTTCAAGTATCATTATTGGTATTTTATATTAATTCTTATAAATATATAAATCCCTCAATTCATTCCAGCAATATTCTGCCACAATAAAGTCACCGATCGTAATATCACTCAATGAGCCGCCAATTATGGTATCGTTTTTTTGATTATAGATATATGCCGACTGCGCCGACGAAAAATTATATCCTTTCTCTGTACCGTCGTCAGATACCCGAATCCGGATACGCTTACTTGCCCCATCATAGGCAACGACAGTTCCTTTTACAATAAGGCGGTCTGTGGCTGGGGTAGCCATCGGATTATTGCTGAACTCAACGCCTTTGGAAATTCTGTAGTGATGGGTGCATGAAACAATGTTTTTCCTCACATCTTGCGCAAAAACAATCAAATCCCCTTTTTGCAGTTGGAGAAACGCAGAGGCAAATTTTTCCTTGATAGTTACACTAACCGCTTTTTTTTCTTGGTATCCGCTTAGCTTGTAGTAAATTTCATTCTCATCATTTACTGCTTTTGAGATTTTGTCCACCATAAACAAGCGCGCCAATTTATGCGTCCCGACCGGACTTTTTGCTTCATCAATCAGTACAATACCTGCAACATCATACTTGTCCTCATTATAGCATATAGCGGTGAATGAAGCGACATCATTAAAGTAGGAACGACTGCCGCAAAAATATTGACTTCTGTCGCTTTTGTCTGCGGGCACAGCAAAAACAATTGATTTTTCATTCAAATAACGCGCCGCGCCAAGAGAATGCATTTTCGCGTTATATCCCGCGGTCAGTGTTAAGCCCTTTACCAGTTTGCTCGAGGCTGTATTGATATAGATAACTTCATTATTAGCATTATATTCGATATCTACAAGCTGATGTTCAATAATACCTGCATAATCCGAACGTTTTTCACCATTAATTAGCGTTCTACTTGTTATAAACGGTTCATGCCATTTCCCTTTGCTGTCAAAAATACAAATTTGGAAGCCATTCAAACCAGCTTTCTTCGCAACAAAAGCCACATAAGCAATGGAGTTGTTGCTCGACGGCTTTTCTGCTTCCATAACCCTGTATTCACTGTCCAGACGCAGAGTAACCTCATCTCCCGGCTGCGCTCCCGCAAAATATCCTTCTGTAACCGCGTTGTTATAATAATGTGAGAGTTTGTATGAGCCGCCGGCCATGATAATCTCTCCATCACCATCTCTGGTTATTTCCATTACCTCTCCTTTAATAACATTATCGCTGATATGGATTATTACATTCTTTTTATCCGCATATACTTCTGATTCCGCTACCAAAAGAACATCCCCCAACTTAATGTCGGAAAAAGGCACTTTTCTTCTGTTTTTATAACAATCCAAAGTTATTGTAAGGCTTTCATCATCAAAAAGTAAGAACTGGTCAGGTATGTTCTTATCATATATCCTTTTTTCTCTATATTGAATATGCCCAACCACAGAAGCTATGTATTGAAATACAATTGCCGTGTCCCATCCATTACCGTAGTTGATTAGCGTTACGCTTCCTAAGTCCGGCTTCAGTTTTTCTTCTGTTAGCTTTGTATTAATACCGTTATAAATTAACGACATGTTTTTTTCCAGCTGTATGGTCTTTATTTGGGAGTTTTCCACATAACGAAATACAGACGTATTCGTATCTGGAAGAATATCATCGGCAGAAATTGTCAGGCTTTCATATTTTTCCGTTAAAATACGATAATATATGATAGTCTGTTCATCGCTTTCCAGTTTCGCGTAATAGAAAACGCCAAAACCTAAAGCATTCTCAATCCCCGAATTTCCTGCATTAACTACATTTCCCTCTATGCTAACCTTGCCTTTCCCAACACCATTGCTGCTGATTAGAGAAGTCAGGTGGTTGCCGTCGACACGGCCTTTTCCTATTATAATATCATGGTATTCACTTAGTAAGTTACGGCCTTTTTCTTTTTGATATATACTGCTGTTTCCCGGTAAACTCTTGATTATCATCAAATCGCTTTCCAACGTATTTACTAAAAGATACGCCAATACTTCCCATGACAAAATACTTTTTTTGACGTGAGTCCGTGACAGAATCCCTGCGTCAATGGCTGTTTGGCTGTAAGCAAATTCATCACCGCCTAAAGCTTCCGCAATGGGCCCATACCCTAAAGCGATTACCATCGCGCGAATTGCTTCCTTCTCCGTTGCAAGGTCAGCCTCACTAAGCATACCGTTTTCATCCATGTCCATCATACCATGCTGTAATATGGTGGAGATTGCATCCGCTCCCATCGATTCCAAATTAAGCAACCTGCAAAGAGCAAGAGCAAGCTGTTCCCGCGATACAGGGTCAGCCGCCCTGAAACTACCGTCCTCTAAAGTGTCAATTATTCCAAGCGCGATTGCCTTTTCAATGTAAACAGCATAAACGCTTTTTCGATAATCATCCCATGTGTTTTCCTGATAAAATTCGTCTTCCGCATTCTGTAAAACAGTAAGTGATATATTATCCACTAAGAAGTAAGCGCCGTCATTATAAAAACCAATTCCGCCGGAAGATATTGGATCTTCATCCTCGTACGAGATAACCGGCGTGTCCGTGTCGTCATAGTACAGCGAAATCTTACCGTCAATTGCAGAAAGCTTCATTGTTACCCACTGGCTCTGCTTATCAAATGAAAACCCGATTTTGCTTAAAACAGTTCTTTTTCCGTCAACAGATTTTTCCAGCAAAATTTCTTTTGCCGTGAAATCCAGAATAAACGCATAATAAAATAGTCCCGACGCTCTTCTGATATAGACCTCCGGTCTGGCGCCGCTTTGCTTTGACATATCAATTTTGGCTTCAAATGTATAATCGTAATTACTAAGCTTGATTGTATCCGGGCTTGTTTCATAGCTTTTTATATCATAAACATAATTTCCGCGATCTCTTATAACGCGGCTTTTGTCGCCCCAACTATCCCAGCCGGTCGCCTTGCCGTTTTCAAAATCCCAAAAGTACTCCGCGTCCGTTTCTCCGTTCGCCAAAATACAAAAGGATAATGATGGTATTATTAATGTTGTTATTAACAATACTGCAATTAATTTTTTCATTGTTGTATTCCCCCTATATCAATTCAAGCATACGGCAAAGAATTGCAGCGGCTTCAGCCCTGGTCAATGCTTCCAACGGACGAAAACCGCCTTTTTCATCGCCTTTGAGGATGTTTGTTGCCGAAAGAATGCCGACCGCTTCGGTGGCGTAATTCGATATCTCTTTACTATCGGTAAAACCGGATTCTGCCGACTGCTCTAATGTGACCCCGAAATAGTTTAAAACACGAAGCATAATAACTGCCGTGTCTTGCCTCGTAATTAACTCCGATTCGCCGAAAATGTTCTCACCCATCCCAGCTACAACGCCTATTTCAAATGCAGATGCAACATATTTATAACTCCAATGTTCTTCGTCAATGTCACTAAAACTGCATTTTGCTTCCGGATTTAATAGTCCAAAAGCGCTTACCATTAATTTTACAAACTCCGTTCTTGTAATAAACCGGTCCGGTTGTACGGTATCATCGTCATATCCATTGATGATTTTTTTCATGGCAAGTTCCCGAATATAATCATACGCCCAGTGAGAATCATTCAAATCGGCGAATAACAAAGCGTTGCCAACCGGGTCGATTTCCTTTTGTGTCGGCTTATACTCATTGCTGACCGCCACAGTAGAAATTTTACCACTGCCGCCGGAACCTCCGGCACCATTTTTATCTTTGCCAGTATCATTAATGGATGCCAAGGCTTTCAAATAATCACTGTAAAAGTCGTCATAAGTGTCATACCTTTCCTGATTAAGGCGTTGAAAGATCAGATAAGCCTGCTCCGTACTGACGCCCGAAAGCCCAGAAAAATCCTTGCCGATTTCCTGCTCGTAATCGGATAAGATTTTCCCCATGTCTTGATAATACGCAAAATATATCATACTTAAAATACTCTGCGCGATAAACTCTTTATTAAGATCGGAAAAATCTCTGTATCCGTTTTTCTTTCTTAATACCCCGGCGCATACATCCAATTTCATTTCCTGTTCCAATTGTTGATACAGTTGCATAAAAGTGCTGTCAAGCGAAGCGGTTTGCGGAGCTTCGCTAAGGAACGCGGCAAACTCGTCGCTGCTTGCGGCGCTTCGGGCAATATAAAGAGTCAGCGCCTGATTAAACAGCGTCCCGACGTTTTCAGAAGTAAAGATTGAAGAACCACGCTCTGTCTTCAAATTGGCGCATACGTTTGCTCTTGCGGTGATGCTTAGCGAGAAATAACGCGTAATATCTGCTCCAATCCATAATAAATACACGTTATTTTCCTGCGCATCCAGCAAGCCTTGATAATCCGAAGCGGCGTTTAGTTCTTCAATGAAATTTCCCAAACTTTCCTCTTTTAAATAGGAAAAAGATTTCTGTGCCGCCGTATAATCAAATACGCTTCCCGCAACCACTGTATAAATATCTTCCGTATGCTCCGGGGCAAAATCAAGCTCCTTGTGCAACAAACCGTTACTATCACAGGTTTCTTGCAGTAAAAACATAAAATCCTCTGCCGGCGGCAGGTTGCCTGGATATTCCATTCCACGTACTACCATAACAAGTATATCCGTATAGCTGTAACCCGGAATACTTGCGTCAATGATAAGCTCATTGTCATTGGAAAAGGTGTTGAGTGTCACATTGCCGGGCAATGTTCCTTCTGGCACATACATGCTTTGCGTCTGGTTGGGTATGTATGCCTTTGACATAATACGCATCGTGTCAAGGTCAGCTACGGTATAAACCGCGTAATTATATCCGGTTTGATGGGGTATGTTTCGTTCGATGGAAAGCGTAACACCCGGCAGTACGCCGCCGTCCTGCGCCGCCGCAGCGATTGTAAACGGACTCTCCGCAATGTCAACAATTACGCCGTTATTGTACGCAGCTACAATCGCAATGCCGCTTGCCCTGTCGGCAAGCCTCCCGCTGAGTTTAACTTCATAATTCTGTCCTTCCGCGCTTAAATCGGTAATAATGATAGGATATACATGACCAAATCCTGAAATCACCAGATTATCTATTACGATATCATGGGTACTGTCAAAACCTATACCCCCACCCCAAACGGGGGCAGAATCGGTAATAACATAGGCTGGATTTACTTTATCATTAAAATAAAACTTTATCGCTGTTCCTATTTTTTCTATCTTCATATAAGACCATACCTGGTGGGCATCGGGGTAGTTATTCGGTCCGGTACTCCTCGTAACAGTCATGTCGCCAGTCATTTCCGTCCCCGCTTTAAATCTTTTTGCGCTGAAAGTGGGCACTCCTGACGAATCGGCAGACAGATTCAGCACATAACCGTCCGTGTCTTCGCTGCCTAACATTATTTTCGGCGTAATTTGCCCGAAGGCACCGCTTCCCGTTTCATAATCGGCTTTTATGTTGAACTCTATCATACTGTCCGGCAACATCAAATCAGCGCTTCTCATGCCGCCCTTGAAATTATATGCGCCGCTTCCGTCCAACGGATTCGCCGGGCCTCCCAAAAAGTTATCCGACTTAATCCAATCGGTCGCGTCAAATTGGTCAAAATTCTGACGGAGCAGAATGGTTTGGTCAGCGGAAAGACTCGGTTTTATTGTTTCAGAGGGCAGATTTTTAATCTCCGAAATCAAAAGATTGTCAATGAATAGTGTTGACCATGCAGGTTTGAACGCAATGGTTGCGGGGGCAAGCCAAGGTACACCCGCATTAAGAGGTAATACATACTCCCAAAACGGGGTGTCCTCGCTGTCAATGTAAAGAGCCAATGAATTCCCGATTATCGTAATTTTTA
The DNA here is from genome assembly GCA_001604215.1 of Clostridiales bacterium Firm_18. Taxonomy (GTDB): domain Bacteria; phylum Bacillota; class Clostridia; order Monoglobales; family Firm-18; genus Firm-18. Next base: position 21,323 of record LVAX01000084.1, read on the forward strand.
GGAAAACCCAGTCCCCCTGAAATACCGTCTTTGGAAGAGTCTTATATGCTTCAGTTCTTCGGGTATTTGACGTAAACTGCTGGACAAGAACTTGATATTTTGTTCCGTCAGAGTAAAATGATAACCTTACACGGTTGGCATCGTTTGTGTAAAACAAATTAAGCACTTGCGGATATGAACCAATAGGGTTGTAAATTAATTTCATGTTACATCTTATGACATGGTTGGTTAGACGCAGCTGACCCATGCCTAAAGCATAAGTTGCATCATCTCCTGCGCCCATTTTCCCAACATGATTAGTCCCTGTATCTCCCACCAAGTCAGGCCTTTTGGTATACCAGCTCAGACTTGTTCTTTGGGTGTCAAAATTATCATACGTTACCAATTTTTCTGTCGCAGGCAGACTGTCCCGGCTGGGAATAATCACCCCTTCCGGAATTTCCCAATCCTCAGCCGCTTTTATGACACCGGCAGGGAAGAAACCGCACAGAAATACCGCAGTCATAAAAACGCAAAGAAACTTTTTCATAAAGTATACTCCCTTCTTATATAAAGGCACTGTCAAATTTTTCGCTGTAAAATACCCCAACAGTACCATTTTTGGTGATTTTACACTATTTTTAATATATACAACGCACGCTTCCCTCAAAAGAGGAAATAATTAGCCATGATCAAAACTCTATGATCCGGATATAATGCTGTTTTTTGAGCATGGCGAACTCATTTTATCACTCGAAATATATAGAAACGACCAACTGAATGTGGTATAACTTAACTGCACACAAAACCATCCAAACGGAGTTGGTCGTTATCTATCGTTAAGAAATTATCGCCGATGTTAGTTTGTTCACCTCTCAGTCCAAAGCCAAATTTTGCGCAGGGTTGTTTGATTGTCTTGATTTCAACTCTAATACTCCCCGGTCAGAATTTCTTAGCTTATCCATAATTAGTTTATTTAATCGAGGAATACCATTCGTTTGCCTCTTTTGTAAGAATGTCTCCGCCGCTTTTTTTCCAAAGGCTTACGAAATCATCAAAATAGCTCATAGGTCTGTCGCCTGTAATTAACGCTATATAAGTTTCCGTGCAAATTTTATCCAACTCGGTCTTATAAAGATTTTGAGAAGGTAGCACGACCTTTAACAGGTTCTCTATACTCGCTAAACTCGCCTGATTTTCAATTGACCATTGACGAACCGCTTCTTTGCCTATGTGATTCCATTGTAAAGATTTTAACGACGCCATCACAGTATGAGCGCCAATTTTGGCACGTTCTGTATATAACTGGTATTTTTCGTCTAAGAATTCAATCTGTCCTTGTTCATTGAAAACCCAGTGTTTCCCCTGGATTCCGTATTGTGCTGTAAGAAGGTTTTCTCTGGTGGAAAAGCCGATTGTGTTTATCATATTCAATATCTTTTTAAGTTTTTCCGGCTGCTCTTCAACCTGTACGCCAATAGCGACTATTGAGCCTTCTGTTCCCAATGCACTGCTGGCACCGATTCCCTGTTTCCCTGTAGGACCGGTAAGAGGAATACCCATTCGTAAGCTGTCGGCGGCCACAGGGTCTATTTTTCGCAGTTCTTTAACATTGTCACCTTCCCAGTCCTCAGCTTCGGTTGATACATCAAACTTTGGCTTGAAATGCCAAGCCTCCCCGTTCGCAGTGAATCCGATCTTCCCATTAACAAATGGCACGGACATATTACTGGAGCTATTTTGCTTTTCGGTTATAATAAACTCCGGGTCTATGACACCGTCAGCGTACCATCTCCTCATTATTTCAAGTGCTTCTTTCATTTCCGGCTGCACGCCGCCATACACAAGCTCACCGCTATCACCAACCATCCAAAATTCCGGTACGATACCGAAAGCTCCATAAACGGCATATACGCCGGATGCCGACATGCCGTAAGTATCTTTTTTCCCGTTGCCGTCAGGATCGCCTTTAGCAAAACGGTACATAAGATTTTCGAATTCTGCCAAAGTTTCCGGAGTCTTTTCCACACCAAGCTTTTGCATCCAATCCCCCCGATAGACGAGCGGTCTCCGAGAACTGGTCCCTATGCTGGGAATACCGTAAATTTTTCCGTTTACCTTCCTGTATGAAAACACATTTGGTTCGGTATTGATGTATTCTTCGTACATCTGTGGCGCGTTTTTCTTGATTAGCTCCTCCGTCAGCTCGCACAGGATGCCATCTTTAGCATATTTATTGTATGTAATAACAGAGGGTAGCCATAAAACATCCGGAACCTCACCACTGGCAATTTTCAAGCCAATCGTTTCTTCATAACTTGTCGGTTCAATATTTAAAACCTCAATATTTACGTTAAACTCTTTATTCCAGTACTCTATCATTTCGGCATCTTTTTCTACGGGAGCTCCAAGCCACGCAGTCCAGCTTATGGTCATTTTTTCACCATTGTCCGAATTGGGGGCCTTCCCCACATCATTGCATCCAATTGTTAATATCATTAGTACCAAAACCAGAATTAAACCTAAAAATCTCCAATGATTTTTCATAAAATTATCCTCCTACCTCAATGTTTGAAATATTTCCTTGCGTGTTTTTAAATAATTATAATATATAATTCTTTCATCTTCGGGTTAGTTTCTACCATTGTCATCGACATTTTGCAAAGCAGCACCCGAAGCTGTTTTTGCTCCATTCCAACAATTACTTTGGTGAACCGATTTTGTAAAACCTTACTATTGCATATTTCTCCAGTCCTTGCTGCAATGTACTTAAAACCGCTACGGTCATTAGAAAAAATATTGCTTTGCCAATCTCCACGCCACGGTAGTCCACAAATCACGCCCATTGCAACGACTGAGCCGCATCAATCCCGACTATAAGCGTGTTTACCGTAATTTCCTTTAATCTATCATTGGTACGATATCTTCTCAGATTACAGGAATGCTTTTGATATGTGTCAGCCTTTGAGAGAGCCAACCAGAATTCCTTTTACAAAGTGTTTTTGCAAAAACGGGTAAACCATGATAATCGGTATCGTAGCAACCATAATGGTGGCCGCTTTGATATTTTCAGGATTCACAATTTTATTATCCGCAAAATCATATGAATTTGGGTTTAACATCTGTGCGGCGCCTTCCATAACAATACGCCTTAAAACAACCTGCAAAACCTGCTTGGACGGGTGAGTTATGTATATCAGGCAGTCAAACCATGCGTTCCAATGTCCTACCAGCGACCACAGCAACACTGTCATCAGTATTGGCTTGGATATCGGAAGTATCACACGCCATAGAATTTTAAAATCATTTGCTCCGTCTATGCGAGCGGCCTCTTCCAGTGATTCAGGTACAGACATAAAAAAGTTCCTCATAATAATCATATTATAGGTACTGATACTCCCCGGAAGAATCATTGCCCACATAGAGTTCATCAATCCAAGCTGTTTGACTAAGACATATGACGGAATCAACCCGCCGCCGAAGAACATGGTAACCACAACAAAAGCAGTCCAAAAATTTCTGTTCGGAAAGTACTTTTTTGACAAAGGATATGCTCCTAATATTGCGCCCGCGACATTGACTGCAGAGCCGACACAAGTTCTAATAATAGAATTTTTAAAACCCGCGCCAATAGCAGGGTTTTTCAGGACGCGCCAGTAATTGTCAAATACAATCCGTTCCGGCAGTAGCCCTATTTTGACAAGGGATGCTTCAGACGGACTGAGAGACCGCGTAAGCAGATAGAGAAACGGGTAAATTGCACAAATACAAAATAATATCATTCCTACAATATTCAAAATTCTAAAGCACCGTTCCCCGGCGGAAACTTTGATTCCCATGCTTATCACCTCCTTTAAGATTTCCTCGAAAACTGTGTAAGGCTTACTCCGCAAGTGTCAATGAAGACGCATGTCAATAGCTTCACCCCCAAAGTTTTCTTGCAATTGTGTTACAATTTTCAAAAATACTTAACTTTACAAAACCACCCAAACGGGGACTCGTTTTGCTTTACCAAATTCCATAATCGTTATATTTTTTCGCAAGAAAGTTTGTCAATAAAATTAGTGAAACGGATATCAAATTCTTAAATAGCCCTAACGCAGTGGAATATCCGTATTCGTTTTGAATCAATCCTATACGGTAGTTATATGTACTTATTACATCGCCTACAGAATAAACCGCTTCGTTATAAAGATTGAAAATTTGGTCAAAATCATCGTTAATAATAGAGCCAACCGAAAAAATAAGCATAATTGTTATTACCGGTGCCAGTGACGGAATAGTGATATGGATTATTTGTTTGAACTTCCGCGCACCGTCTATAATCGCCGCCTCATAAAGCTGCGTATCGATTCCGGCAATCGCTGCGAGATAAATAATGGATCCCCATCCCACACCTTTCCAGAGCGATGTGATAACTAACGTAAACCGAAACCATTTTACATCTCCCAAAAAATAGATCGGTTTCATTCCTATTAGTGACAGAAGTTGATTTATAGGCCCCGATGATGGGGATAAAAGCTGTATAAACATTCCACCAAGGATTACCCATGATAAAAAGTGCGGAAGATAACTGATAGTTTGAACAACTTTTTTGAAACGTATTTGTTGTAATTCATTCAAAAGTATCGCAAAAGCAATTGTCGCTGGAAAGCCGGTAGCAAGCTTATAAAAGCTGAGAATCAAAGTGTTTCGAAAAACCTCCCTGAAGCTTGGAGCGGCGAAAAGCCTCTTGAAGTTATCAAATCCAATCCAATCGCTTCCTAATATACCTTTTGAAAAACTGTAGTCTTTGAATGCAATCGTTATCCCATACATAGGGCCATAGCAAAAAACCAAGTAATACATTACGACCGGGACAAACATCAATACAAGATATTTGTGCTTTCTGTACATGCGTAAATTCCTACTGCAGTCCAACACAAAAAGGAGTGCTTTATTCTTTGAATGCCAGCGCTCGGCAGTTGTAGTTTTCATCAGGCAAATCAGTCCTTCTATTTAAATTTATCGAATTGCATTTACAAACAAATCATAGCACATAAAAGAATCAAATTACAATAGTAATTATTTTCGATTTTATAAATAATTTTATGAATAATTTCAATCCTATAAATAACATACATCATTTTAAAAAATGCTATTGCAATTTGACAAATGTATGGTTATACTAAATTTATACCATGTGATTTTAATGCCCGATTCGAGTAAATTTGTTCTATGTAATTATATCATTGTAATTATTTTAGATTTTATAAATAATTTGAAAGTCTTTACAAACCTATAAAATTATAAAAAATAATAACAAAATTAAAAAAAATTGCTATTGCAACCTAATAAATATACAGTTATACTAAACTTATGTTATATAATTTTAATGACCAAACCGAACAAATTTGTTTCATAAATCTAATTATATCATTTAATGAGATAAATTTCACTGTGGAATTTTTGGGAATTATCTTTAAATTCTAATTTTATTAGGAGGTAAAAGCATGTCGCACTTTAACAAAAAGGTTACGTCGCTGATTCTATTGCTGGTTTTATGTTTTTTGGGTTCGTCTGTTCTGCCCGTGTTATCATCCAGCAGTCTCACTGCCCCGAAATTGGAAAGCGGACGGCGGTTGATATTTGAACAGGATTTTGAGGATAAAAGAACCGCTAACTGGAAAACTTCGGTCGGGTATCCCGAATTACGAGAGTTAGACGGAAACACGGTTTATAATGTGAAGGGTTTTGACTATGTCGATTTCACGAATGTGAAAAAAATGGTTAATTTCCGCTTTGAATTTAATATGATGATTAAAATTAGTGACCCTGAAAATGCTTGTCCGGCATTTTATGTAAAGTCGCAGAGCGATACACAGAGATATGAAATCGTTTTTAAAAGAAGCAAGAAAGGAGATCCGAAGGGGAAAGAATTCGTTACCCTTCGACGAAACGGAACCGACACCATTTCAATTCCCATGGAGTTTAACGCATTTAACGAAAAATGGGTTTACATAAGAATAGATGTAAACAACGGTATCATTAAACTTTATTTTAATAATAATAGTAAGCCGATTCTTACATATGAAGATCCGGTTCCGTTGGTATCCGGATCTTTGGGATTTGCGCGAGGAGAGTGTGACTATTTTTATCTCGATAATCTTCTTGTCAGTGCCGATAAAGTACCAAATGGCGAGTACGATACCGCGTTTACAGGCATAACGGTTACAGCTCCCCGAAGCCCGTCGGTGTATGGGGAGACACTTGTGGATTGGGACGCTTCATCACAAAATGAAAGCCCCTTCTCCGGCGGACAGTTGATATCCGGCGCGGATGGGCAAGGTCTTTTTGTAGATGGGAGGGCAGAAGTAGGTGATTCGTCATGGACGAACTATTCTTTGGAAATTGATATGACTCTGCTAGGCAAAAAACCAATAGGAAGTACCCAACCATTTTTATATTTTCGATATATCGACGACCGAAACTTTTATTCATTAAGCAGCAATTTGGCAGGTTCTTCACTGGTTGTTCGCAAGATGGTTAACGGTTCGTCAGTTTGGGTATCGGAGAAGGTTTTTTTCTCCGGACCAAACAGAAAATTACAGTTGCGTATTGATATTTATGGAAATCGATTTAATATCTATGCCAGAAGTAAAAGTTATCCGAATTTCGAGTTTCCGAACATGTTTATCACGAGTGACGGCCCTAATAGAGGCGGTGTTGTCGTAAACAAGATCAATTCTCTTGACGGAATACTGGTAAGCAGTATTAAAGCGCGTGAAATAAAAGAATTGGGGTCAGTAGGTCCGCGGCCCGATCCGGAACCGTTAGTGGAAGTCTTTGAAAATCCCGCACCAAGTTGGAGGGATATTCAAAATCATTGGGCAGCCGCCGAGCTTACCAGCCTTGCGGGGGCAGGCATTATCATCGGTTTTCCCGATTGCACATTCCGTCCGGATGCAACGCTACAGGTCAATGAGTTCATAAAAATGTTGGCAGTTGCCGCCGGTTGGGAAATAGAGCGTGATGAAACGAATTGGGCATCCTCGTATATTCAGGCGGCCATTTCCAATGGAGTAATGATTGACGGCGACTTTGACCGGTATGATCGTCCCATTACCCGAAAAGAAATCGTGAATCTTATAATTGCGCTTCTTGGAGAGGAGAAAGAATCCGCACTTGAAAAAGCGGCCGATTTGGGTATTATAGTCAGAGACGAGCAAGGAAGCCTGAATGAAGACGCAACAGCGACTCGTGCGGAGGCAGCGGTAATGTTGGCGCGATTGCTTTATCCCGTTTACCGACCTGCGGAAAACACCGTTTTAGTCACTTTGAAGGAAAGCGACAAAGCTTTTGCAAATCCATATAAGGGGTTTAGAGGTGGCTGGAGAGAAATCTACGCGACCTTGCGTCATAATAATATTTATTGGAACCAGATTGAAAATAATGAGTCGGATGGGGTTGACAAAATCATAGAATACACCGATGAACTGTTGAAAGATTATCCGAAATACAATACAAAGGCAATTCTTCGCGTAGTGCTGGAAGTTCCGCCGAATACTTACTGGCCCGCCGACATGAAAACGTTGGATTACACAAGCAAGAAGTTTTGTGATAGAATTGATTCGTTAGTGAAAAAACTGGCTCAAGCCTGGGACTTTGATCCTCGAATTGCGTATATTCACATGGGTATTGTCGGCAAATGGGGAGAAATGCAAAGCCCGTACCCATCCTTAGATGTGGCAAAAGCTCTGGACAAAGCTTTTTCACAGTATTTTACAAACAAGCTTGTTATGACTAATATTTTATTGCAGGGTGGTATGTTTCCAGATACCACATACGGTTCATATTGGGATTCATTTGGGCATTGGGGCAATCTTCCTGTATTGGATCTGTTTGAGGACCCGGATTACAAGGACAGCTGGAAAATAGCGCCACGCGGTGGTGAAGTCGCTTTTGACTGGGGTGAGATGCTTGGAGCAACTCCTAACGAAGCAGTAATCAATCACAAAGACAGATATATTGAGCTTTTCAGAGCAACACACTTTTCTTATATCGGTTGGATATCAGGATATGACAAAGGAGACCCTGTCACAACAAGAAACGCAATTGACATGCAAAAAGCGCTTGGTTACCGATTTGTGCCGGATGCGGTGCGCTATACGAGGCGCGCAGAACCCGGAGGTACCATTGACGTAATGTTTAATGTAAAAAATACAGGAAGCAGCCCGGTGTATTATAATATGCCGCTGGAGGTAAGCCTGTTGGATAGCGAAACAAGACAACCGGTATGGTCGGCTAACTTCCCCAACTTGGATATACGCACATGGTTGCCCGATGACGACTATAGCTGCCAACCACTTTACAACGCTGCAGCACAATTTGAATTACCGCCCGATCTTCCGGTTGGGGAATATATATTGTCATTCGCAGTACTTGACCCCGAAGGTGGAAATCTGCCGTCATTACGTTTTGCCATTGACCAGTATTTCAAGGGTGGCAGACATCCGATTGGCAAAATCGGCATAGGAAAGGATGTAGTGGATCCCTTCCTTTCGTCTGATTTGTTTGACGATATTGTAAGCGATAAACTATATTACATATACGAGCGCTGAGACGATTAGCTAAATAAAGTGTTCCGGCGCGTAGCGCTTTCCAAAAGCGCCTCATCTCGCCCCGCGAGGGACAGCGAAGGCGGATTCATTCCGCCGGAGCGCGAAATTGCGCGGATTTTGCGCAATTTCCTATAAATTAAAAAACGCACCCCCACCCCTTAAAGGGGCAGGGGGTGTTGATGTGTGTTTTATCACGCCTGCGATTTTATTTTATATCCAGGCTTTTTAAATAATCAATACTCATTTTGGCAGATTCCAGTGAAGGTCTTTCCGGGGAGGAATCCTGCTCGACTATGGCATATTCCGCTCCGGCTTTAACAGCGGCTTTTAGAACAGATGGAATGTCTTGTATGCCGTATCCCACCGGTTTAAACATAAAACCGTTATCCGCCTTGTCATTCTCCTTAACTTCCCTGCCGGCATCGTCTATCAGAGAATATACCGAGCCTGCGTTCATGCTGGCGCACACAAAGTCCTTCAGATGTATAACGGGACTTCTGCCTTTGTACTTTAAGATATACTCCCCGGGGTCGTAGCCTGCGTAACGGACCCAACACGTATCAATCTCTGTCTGTAAAAGATCGGCGGGAATGCTTTCATACAGCCAATCCAGCAAAAATTTATTCTCATAGCGTTCAAATTCAAAATCATGATTATGGTAAAGAAGCGTTATCCCCGCATCCTTTAATAGCCTTGCAACCTGCTCAAGCTCCCCTACAGTCCGGTCAAACGTATCGGAGCCTTTGTGCTTGCTCTTATCCATCCACGGCACCGCGCAATATTTAGCGCCTATCGTCTTCAGGTAGTCCACATTTTTCAGCGGCTCCTCCAAAAACACCTCATACACCTGATGTACGGAAACGCACTCAATGCCTATGCTGTCCAGCATACTGCGTATTTCTTCGGCGGAGTGGCCGAAATATCCCGCGAATTCAACATAGTCATAGCCCATTTTCTTAACTTCCTTTAAGGTATCTTCAATGCTTTTCTCCATTGCATCCCTTACTGAATATAACTGCAAACCTATCTTCATTCCTTACATCTCCTTTTTGCTCAGCACTTTACAGCGCCTCTTATAAATCCGTTTGTTTTTTTCTCCATTTCTTCATTTGCCAAATCAAATTCTTCCATGTCGTACACATTTGTTTTTACATCTTTAAACTTCCAAAGGCCTTTTGAAATGAGCTCCAATGCCCGTTGGCACAGCATAGCTTCGTGCTCAATCCGCCTTTCATGACAGTTAAACGAGGTAAATGCCTTTATGTTCCAAAGCTTGTAGTCAATCGTCCTGCCGCCGTCGTTATGATAACCGCCTATCCCCAGCCTTCCGTGAGCGGAAACCAACTCACCGGCAAGCTTTAGGCCCTCCTCCGTGCCGGTGAATTCCATAACATTTTTAAAGCCTATATTAAATATATCTGCCTTGTGACCGTCGCGGGTAAGGTCGGGTTCCCCCCATGTGTCCCAATTCAGAATATATTTCTTTGGAAGCTCATTGGGTGTATAAACCTCGGTAGCGCCAAACTTCAAAGCATTTTCCAGAGCCTCCTCACGAATATCTATGGCTACAATGTCGCCGTATCCCATTGCGCGGAACAAGGATATTATTCCAAGCCCCATATAGCCTGCACCCACCACCGCTACAGAATCTCCGCAGAGTTCGGGCGGCATCCTGTGCCCTGCGCTCAGCAGACAGGCGAGAGGTTCGGCTATGGCATCTAAATCCGTAAGGTTGTCAGGCACAAGGCAGGTTTTGTGCGGCTCCATAACTATATACTCTTTGTACCCGCCGCCTCCGAGACCTGTCACTCTGTCGCCGATTTTAAAACCTTCCGTGTCCCGCCCGACATCAGCAACCACTCCTACCGTTTCATGACCTAATATATCCCCCGGCTTTGCCGTTGCCCATGGATAAAGCTCGGAGTGACACATACCTGTGTATGTTACCTTTACCAACAATTGATTGCTGTTTATTTTCGGTATTTCTGTTTCTATAACCTTGCTTTTGCGGGGGCCTGCCATTACTATTTGTTTCATGCGAATTCCTCCGGATTTCTGCCGCAGTTTTTAATTTGAATGAGTACTACGAGCACTTTATTAAGCCTTTTACAAAATTACCGGGCTTTCCTAAAATTTCCTCATGGGCCAAATCAAATTCATCAAGATTATAGATCTTATGGGGAACGTTCGTATACTTCCAAATCCCCTTAGAAAGCAGGGTGTATACGTTTTCACCAAGCTGATGGAACTCCTCGGATGTATGCCTCGGATGGGTGCTTAAAGCATCAATGGCCTTCGCATTTAACATTTGCACGTCAACGCTCCTTTTTCCGCCTGTGTGGTATGCGCCGATACCCAACATGCCGCGCGCCTGCGTCATCTTTATTGCCACATCAAGTGATTCTTCGGTTTCACCCCACTCCGAAACAAGCTTAAAGCCCCTGCTGTACATGTGTTCCGAGTCTGCAATATATTCCTGGGGCAATTCTTCGGGGGCATACGCTTCATCAGCGCCGAATTTAAGCGCATTTTCACGCGCTTCTTTGCGTATATCCACAGCTACAACCTTGCCTATGCCTTTGACTTGTTTAAGCAGAGTGACCATTCCAAGGCCCATATATCCGGTTCCTACAACAGCCGCCGCATCTCCCAAAACGGGAATTCTAAGCTTGTTGGCGGCGCTCAAAAGACAAATTAAAGGCTCGATAGGCGCATCCTCGTCTGAGATGTTTTCGGGAACGCGGAAGGTAGTCAGTTCATTTGCCAAGGCGTATTCGCTAAACGCATTGCCGCAAAGAAAACTCACCCTGTCGCCCACCTTGAATTTTGTAATGTTTTTGCCCACAGCCTCAACGTAGCCCATAGGCTCATGCCCAAATTCCCTGCCGACTTGCCCCTCCGTCCAATCATAATGCTCCGACATACATATTCCGCAATATTTAACCTTAATAAGCATCTGGTCGTCGTTCGGGGTCGGAATCGGCGCGTCAACCACCTTTGTTTTTCTCGGTCCCACCGTTATTAGTTGTTTCATCATTTACTCCTCCTTTGATTATAATAATGCACGCAGATAATTCGCGTTTTCTAAAATCGTGTTTCCGGGGCGGAATAGGCTTGAACTGCCCAAAACAAAGATATCTGCCCCCGCAAGGTGCATTTTCGGCACATTTTCAAAGCTGCAATTGCCGTCCACCTCAATCGCTATATCCTCATAACCCTGCTCGTCTAAAAACTTCCGCAATCGCGCAATCTTTTCAAAGCTTTGCGCAACAAGCTTCTGACCGGAATACCCGGGATCTACCGTCATCAGTAAAACCATCTTTATATCAGCCAGAACCTCACGGACAAATTCGATTGGTGTGGAGGGATTAAGAGCCAGCGCCGCATCCGCTCCGGCATCTTTTATCATAGTCAGCGCCCTGTGTACATGAGGTGTGCTTTCACAGTGAACAGACACAATATCTCCCTTTTGAAGCTTTAGCCTTGGGATGATATCCTCCGGGCTTTGCGTCATAAGATGAATATCAAAGGGTATGTCTGTGCTGCCCCGGATTTCGCTTATTATATCCATAGAAAGCATCAGGTTCGGTACGAAATGTCCATCCATAATATCAAAATGAAGGTAATCAATACCTGCCTTTTTCAGTTCCGCAATATCCCTGCTCAGGTTCAGCATATCCGCACACATGATTGATGCGGACATTTTAACGCTTCTGCGCTTAGCTATGTTAGGTACCAGCGCTGCGCCCACAAGAGGTGCATCCGCACCAAAGTGCGCCATGCCGATATACAAACCGGCAGACAGGTTGTAGCAATGCTCCCTTATGTATTTGACAAGAGGCTCAATAAGCATCTCCCTTTGACTGCTAAGGCCTCCGCTGAAAAGCAGGCAGTCAGGCGAGAGAAGATTAATGATTGCGACAATACCGTTGCCCAGCATACAGATTGCATCATTGATAATCTGCACAGCTTTTTTCTCTTTGTTTTTTGCCCTTTCAAAAAGGTCACCCGGCGTAGCATCCTGGCCATAAGCTTCCTTTGCGCTCATCTCCAGTCCCGGACCGGCGGTGTAATTCTCCAGGCAGCCTTTTTTGCCACAGCCGCAGCTCCTGCCGCCTTGGACAACGGGAATATGACCTATTTCTCCGGCGCCATTAAGCGCACCGTCAAAAATTTCACCGTTTATTACAATCCCCGTACCTATACCCGTACCCAGGGTAATGCAAACTACGATTTGCTTGCCCTGACCGCCTCCCGCCTTATACTCACCCCATGCGGCGGCTCTTGAGTCCTGTATAAGCCTTGTGGGCAAACCGGTTAGATTTTGAAATTTTTCGGCAACCGCCTCGTTTTCCCAGCCTAAATTCGGCGTCTTTAAAGCAATTTTCCCGTCCTTACTAACCGTTCCGGGTATGCCGATTCCGCAGGTTTCAATCTGTCCGTATGAAATTCCGTTTTCGGCAAGAAAAGAATCCAAGGTTTCTTTTAGATAAGTGATTATCAAATCAGCACTCTTGTACTCCGGCACCTTTGTCATGTGCTTGAACGCTATACTATTGTCCTCGCTTAATAATCCGATGTTTATCTTTGTTCCGCCTATATCAATTCCCAACTTGTACACAGTTTTACATTTCCCCCCTTTCGATTTTTGTAATCATGTCAATTCGCTTTTGATGACGTCCGCCCTCATATTCGGCAGTTAAAAAAGCGTCAACAATTGCCTCTGCCGTTGACGTGCCTATGACACGGGAACCGAAAGCGAGTACATTTGCATTGTTGTGTTCCCGCGCGAGCTTTGCGCTGTAGGCTTCCGAGCACACAACACAGCGGATGCCGTCTACCTTGTTAGCCGCAATAGAAATACCTACACCTGTGCCACAAACTAAAATTCCTGCGTCATACTCTCCCGATACCACCGCTTCTGCTACCTTCTTAGCGTAAATGGGATAGTCGGTACGCTCCTCGTTGTGCGTGCCAAAGTCGGTTATCACAATATTCTTTAACCTTATGTAGTCGATTATATGAAGCTTCAAACCGTAACCTATATGGTCGCTTCCTATAGCTATTTTCACTTTTCGCCACCTCTTAGCCTGTTTTTTCTCATCCTACTTAAAGTATAACATCATACTATGCAATTCGTGAGAAATAAAACGACTAACATGTGGACAAAAACGACTTATTATGTTAAAGTAATATTGAAAGGAGGATATAACATGAAGGTTAATTATGTAGGTATTGCACCCTATCCACAATCCTATGCAAAGGCGCACATACACGATGAGTGGGAAATTATTTTAAATTTAGAAGGATACGGTATTGCACGAATAGGGAATAAACAATACGAGTTTGCCCCGGGCACTATAACATGTATACCTCCGGGGGTCTCTCACTACAAAAGCGCAAAGGGCAAGTTCAAGGATATATTCTTACAAGTGGATGATCTGATACTGCCCACAAGGGATACGGTACCAGTTTTTAGCGATGATGAGGAATCAACATTTGAAGCATTGATGTTCATGGCGCTAAGAGTGTTTTATAAAAAGAACCCGAATTATAGGTTGATTTTAGAGTCTATCTATGAAACCATGCGTCAACTGCTTATAAGCTGGTGCGGCGACAAGCCTAAAAACCAAGTAGTGGAGCTCTTTAAGAATGAGATTATTGTAAATTTTTCCAACCCGGACTTTCAAATTGCCCAAGCAATACAAAAAACAGGCTACTGCAAGGATTATTTTAGAAGATGCTTTAAAAAAGAAACAGGGGTAACACCTGTTTCTTATCTCATGAATCTAAGAATTGAATATGCGAAAAAGCTCCTATCCCAAAGCAGCGATAGAAAGCCATGCATTGCAGATGTTTCCCTTATGTCCGGCTTCTACGATTCGCGCTACTTTTCAAGGGTATTCAAAAAAGTCGTTGGTGTAACTCCCCTGGAGTATAGGTCGTAAACGCGGCTTACAAAAATAACCGGGCTTGTTTACAAACATCAATTGCGGCACAAGCGCAATTTATGACGCAATGCTTCTTAATTTGTTTTTGTCAACTATTTTTATATCCCCGCGCGAGAGCTCCACAATACCCAGGCTTTCAAAATATTTTAACATACGGGACACTACCTCCCTTGCGCTTCCCAAATGATTCGCAATGGATTCATGAGTCATTTTTATGTATTGCGTCCCGTCAAGGGAGGATTGATCAATTAAAAATATGGCAAGCCGTTTTTCAAATCTCATAAACAGCATTTGCTCCATTGCCCACATAACATCCGAAAAGTGCGAAGTAATTACCTTGTATGAAAAATTCTCCACATATACGTTTTCTTTGCATAAGCGCTCAAATTCATTTTTAGCAAGCACAAAAACCTCGCTGCTCAGCTCTGCGTCTATATAAACGTCAAAGGTTATGCTGTCTAATATGCATGCCGCCGACAAGACGCATATTTCTCCCCTTCCCAGCCGGAAAAGGGTTGCTTCTTTGCCTTCTTCCGACAAAACATACGTCCTCAGCCTTCCGCTTTTTACCAGTAATATTCCGAGACAATCGTTTCCGCCCCTGTGTATCGTATGTCCTTTTTCATATTTTACAGGGAATATGTTGCTTAAAATCATTTCCTCCTGCCGGGCAGTAAGTTTATCCCAAAAGTCAAAATGCTTCTTAATAAATAATAAATCGTCCTTATCCAAAACAAACCGCCTCCCCGTTTCCAATATTTAAGCTCTTTTGTGCTCCCTTATATACTTTATAGCCTCCGTTCCCGCCTTTGCTCCGTCATAAACAGCCTTTGATATTTGCAGCATACCCGCCGTGCAGTCCCCCGCCGCGAACAAGCCGGGCACATTTGTCGACATGTTTTCATCAACAACTATTTTATTGCCTTCGATTTGCGCTCCTACTTTTTTTGCAAGATCGGTGCTGCCCGCAACACCTACCGCGACAAAAACCCCGCTTACCTTAAGGGGCTCTCCCTTTTCAAACTCAACCTGCTCAACCGATTTGCTCCCGCTGATTTTTTTTACTTTTTCGGTCCTGAGCTTTAAATACGGGGGCACATTAAAAGAAGGCTTCAATCCGTTTGTCAAAATGGTTACTGACCCTGTAACGGGTAAAAGCTCTTCGGCCTCGTGCAGGGCATATACTCCTTCACCCAATACGCATACATCTTTTCCCCTGTAGAAAAAACCGTCGCATACCGCGCAATAGCTAACACCCCTGCCCTCAAACTCCGCTAAGCCTTCAATTTTAGGCGTGCTGCGGGAGGTACCGGTTGCAACTATTACACACATTGCTTCAAACACTCGTGACTTGGTTTTCACAAGCAAATTTCCGGTATATTGTATGTTGACGACTTCATCCGTTATCATTTCAACACCCAGTCTCTTAACAGAAGCTATTCCGCTTCTTATAAGCTCTTCTCCCGATACCGGCTCGGGAAAACCGAAATAATTTTCGATTTTATCGGCCTTGGCAAGCGAACCGTTATCGCGCCCTATAATAAGCGTATCAAGTCCGGCTCGTTTTGTATACAGGGCCGCGGAAAGCCCTGCCGGGCCGTTCCCGATTATTATTACGTCAAACATACCCTTCCCCTCTCATCTTGCATTTGCTCTTAATTTAAGTAAATTATAACACTTATTTGTTTTGTTTGCAATATCTGCTTTTTTTCGAAATTTCAACCACTTTAATTAATTCTTTATTACAACAAATTTATTTTTATTGTATTTTTGCAAATAATATAAATAATATACAATAAATACACTTAAATTTTGTTTGTTTTAACGTTGACGTCTTTTTTTTTATATTATAAAATCATAATGGGGAAATTTTTTAAATAACGAAAGGGAGAATAACAATGATTTCTAACAAAAAATTGGAGGCGTGGGTAAAAGAAGTTGCCGACTTATGCCAACCGGACGACATTTATTGGTGCGACGGTTCACAGGAGGAATATGACCGCATGTTACAGGAAACTGTAGATATCGGCATGGCAACTCCCTTAAATCCTGAAAAACGGCCGGGTTGCGTATTGTTCCGCTCGCATCCGTCCGATGTTGCACGTGTTGAAGACAGGACATTCATATCTTCCGTAAAAGAAGAGGATGCGGGGCCCACAAACAATTGGATTGACCCTGTCGAGCTTAAAGCTACCATGACGGATTTATACCGCGGATGCATGAAGGGCAGAACAATGTACGTTATCCCGTTCAGCATGGGCCCGATTGGTTCGCCCATATCCAAAATAGGCGTTGAAATAACAGACAGCATTTATGTCGTTTTGAATATGCGGATTATGACTCGCATGGGCAAGGCGGTATTGGACGTTCTCGGCGAGAACGGGGATTTTGTCAAATGTCTTCATTCCGTCGGAGCACCCCTTGAAAAAGGTGAAAAGGATTCATCCTGGCCTTGCGCCCCGATGGACCAAAAATACATCAGCCATTTCCCAGAGGAAAGGACCATATGGTCTTACGGTTCAGGCTACGGCGGGAATGCGCTGCTTGGCAAAAAGTGCTTTGCGCTGCGCATAGCCTCCGTTCAGGCACGCGACGAAGGCTGGATGGCGGAGCATATGCTTATTTTGAAAATTACGGATCCCGACGGCAACAAAACATATATCGCCGGCGCATTTCCCAGTGCATGCGGAAAAACAAACCTTGCCATGCTGATACCCACTATCCCGGGTTGGAAGGTTGAAACAATCGGTGATGATATTGCCTGGATGAAATTCGGCAAGGACGGAAGGCTCTACGCAATTAACCCCGAAGCGGGATTTTTCGGCGTGGCCCCCGGCACATCAATGGAATCAAATCCCAATGCCATGCACAGCATAGAAAAGAACACCATATTTACCAACGCGGCATTAACGGATGACAAAGATGTCTGGTGGGAAGGTATCGGCTATGACGCCCCCGACCATTTAATAGACTGGAAAGGCAATGACTGGTCACCCTCTTCAAGCGAAAAAGCCGCACATCCCAACGCTCGCTTTACCGCACCCGCAAGCCAATGCCCTGTTATTTCGGACGATTGGGAAGACCCCAACGGAGTTCCCATTTCCGCTATTTTAATCGGCGGCAGACGGCCCAATACCATTCCTTTGGTGCATGAGAGCTTTGATTGGGAGCACGGTGTTTTTATGGGCTCTATAATGGGTTCGGAAATTACCGCAGCTACCATTTCGGACAATATCGGCCAGGTACGCCGCGACCCCTTTGCAATGCTTCCGTTTATCGGGTATCATGTATGTGATTACCTGCAGCACTGGCTTGATATCGGCAATATGACAACGTCCGACAAGCTGCCTAAAATATTTTATGTCAACTGGTTCCGCAAGGACGCAAACGGAAGATGGCTGTGGCCAGGCTTCGGCGAAAACAGCCGTGTTCTCAAATGGATAGTCGAAAGGGTATCGGGCAAAGGAGAAGCAGTTAAAACGCCTATCGGCTATATGCCTGCCAAGGGCGCTATCGACACCAACGGGCTTGATATCAGCGAAGGTGACATTAATGAACTGCTCAGCATAGATAAAAACATGTGGATTAAAGAAATAGAATCGATTAAAGAGCATTATAAAAAATTCGGCTCAAAGCTACCCAAAAAGCTTTCAGAGCAGCTTGAAGCTTTGGAAAAGCGTTTTGAAGATTGAGGTTAAAAAAATTAATATTTAAAAAAAGTGTTCGGGCGCACAGCGCATCGAACACTTTTTTTGAAATTTAATATAAACGCTCCGGCAGAATAACCCCGCTTTCACCCGAAACTGCGCGGTGCAAATCTGTTTTTTAATAACGCCCTGATTTTTTAACTAAATCTATAACCTGCTGAAAGTCCTTCAGGCTTACATTATTGGGAATAGAGTGGTCCGTAGAGAAAATATATCCCCCCGATTCTTTCAATACAGGAAGGGTTTTTTCTATCTCTGCAGTTATTGCTTCAATATCACTCCATAATACGGCATTGACACCGCCATGCAAAACAAGGTCATTCCCATACTTTTTTTTGATTTCAACGGGATTCATTCCCGCCTTTACTTCCAAAGGATTCAATGCATCCAGTCCGATATCCACAAGCTCAGGTATGAATGGGTTAATATCTCCGCAGGAGTGAAGATGCGCCTTGATGCCTTTGCTGTGAGCCCATTCAATTGCCCTTTTATGAACCGGCTTTAATAACTCTCTGTACATATTTACTGAAAAGAATTGATTATTCTTATATCCCATGTCGTCCGGCCATTTTATACTGTCAAAACGATAGCCCTTTTCCCAAACCATGTCAAATAATGCAATATTCATGTCAAGATAATGGTTAAACATATCTACACACCAGTCAGGGTCTTCCACCAAAGCCATTAAAAACCTTTCGGTGCCTACCGTCCATGAATGAGTTACATCAAAACCGAACCAGAAGTTCGCAACAATCCACTGTCCTTCTTCAACCCATTTTTTATAGTTGGATTCAAGATAATTCCAATCAATCCTGTCGCTGCTTGGAACCATTCTCTTTTTTGCTTCTAACCATTTATCCGGCGCAGTTATGGTGAAATCCAAAAAATCCGGGGTGGAATCCTCCGCTTTGAAACTTTTCAAGGTTGCTCCCCATGAAGTTGTATAAATTATGTAATTCTCTGTTTCCTCAATTGTTTTACACTCATACCGGGGCGTAATATCCACATCAATAAACGCAATTTTATCCAGGTCGAAATAATCCGTATAATCCATGTTGTCCGGCATACCCTCCCGGTGCCAGCGATTAACAGTGCCCCTCCAAGGGGAATCCCATATAGGTATCCTGTCTGCTTCTTTATGCTCAAACATCCTGCTGATTCGTTCTTTGCTTGTCAGTTTGCTCATACCCTGACCCTCCTCAAGATTAGTTCTTATATAGGGTATTATACTATAAACAGTTTTAAATTTATTTGTATATTTTTGTTTTTTGGTTGTATGTTCTTGTGCAATCATGGAAAACATGGTAAAATCATAAAGGAAAACAAAATGTCCGATAAATGAAGCCTGCACAACCATACGAAATAGCGATAAGAAGGGATTTTAATGGCCTCGTCAATCAACTTAGAATTATCAAGTATTTTTTAATATGTTTATCTCACTGCGTACATAAGATACTGTGCGGAGGATAAATATTTAAAATTCTGGGAATTAAAAGACAGAAAAATAGGAAATCATGAATTTTTATTAATTACCAAAGGCACAGGACAATTCAACATCAATAACCGGACGTATAACGTAAAAGAAAATGATCTGGTTCTTTTTAAACCTAACATTCGCCACAACGGAAAGTCTGTCACGCTGCCCTTTGAATTTCTTTGCATTCATTTTGACATCTATGTTTCAAATATAAAAAGCACTTTAAATATAAGCTCAAAAAGCACCTTAGCGCATCATTATGAAACCGCGCCGGAAAATCCTGTTAATTTTTTAAAAGTCAAGCTGAATTTTCCCGAGCACATATCAATTCATAATTCCCAAAGCATGCAATTGTTATTAAAAAAGATTATAGCCGAAAAACAAAAGCGTCAAACAGGATCTGATATATTAACCAAATCATATTTTGTTGAATTTCTTATAGCATTGCTGAGGGAACAAAGTCAAAGCTTTGAAACAAATAAATACCCGGACGAAATTATACGAGTTATTAATTATATAAAATCAAATTACATGCACAGAATCCGCCTTTGGGAACTATCAAATCAAGTTCATTTGGAACCGACATATTTAAGCAAACTATTTTTGAAACATACCGGTTATAACATTACAAAATTTATTATTAAGCATAGACTTTTGGTTGCAAAGGAGCAGCTTCTGGAAACGGATAATAAAATAGAGGAAATTGCAATTAGTACCGGTTTTTGCGATTTACATCACTTTTCAAAAGTTTTCAGGGCATATGAAGGCATATCTCCATCTCAATACAGAAATATGAAAAAATTATAAATAATGCCTGCCGAATAATTCTGCGCCTTGGCATAAGAGAGTTGAACTCCATATGCCTAAGCAAAGTGCCGAATACCGGATTAGTGTTTTTTGTAACTGATGCCCAAAACGTCCCTTACTATAAAGACAAAACCTTTAGCGGGGCTTGGAATTTTTATGTCCAACACAAAAAGCAGCGACAATATAAACGCCATTGAATAAATTACAGAAAAAGCAATAACATCTGCCCTGCCTCTTTTTTTTAAAATAGGCGGCAAGTCAATGGCGGCTATTATTATAAAAATTAGAACCAATAAAATCATGTCTTTTCTGCACTCCCTGCCCCTGTTTTTTTAATTTATAGGAAACCCAATCAAAATCCGCGCAATTTCACGCTCCGGCGGAATGAATCCGCCTACGCTTACGCTCGCGCGGCGAGCGGTAGCGTTCGGAAAAGCGCTACGCGCCCGAACGCTTTATTATCTTTGCAACAATTATCGTAATTGCCGGAATTACTGCCTGAAACAATGTTGAAAAAATCGAAGCGGTATCAACGCCCCACTCTAAGTTTTCAGCGGTTGTTTCAAAAACAAAAAACGAGTATATCAAAGCTATTGCACCGATTGATATTGTAATATGCTTAAATCCGCTTAAGTTAAAGACCTGTGATATTCCAAGCGAAGCGGCATAAATTATAACGCTGGTTTTATAAAATAGCATTATTATAATGGCAAGCGCGTAAAAAATTTCAAGCCGTGTAAAAAACTCTTCAACATCAATAAGCCTTTGAGTTTCAAAGGAAGGATATTGCGCAATCGTAATTGCATCCCCAAGCACTAAAATATCTCTTAAAAAAATAATGAGAATGCCTGCCAAGCCTATCAGCGCACCGAAAAAATATGCTTTTTTAATGTCGGCATGCTTTCCGGTCACAAAAGGTATAAAAAGCAAAAAAATAAATATTTCCCCTATCGGTATGGCTGCCACAACATGGGATGCCCTGGCATATTCCGCAAATTCTTGGGAAAAAACGGGTAAGAGGTTTTCCATATTCATATTGTTTATACTTATCAATGTTGAAGAGATAATTAACAAAAACGATATAAAAATGAAAAACATGACGTGCCTTACAAGCGTTTCAAAACCGCTTCTTGCCGACCACGCACATACCGCAATAAAAGTAATTCCGATTACAACGGGCGGCGTTTCCGGAAGAATATTTATCGAAACAAAAGAAACCACATCTCTTATATTTAAAGAACCGATTGTCAAAAAAAACCAAATATATAATAACGAAACGGCTTTTCCTGTTTTTCCGAACACCAGATCATTTATTTGTATCAGGTTTTTTTGCGGAAAGCTTTTAATAAGCGAAAAATACAAAAGCAAAACCGGGATAAAAGCTAAAAACCCGGCAATTATTGCTATCCATGATTCCTGCTTGATAATACTTATATAAAATGCCTGCACGAGAGGCGATGAGAGTATAAAGCAAGCAACGCAGAAGATAAAATGATTTGGCGTTATACTTCCCTTTTCCTGTCTTATCATAAATATCGCACCACCCTTTTTTAAACATTAACTTGGCGGGTTCTCCAGTTTGTTAATTTCCCCTATCTCGTCTATTTTAACTTCGGCCTTCACATCAAGCTGCACGCCGGGCAGCATACTATACCAGCCCTCTTTTATTTCAATCCATTTTTTGGTATCATGCCGTCTGATATAATCACCTATTCCCAAAAAATCGCTTTCATATTCCGCCGACTTTTCAAAAGCCGCTTTTATTTCATCCTCAATAACCTTGCTTGCGCCTTCCCGCGCTGCTTTTATAACATCCTTTACCCCAACACCTTCAAATCCTTTTAACTCACCCAAATCTCCCGTGCATTTTGCCTTAATACTGACGGATACGGTATTGTCCTCGCCGACCTTAACCTTCATTTTGCCGCTTGTTTTTTTTATTTCCACCGCGCAAAAGCTATTTTCATCAATGCTTGCGTTAATTATTCCTCCTTCCACCTTCCCTTTTGCCCACAGGTAACCTCTTGTTGCAACTTTGTCAATACTTCCCACATATTTATCATGCTTAAAAACCGCCATACCCTCAATTGTAACAATATCTTCGTCCTGATCCCCGCTTTCTTTTTTTACCAGTGTCAGCAAAGGGTCTATATCCTTGTTTTCAAGCTTTTGTACAAGCTCGATCAATTTAACGCCGGCAGATGCCGATAATGATACCTGATTATGAATAAGCTTGTCAATTTTAACTGCGGGTATTTTTTCAAACTTGGGCTCTATGCTTAAAATGTCCCTTGCCATGCCTTCCGAAACCAATACCCAGACATTTTGACGCGTTTCATGGTACCGCAAAAAAAAGTCAAGATATTTTTTTAAACCGCGCCTTGCAACCTCTTCATTAAAAATAATTGCATAATTTTGCTGGAAAAAGGGCTTCCTGCCATATTGCTTGTTAAGCTTTCTTACCTGCGAAAATATCGGGCCGCACTCGGCTTTTAAATTTATAAAGGCTTTACCGTCCTCTGATTCTTGACTCGAGCCTTCTCCTCCTCTGCCTTGACTTGACTTGGATGTTTCTTCCATCTTTGCAACCTGCAGCGTCAGCTCCAATTCCTTTTCGGTGCAAGGGTCAAGCCCGACACCCAAGACATATGAAATGGAATTCATTTCACGCCTGTCCCAGCATGCGGATAAAAAAAATACTGTAAACCATGTGAAAAAAATCAAAGCTATGCGCTTTAAAGCTGTTATCAAAATCACCCCCGTTTGCCTTTGCCCCTGTCCGCATCGCCGCTCGCGGCAGGCAGTTCCCTTGTATTCATTGCGGTCATCGGGGCTCTTACAAATACATCCTTCATAGCTTTTGCCTCAGCCGGTGCTATAGATCCCAAAAACGGTACGGTATATGATTTTAAGTTTGAAAGATGAATTAAAAGCCCGAGAAAACCAAGCGCAATGCCGTAGCCTCCGAACAACCACGCCAAAAAAAGCATAATTAAACGTAAAATTGATACGGACTCAATTTGCAGTGTTACAACAAACGAAGCAACCGCAGCAAGCGCAATAATAATAACAATTGTAGAGCCGACAAAACCCGCGGCAACCGCCGCATCACCCATTATAAGCGCACCCACGATACTTATTGCCTGACCCACCGCCCGCGGCAGCCGCAGCCCCGCTTCCCTTAATATTTCGAATGCAATAAGCATTGCAAGTGCTTCAAAAAAAGCGGACAGCGGAACCCCTTCCCTTGCCTTTGCCATTGTTATAAGCAGCGATGTGGGTATAAGCTCTTGATGAAAGGTTGAAAGCGCAACATAAATTGCCGGCGCGAATATTGCAATAAAATATGAAATAAAACGCAGTATTCTGATCAGGCTTCCGTATATACTGCCAACATAGTAATCCTCGGCCGTTTGAAAGTTTTCCGCAAAAAGCCGTGGCGCGGTAAGGACAAACGGGGTCCCGTCCACAACTATTGCTATCCTGCCCTCAAGTAATTTCCCTGCCGCCACGTCCGGTTTTTCCGTATATCCGGTGGTATGAAAAATGGAAAGGGGGAAATCTTCTATATACTGCTCGATATATCCCGTTTCAAGTATCGCATCGGTATTTATTCTTTTAAGCCTTCCCTTAATTGTTTCAACAATTTTCGCGTCTGCAATATCTTTAATATATAACACGCATACTTTTGTTTTTGTCCTTTTTCCGATTGTCATAAATTCCGCTTTTAGGGACGAGCTTTTTATTTTGCGTCTTACCAGGGATAGGTTTGTTATAAAATCCTCCGTAAAACCTTCCCTCGGGCCTCTTATCACCGGTTCAGTCTGGGGCTCGGACACACTTCTTTTTTCCCAGTACTTGCATCCGATAATAAGTGCGGTATCAAAGCCGTCGAATAAAAGTGCGGCGTTTCCGGAAAGGCAGCTTCCTATCATCGAGTCGACAGAATCAGCTAAATACATATCCCCCGACGATGCGAGATAATTCTCAATATCCTTTATATCACAGTCGCGATCGAATGTGTTGTTTTTCAGCAGCTGCGATATTATGTTTTTGTCTACCTGCTGCTTGTCCGTCAACCCGTCAAGATATAAAACGGCCGCTTGCACGCTGTTATTTCTTCCAAACGTAAAGTTGCGAATTACCACATCATTATCAACGCCCATCTCACCGGAGAAGCTTGCCAGATTTCTTTGAATGTTTTTAGTCAGCATAATTTCCTGAACATTTTCGGCATTGTCCGCCGTTTTGCCAGGAACATTCAAATATTGTATTTTTCTTTTGATAAAGCTGTACAAAGTATTATCACCGCCCGTATCGGCAATTTGTTTTTTTATTATTTCCTTGTACGTAAAAAATTATAAAAACATTTAAAAGTTATCGATTGGCAATTGCCGCATATTAAAATTTATAAGGCGTCCCTTAAATCTTCCTCTATTCTTACTGTTTCCATCACATTTTGCGGTTTATTGCTCTTGATTTCCGCGGGGGATTGTGGTATATTTATTTCGGAAGGCGTATTCGCACCGCCGGGATAACGGATTTTATTTTCCGGCCCGGTCTTGAACGGTGTTGAATCGCCTTTTCTTTGATACTACTTCATGCAAGTAATATCTGTTGTTGTCAGGATTTTTAATTACAACCACGCCAACGTGATGAAGATCGTCGCCAATTTCAACGGGGGCCACAATGACAGCCGTATCATACAGCCTGCCTTTCCACTGTCTTTGCGTTTCTACTATTTCGCCACCTTTTATCACATCAGGCACAGCCAAAAATGCAGCCGCCTTTATTCGCCCCAAGCCGTGAGCAATGCTGTCTTTAATTCCACGCTCGTTTAATATAACTTCGCCTAATTGAGGATTTGCCACTTTATTACCTATGCTTTTGAAAAATCCACTTACTTGTTCTACCAAGCTTTTTCCTTCAACCTTTTGGAATTCTTGTCCGGACAGCTTTGAAACCGGCTGCGTGTGTTTAAGTAGTGGTATGCTTTGCTCGATTTTGCTTATTAACCCTTCAGCTATTTCCTGCCCCTGCGAGCCTGTTTCCTGCTGTGTAGGTATGTTTACTGTTTCTGTCACATTTTGCGGTTGATTGCTCTTGATTTCCGCGGGGGATTGTGGTACACTAAGCTCAGAAGATGTTCCGGGCATAGCGGGCGACGAATTTATTTCGTTGTCACCGCGGGTTGCCCGAGATACATCTTCTTTTTGCATCTCTGTAATATCATAAAACACCCTTCCCCTATCAGTCATCATAGTTTTGACTATACCCGAATATATGCCGCTTTCGGTTTCAAACATTACATAAAAGTTATCCCATCCGCCAGTAGCTTTGGGGTGACTACCGTCGTCAGCTACATTCACCAAAAACATGGCAGGCTCAAGTGTTTTATCAAGGTTAGCGCCTGCGTCATATTTTGCCAGTTTAATATCGCTGCTCAGTCTTTTAACGGGGAACGCAAATTCTTCTACACCCTCTTTGCTAACATATACTTTGTGGTCTTTGCCTATTTTAAGCACCTTTCCTCTGAATAATTTAAGCATATATTTCCTGATTGCAGACGGATATTTCGATTGCGGCAAAGGATTCCCGTTGTCGTCAATATATACATCTTTGGGTGTCGATATTTTAGGTATATTGTAACTGCTGTTGTCAATAGTCCCGACTAATTCGCGTACGCTTTTTCTTGCACCCGTTTCCTGCCCCTGTGAGCCCGTTTCCTGCTGTGTAGGTCTGTTTATATCCTTTACTGTTTCCATCACATTTTGCGGTTTATTGCTCTTGACTTCTGCGGGGGATTGTGGTACACTATTGTCGGAAATAGGCGCTTCCGTAATAGCGGTGTCGACAGTTTTGCCGCCCGCATTCTTTACGGGGAGTGTCTTTTCCGTATCAAGCAAAAATTCTTTACCGTCAGGGGTTAAAACTCTGTGAATTTTGTAATAATTGCTTTCGTTCGGGCGAGTAACAACAACTGCCATAATTCCAGTGTCGTTTCCTATTGTAATCGGAGCCGCAAACGTATACGAAGCGTAGCCTCTCGATTTTTGGTTCTCGTTATAATATATTTGTTTCCCACTTCGTATAACGTCGGGTATCGCAGTAAAAGCTGCCATTTCGGCTTTATTAGGAAAATATTTAAGAGTTCCTTTTAAGTGACGCTCATTAATTATAACGTCGCCAAAACCCGGGCGTCTTATTATGTTGCCCAAACTTTTAAAATAATTAATTACATTACCCATAAAGCCACTTTCGCCCGGCTTAAGTGTATCTGGATTTACAGCGGAAACGGCCTGCATTTTTTTCAGCTCGTCAATATTGTTTTTTATTTGCTCTCTGATAGAAATGTTTTTATTTTGCCCCTGCAAGCCGTTTTCTACTGCTGGGGGTAAATTTATATTGTTTTGCTGCATTTCTGTCTGTGCGGTCGTTTTTGGCGGCAAATTAACCGCGTTAGGCACTGTGCCGTAGTTTTGCGGCATTTGCTCTTGCGTTTCGGTTTGCATTGGCTTCGGCGCTGTGCCGTAGTTTTTAACGTTGGCCGGCTTACCCTTTGCTGTTTCTGTCGCATTTTGCGGCTCTTAGTGTAAAATAATTATTGGCACAAAGAAAGGGAAATGGCGGATGCCACTTCCCAA
>LVAX01000085.1 GCA_001604215.1 Clostridiales bacterium Firm_18
ATTTGGTTCTGTCCTCTATGGATTGTGATTATCATAGCTCTCTCGCTGTATACTGTCCTTCGCTGCCTTCAATAATGAGCGGCTTGATATCTAGAAGTTCCATCAGTGTTTTGAGATTTGGTCGCCGATTTTCTAGCATCTCTTGATACTCTTGGTATTGCTGACTATAAGCACCATCGGTATTATAGCGGAAAATAAACGGGCAAGCGATAATTGGTGTAATCTCTGGGATATTCGCTTTCCCATCACGGTTGAAGTCCTCGATCAACTTTTTGTGATCAACTTGTTTGAGATAGGTATAAGCCTCCATTACGCATCTGAGCATGGTTTCCTTACTATTGGGAACTTTCAATTCTAGTATCCGCAGAATTCGTTCGTCATTATCAAACGCAAGTAAGTCAATTTCTCCAAATTTATCAGAATTCTTATCCTTCAATGGGGTTTGATAGTCAAGAATTACTCCCACGCCAGGGATGACTTTTTGATTAAACATCTTGATTGCAATTTGTTTTTCGCTATGAGCATCGGGCCGATTCGATTTTCCATCATGCTCTTTTGTATAATACGAGTTTGAACGGTGGTTTGTTGGGATCTGTTGGAACTTATCCATGTGGTCGATAATCCATTCGGCAACAATTTCTGAATACTTTTCCTTATTGGACGATCTTGGACCCCGCCTATTTAAAAAAGGCTCTTTATAGAAAAATTGAATTTCTTCTACACGTTTGCACAGTGCTATTACCTCATCCCTTGAATAATCGGCCATTTGCTACTCCTTATTATTAAACGTCTTAAAACAATTTGCATTCTGACTGTATCGGGCATTGATTACAGAGAGGGTTCTGCGGTTTGCAGAACTGGCGTCCGATTTCCCAACAAGAGAAATCTATGATACCAGGAAACTCAGGATTCAATTCTCTTGCCTTATAGATGATTGCTTCCCTGGAAACCTCCATACTGACCAATCCTGCCCGTTTCAAAACTCGATCTACATGAACATCGGGAGAGATGTCTATGGAGTAATAATCTGAGAGAGGTATTTTGAATTGTCTTGCCAAGATATTAGTGGCCATCGTAGCTATCTTGATGCCACATCCTTTGAACTGGAGGAATCGATACACTACAGCAGCGCTACTCGTATTGTCAGCCCAAATTTTTGATGCATCTCCGTTATACTCATTGGCAATTCGTTGGACTGCAACATGAAAAACCTTTGCTTTGTCATTTGAGAATCGATGTAGATTCTTCGAGATGAATAAATTCTGGTAGAATTCCTCTGAATAATCAGCCAAACAATTAATCGAAAAGGAACCTATAGATTCTTTGACAAGCCAAGGGATGGCAAAGGCTTTTTCTGACTTCATTTGGCAATCCATGAGACATCCAAGTACATAAGCATGAGGATACTGCTCAATATCATTGAGAAAAGCATTGATCTCAGGCTCATCTACAAGATGGACTGTCTCTCGCTCAACGTTAAGAAATTGTCTTTTTGCAAGCGTAACAAGGATGTGTTCTTTCATAATCACTCTATAGCCTTTATGCGATGTGCCATAAGTGCTTGGTTGAAGTGGATACTTAGAGCATCTTTTTCCTCGACTTCTGGATAGTAGAAAATGAGAGAGTCCATGAATTTTGCATACTTATGTTGGTTCTTCTCCATCCTGATCATCATTGTTTGATATAGCTCACGTTCATAGTTCCAATCCCAATCGATGAAGGGAGAGAAGAAACTCATCCCTGAGTCGAATGAGAATGATGAGAAAGTCCCGTCTACATACTTTATCTGGAGCTCTCGCTGATGTGTCTGACCAGGATCAGTAGTAAGTGATCGTTCAGTGGTGACATAAAGTTGAATTTTTGCCTTATTAGAAGGATTAAGAGTTAACTGTGCATTAAAGAACCTTTGCTGTTGTCTACGATCACAGAATGTAAAATTTGCACCCGTGCTTTTCTCATCGTTCACTGCTAGGTGTACTCTTGAGCTTTGCTGAAGGGGCATATCATTGAGCAACATCAAGAAGCATAAGACTTCCGAATATCTGAGAAGATATCGATCGGCATACCAAATCTCATCGATTGGTTTTTCTTCATCCAATCCAAAGCGCTCAGTAAGGTATTTCCATAGCTTTACTGCAGAGACTGCCGATACCCCTTTAAACTCGGTCCGTATATTTCTAATACCCTGCTTTTCTACATCTAGTTTGAGTGAAGAAAGATGCTCTGGAAATCTGTACTCCTCTGATGCAATCTTGCGTATTGAGGGGAAGTGGTCAAATGGTGTATACGGCTTTTCAGTTTGTAAATAATTCTCATAGATGAACCTAGCCTCGCTTGTATCAACAACAGCTGCAAGCTTGTATTGATCGACAACATCTCGGATTCGAAGCTGTAGATTTTCTCCTGCGAAAGAAAGTCCATAACCCAAGTTTTTCTGTATTGTAGTATCTGTTTTCAGAATAAGCGAAGAAGGAAATACCAGAGTCACCTTGGTTCCTTGTTTCGCCAAATCCAGAAGAGCTCCAAATTTGCTGCCAATAATGGAAAACTCATCGTTGGGCAGACTGTTGAAGTAGAGTACTACCTTTCCCGATTGTTTTCCCATCAATAATTTTACAATATCCTCGACAACATCTGTGACCGATCGGTCGCCTGCATTCGGATTCACCGTTCCGATATAGTTGCTAAAATATGCCTTGATATCCTCTCTCTCGAGGAGCTCCCGTACTATGTGACGGTTGTAGACTTGCTTACCTGCTTCATCTCGCTCATAAGTGATGAGGCAAGCTGGGCAAGCTGCATTGCACTGATCGGGGCATTCTGTAGCTTCCAACAGGTATGAATAGAACCGGGGATGGCTGAATAGGGATTGAATCATTTCTGAGTATCCAGCTCCTCCTGGAACATCGTCATACAGGACGATTTCCTGGTTATTCCAAGTACTTGTTTCCGGATCATAATATGCTTGTACCAAAAAGCGTATTTCACGGTCATCAATACCAAGGAATTTTGATGCAGCCAGTTGGAGACAACGGCCAAATGTCTTCATGAATACGTCACTTTGAGCGAGTGGGATAATGTCCTTGGAAAATCGGATTTGGATTGCATCGGTAATGAACTCTGCCATCAAATTCCTGATTATTGGAGTGAGGTTGGTATTGCATGGCTTGTCTGAATACAGCTTGGGATGGTTCTTGAAATCTTCAGGTTTGTATTGGGATTTTGGAACACTTCGCCCACAAGATGGGCATATAACATATCCTTGACTGTTAGGTCCCTTATTGATTGCATAGAAGGTTGCTGATTGCGTGGTGGCAATCCGAAGAATATCAGGAATTATTTGAATAAACGCACTGCTTTCAGTTTGTAGGGACGCATAGAATGCTGTAGAAAGAAAGTCCTTATTGATTTTGTTCGGGGCATAAGGCTGCTCATCCTGGTAATCCACCCTGAAACCTTTCGGTATTATCCCGTAACGAATATGATTGGTTTTTACCTGTATCGCTTCGTTATTGACTACTGGTACTTTTCTATACGTTGGAGTGCCGCAAACTGGACAAGCTATTTCATCTATGGTAGGAGGAACAACAAAGAAATGATTACAGGTGGTGCACTCAACAAAACCCCGTGACTCAAAAGTAGAGGCATCTGAAAAATTCTCACCTCCGATATTGGAACTGAATGTTAGTCCTTTTGATTTAATCAGGCGCTTTCCTGCAATGATTTCCGTACCAGGTGCATATTCCCTGATGGCAATTTCACTACTGCGTTGCAGTCGGAATCGATTCTGAGTGTTTTCATCTGCAGCTTTATCTACATTGGTACGCTTATTTACTGTATTCAATGAGACAACATCCGTAGGGAATCCATATTTCGGCAGAAGTGAAAGATTGATAAGGAATGACACGATGTCGGTTTCAAGCAATGATTTTTGATAGAACTGTAAGACTTTCTGTCTTTTTACATTCTCTGCCTGGTTCTCAATTTCTTTTTCGATTCCAATAATATACGACTTGAGTATATCGTATTCGTCATTAAATCTATCATATAGTTCCAAATAGTACGCTTGAAGATTGAATCCAACGGCTAATGATGTACCTGCAAGTAGTATGTTGCTTTCAGAAGACAACGGAGCATCATGCAGCCAATTCAGCAGAAGTTCAATTATCGGGTGTGGCAGTCGGGGATTGCTTTCAAATCCAAAGAAAGTTTTTACAGTTCCATATGAGGCTAATGGATTACTTTTTTTTGCCAGAAGTTCTTGGAGTGTTGGCTCCTTTCCAATGAGCTGATCAAAAAATGTTCTGAGGATGAAGGAGTTGAGATGCCGTTTGACAATTTTCTCACTATTAAGCGATACATACGGGTCATGGGGTTTTCTGGTAAAGAAGAGGTCCGGATGCAAGAAAAAATAATGGTCGAGCGGTACTTTGCGTGCACTTGTGAGCACATAGGCGACACGGTCGGCACGACGACCGGCACGACCTGCTCTCTGGAGATAATTGCTTGGACCAGGAGGACAGTTTGCTAGGAAAATGGAAGTGATACCTCCGATATCGATGCCTAGTTCCATCGTGGTACTCGAGCTTAGAACGTTAATTTTCCCTTCGATGAACTGCTTCTCATTCTTAGTTAATTCTGACAACTCTAATTGAGCTGTATGCTCAACAGTACTCATCCCAAGTTTTGGGAATGAGATTGTCCGTTTATAACCGTAGAGGTCATGAACAGACTTTTGATCAAGGACTTCTACCTTCCCAAAACAAGAACTTGAAATACAATATCCATTGATGTGGTGTGGTGAGGTTCTGTTGCAGATGGGGCAACGATACATAACTGGGTTTTCGGTAATCCCTGCATCATCCAGTCTCAATGCATAGGCATCTGTAATTTTCTCATGTTTGCTAAAG
The DNA here is from genome assembly GCA_001604215.1 of Clostridiales bacterium Firm_18. Taxonomy (GTDB): domain Bacteria; phylum Bacillota; class Clostridia; order Monoglobales; family Firm-18; genus Firm-18. The sequence continues at coordinate 4,911 of LVAX01000085.1, forward strand.
CAATGAGAAAGATTACTGATTAAGAGGGGCCACAGCTCGGCAAGCAGATTGTGGCATGCTTCGACACTCAGATTCATATTTCCCAATGCTTTTCTGATAACTCTGGTGAGGGTAGTCTCATTCTGAGAACCCACTGTATACCAACCTTTGATATTGGAAGGGACTTTCTGGGAAGGTTTCGGGCGATTCAAAACAAAATACTGATTAACTAATGCATTCTGAAGGATGTAGCGGGAAGCTGGATACAAGCATTCATCATATTTCGGTGTCATGGATGCTATACCGCCATTGGCTCTCATGTGGTGAAGCAATCCTTTAACAAGTGCACAGAGCTGGTCGTTTGAATACTTAGAGAGGGTTGGATTCTGCTGAATTTTCTCCCAAAAGATCGAAGGGAACTTAAAATCAAGTTTGAACAACCCAGAGTTTTCAGGTAGATATTGTGACCTAGAGAGGATGCCCAGTGAACGAATGAGAATCCAATAGGCAATTTGCCTGCGGTAATCTGGTTCCACCCAGGGCTCTTCTTTTTCAATTTTCTCAAAGATACCTGCCATCTCTTTAAGATCAGGAGAATTGCTGAGTGCTTGTGATGCGTCTGCGAAAGAAATGTTATTCTCTGTGCTACAATTAGCAAGTATGTCATCAAGTAAACTAGGTTCAGTGTAAAAATCGTCGAACCGGAAAGCAGATGGGTGTTCTTCCACCAACTTTGGAAGCGTTTGCACTATCGTTTCTCTGGAAGTATTGGATAGATTCTCAAGCATGTTTGAAAGAATCATGCTAGCTTCTGGGTGATACAATAGCCACATCTGTCCCATTTTGGAAAAGGATGCAAAGGGTTCTGCCGTATGCTTATGGTTATTTTTGAGTGCATCCATGATTGATTCGTAAAGCAGTCGATTTCCCAAATATATCTCATGAAGCCAATCTAATGCGGTTGGGAGTTTTGCTGCACCCTGGCGGTTGTCTGTAAAGGTTAGGAGACGTCTGCCTCCTCCCGGCAACCATTGCTTTTCACTATCTTTATGCGGCTCCAGATTTGCATAGAGAGAATCGATGGCAATCTTTTGGATCAAGTCAATGCTGACTGATATTGCGGAGAAGAATACCTGCTTGTACAGGGCAATCTCAGGGTCAATCACATAACTGTCAAAGTCTTGGGAGATATCGGCATCCAGTTCGTCTTCAGCCTGATTTCCTGTT
>LVAX01000086.1 GCA_001604215.1 Clostridiales bacterium Firm_18
CACATATGGCAACGGTTGTAACGGTTTTTATTCAAAAAAATGGGGAAACTCAAACAATTTTTCAAATATTAATGCTAAATATAAAACCGAAAAATACGGCGTAAATATCTATATTTCCATTATAACGGGCAATATCATAGGCTTTCTTTTTGTCTTTTCATATAAAAAGTCACTTAAATCATTTTTTACCGTTGTTTTCAGCGTATTCCAATCACAGGTGTTTTTCGCCTTGCAGTTTTCAAGTGATTTACTGGCACATACCTTTATTTCCTCGATAAGACCTTCGCTTTCACGCATATACACAAAGCCTCTTGAAATAACATCCGGACCGGAGGCAATTTCCTTCGTGTCGGATGAAATGGTCACAACAACAACAATAATCCCGTCCTCGGCAAGATGCTTCCTGTCCCTTAATACAATGTTGCCCACATCACCCACGCCAAGACCGTCAACCAAAATTTTACCTGCCGGAACGCTGCCGTTAATTCTTGCGCTGTTTTCTTCCACTTCCAGAACCTGGCCGATACTCATTAAGAAAATATTCTTTTTGCTTACCCCCATTTTTTCGGCAAGCATTGCATGCCTCATAAGGTGACGATATTCGCCGTGGGCGGGAACAAAAAACTTAGGTTTTACAAGCCCAAGCATTATTTGAAGCTCTTCCCTGCATGCGTGCCCCGAAACATGAATTTCGGCAAGGGACTCGTATATAACCTCGCAGCCGCGCTTGAAAAGCTCGTTTACAACCCGGTAAACGGATTTCTCATTTCCGGGTATGGGTGAAGCGGATATAAGTACGGTATCTTCAGCACCTAAGCTTATTTTTTTATGGTCGGAAAAAGCCATTCTGGTAAGTGCGCTCATGGTTTCCCCTTGGCTTCCGGTAGTAATTATAACAAGCTTTTCCGGCTGATATTTTGTAATGTCGTCTATGTCGATTATTATTCCTTTTGGAACCTTCATATATCCAAGCTCAATTGCAACGGATATTACATTCAGCATGCTTCTTCCCGATACGGCAACCTTTCTGCCGAACTGGTGGGCACAGTTTATTATTTGCTGCACCCTATGCACATTAGAAGCAAATGTCGCAACAATAATACGCTTATGGATGTTTGCACGAAAAATCTCGTCAAACGCCACACTGACCGTACTTTCACTCATTGTATATCCCGGCCGCTCTGCGTTGGTACTGTCCGACATAAGCAGCAGCACGCCGCGCCTGCCTATTTCTCCTATCCTTGCAAGATCTATCATGCTCCCGTCAATCGGGGTGGAATCAATTTTGAAATCGCCGGTATGAAATACCACACCAACCGGTGTAGTTATGGCGAGGCAGCAAACATCAGGAATACTGTGATTACTTCTTATAAATTCAATCTCAAATACACCCAAACGAATGGTATCTCCCTGAGATACGGATTTTAACTTGGCCCTTCCCATTAGACCATGTTCTTTAAGCTTGTGGGCCACAAGCCCTAACGTAAAACGGGTGCCATAAATCGGGCAGTCAATGTCACGAAGCACATAGGGAAGTGCCCCGATATGGTCCTCGTGCCCGTGAGTCAACACAATGCCCCGAATTTTTTCTTTGTTTTTCACAAGGTAAGTCGTATCGGGTATAACAAGGTCAACTCCCAACATTTCATCATCGGGAAACGCAAGCCCGCAATCGAGGATTATAATATCGTTTCCGTACTCAAAAACCGTTAGGTTTTTGCCGATTTCTTCCATGCCCCCGAGCGGAACAATCTTTAATTTTTGTTTTTTATGCACTTTTTATCCTCCACACAATAATATCTGTTTCAAACATTTAAACACTTAATTAATTAAAACAATCCGTACATACATAATTTAAAGTATTATAACATACTATGGACATAAAATCAATTATTTTAAATATTTTTTCACCTCCCCGATATATATATCACAAAGTTCGTTTGCATATTCCTCGTTTATCCCTTCGGATATCACCTTGCATACAGGCTTCTGGGAATGAGGAACAATAAGCACCCATCCTTTGTCATTTATTATTTTAACACCCTCGTCAAGTTCAATTTTTCCGCTTTGCTTTCTTGCAGTATCCGTTATATAACGAATAACCTTCCCCTTGCTTTTCTCTTCACATTCCACTTCTTTTTCGACCATATAAATTTCAGGTATTTCATTCGTCAAATCGGAAAGCATTATTCCTTCCCGGCAAATAAAAGAGCAAATTTTAGCCAAAGCATAAACGGCATCGAACATCATCCTGAATTGCATACTGTTGTTTTTTTGCATGCATTCCATCATGCAGGCTTTCCCTGTCTTGCAGCGGACAACGCTTGCGTTATATTTAGCGGCGATGGCTTCAATCGAGCCGGAACCGCTGATGGGGGAAGCTATGATTTTATTGCCCGTTTTAATTGATATCAAAGATACCAATGCGGCAAAACTTTCGCCCGATATGGTGCGTCCAAGCTCGTCAACCAAAACAAGGCGTTCGGCGTATTCATCAACAAACGCGGTAATTACTCCCTTCCCGTCGGATGTAACAATTTCTGCCCCCAAATCCGAAAGCAGCTGTCTTGCAATGTCACTGCCCTCGATTTTTATATTTACACTAAGCTTGTCTTTGATTTCATTCATTATCTCACGCATATAATAAAGCTTGTAGTCATAAAATCTGACTATTTCGCTTATTACATCGGGCTGACAGCGCGTAAAATCCTCACGCATAAACAGAATTTCAATTTTGCGCTCAAAATCGCGCGGTATATCCGCTCCGTTTTCGTTAAGGAAGGTTGTAACAAGCTTCATTTCGTTGCCCGTATTGATTGCCATAATATGCACCCCGCCGTCCAAACCGTAAAAAGGTATGGCCCGACGGGCAACCGGCAAGGTTATTCCCCCAAAATCATAAACCTTTGCACCGGAGGATAAAAGTCCCGATACGAAAGCACTTCTCAGCATATCAAGAGCTCCCCCCGCGCCTCCGCTAACCGACAGCTTAGCATTTTTGCCGGCGGCACCGAAGGCAGCGCCAAGCCGTGTTGCAAACTCAGGAGTTACCTCAACGTTAATTTTGCCGGAAACCCCGTTTTCACCGAAAAGTCTTTTTCCGAAATTGTCACCCCATATAAGGTTGTCACCGACTACCGTTTCATTTTCAATAATCTTCTGAGGCCATATTTTTATGTTGTTCTTAACTTCACACATATCACCTATGCATGTTTTTTCTCCGATTACGGAGTTTTCAAGCAGCATCGAGTGGGCGCCTACCCGCACACCGTCTGCTATAATACAGCCTCTCACCTGTGTGGTTCTTGCTATCGTAACATTTTTTTGAATAACGGATTTTTTAACCGAGGAACCCTCACAGATCCTGCTGTTGCTTCCCACAATACTGTAAGGCATTATTTTTGCGCCGCGCTCGATACTAACCAGATCGCCGATATAACACGGGGCGGATATAACGGAATCGGGATGCACGGCTGCAGTATCGTGCATTAATATGCCGTTTTTTTCAACACAATTTAATTTAATGCCAACCTTTTTATCCAAAATATCAAAATGACATTTTTTATACGCCGACAAATCGCCGATATCACACCAATACCCATCGGCAACAAAACCAAACATTCTATGCCCGCCCGCAAGCATTTTCGGGAATAAATCCCTGCTGAAATCATACCGCTCGGATGGCGGTATCAGGCTTAAAACGGATGGATTTAATATATAAATACCCGTATTGGCGGTATCGGAGAAAACCTCGCTCCAGCTCGGTTTTTCCAAAAACCGTATTATGGCGCCGCTTTCATCCGTCACAACAATTCCATATTCGAGAGGATTATCAACGCTTTTTAATACTATTGTGGCCTCGGAGCCCTTTTCTTTGTGGAATTCTGCCGCTTTTTTAATATCGATATCGGTTAGACTGTCCCCGCTGACAATTATAAAAGTATCATCAAAAAACTCCTGTGCATTTTTAACGCTTCCGGCAGTTCCAAGGGGCGTATCCTCGATATAATACTTAATCCGGACGCCGAATTTGCTGCCGTCACCGAAATGCTCGGTAATTATATGAGGCATATACATTAGTGTTACCGCTATGTCGGTAATTCCCGCATTTTTCATAAGTTCTATGATGTATTCCATAACGGGGCGCCCCATAACATCCACCATTGGCTTCGGCCTGCCGCACGTCAGCGGCCGAAGCCTTGTCCCTTCGCCCCCCGCCATTATCAAGCCCTTCATAAAGCGGAAAACCCCCTTGCTTTTTGTAATAATAATAATAATAATATTATTATTATCAACATAACAAGAGGGTTATATTCATTTTACACCGTTTAGGTTTTTGAATATGTAATTTTACGCCATTTCAGGCGTAAGAGGGCCGAACCCTATAGGGTTTATCTTCCCTGCTATTTGCTCTCCTTTAATACATGAATATCCTCAAGAGCCTTTCCAGTTCCCCTTGCAACACACGATACGGCATCCTCCGCAATAAACGTTTTAATGCCGGTTTCATATTCGATAAGCCTGTCAAGTCCCCAAACAAGTGAGCCCCCGCCCGTCATTACAATACCTTGCGTACTTATGTCGCCCACAAGCTCGGGCGGTGTATTTTCGAGAACGCCTTTTATAGCCTCCACAATTGCCGTGGCCGGTTCTTCAAACGCCTCAAACATTTCGTCGGATGTAACCGTCAGTGTTTTCGGCAAACCGGAAACAAGGCTCCGCCCCCTGACACTCATTTCCCTTACCTCGCTGTGTTCGGGCATATCCTTAAAAACACATCCGATTTTCATCTTCATGCTCTCGGCGGTTCTCTCGCCTATCAATATATTATGCTTTTTCCTTATATATTTAATTATTGCTTCATCGAATTTATCGCCGGCGATTTTTAACGATTCGCTTACAACAATCCCGCCAAGGGAAATAACCGCAATATCCGTTGTTCCTCCTCCTATATCCACTATCATGTTCCCGCACGGCTTTGAAATGTCTATCCCCGCTCCGATTGCAGCGGCAATAGGCTCTTCAATAAGAAAAGTCTTGCTTGCGCCTGCCTGCATTGCAGCATCAACAACAGCCCTTTTTTCAACTTCGGTAACCCCGCTCGGAACGCAAATAATCACGCGCGGTTTAAAAATCCTTCTTTTGCAGATTTTGTCCAAAAAATTCCGAAGCATTTTTTCCGTCATGTTGTAGTCGGATATAACGCCGTCCTTTAAAGGTCTTATTGCAACGATATTCCCCGGTGTCCTGCCCAGCATTCTTTGTGCCTCGGTGCCTACGGCAAGAATCGTCTTGTTGATGGTATCCAGAGCAATAACCGACGGCTCTACGAGCACAATACCCTTTCCTTTTACATATATAAGTACAGAAGCGGTGCCGAGATCTATGCCTATATCTTCTCCAAAACCAAACATGCTAAAATTTCATTCCCTTCACTTTCAATAATGAATCAAAAAAACCCAGCTCCACAAATTAGCTTTTTTCACAGTATCATAAAAATATATCGTACAAAACCCGAAAAGCTTTAGACTAAGCTAAACTGTATTTATTATACCAGCAATATACAAAAATTGCAATAGACAATTTTACTCAAATTCCAACATTTTCCGCTATAATAAAAGTTAATATATAATTAACAAATAATACAAAAATATATGATAGAATATAATTAATTTATTTTTTTAGCGAAAAGAGGTTGATTTATGAAACGGTTTTTTGAAAAAATTAAACAATCCGGTATTAAAAAGAGAATATACATATTACTTGTTATTATTCTTGCGGTAGCGGTTGGAGGCTTTGTCTTTTCAAAGGTCGGCAAAAAAGGTGAAGCATTAGCCTCCAATTTTTCTTCCGCAATTGTAAAAAGAGGTGATATTGCAGAAAAAATAAGCGGTTCGGGAACGGTGGAGCCGATTTCAAGATATGAAATTATTTCTCTTGTTAAAGGGGAAATACTCTCATGCGATTTTGAAGAAGGAGATTTCGTAAATGAAGGGGATATACTGTATAGGATTGACTCAACCGATTTGCAAAACACCATACAAAGACAGCAAAACAGTATTAACAAAACACTGCTTACCGCAAAAGACAATGCCCAAAATATTCAGGACCTAAAGGTAAAGGCACCCGCAAGCGGCATACTTACGGATTTTGACATTAAAGCCGGGGATACCTTCAAAGCGGATAAGGCAGGTACAATAATTGATAATGATACATTTACCGCAACAGTTCCGTTCAACGCCAGCCAGATTTCAAAAATCAACATCGGCGACCGTGCCGATATCGTAAGCGCCCTTTACATGACAAAAATGGAAGGAACCGTTACATACAAATCAAACACGCCAAAAAGCACCTCAAACGGAAGTATTCTTTATGATGTGGAGATAACGCTGAAAAACCCCGGAGCCGTCTCCGGCGGAATAAGTGTGGGGGCAACGGTGCATACCGCAAGCGGCGATGTGCAATCTCCCGAATCCGGAGCGCTTAATAATTCCAAAACTACACCGGTTATACCTAAAGTTTCGGGAAAGGTTATAAATGTATACGTTAGAAATAACCAATATGTAAATAAAGGGGACATATTATTTCAGATTGACGATACCGAATACCGTCAGGCACAGGAAAAAACAAACCTTGAGCTTGAGGATTTATATCTTTCACTCCAAACATATAATAAACAGCTTGAAAACTATAATATAAAAGCGCCTATAAACGGGGTGGTTATTTCCAAGAAATACAAAGCGGGGGACACTATCGGAAACAGCCAGGGTTCAGACGCATCATTAATGGTTATTGCCGATACTTCGAAAATGGTTTTTAATCTTGAAGTCGACGAGCTTGAAATATCAAAGATTGAATTAGGTCAAACAGCAAATATAACGGCCGATGCCCTGCCCGACGAAACTTTTACGGGAGAGGTAACAAAAATTGCTAATGAGGGAACAAGCCAAAACGGCGTCACCACATACAAGGTTGAACTTACGATTACCGAGCCGGGCAACCTTATTTCGGGTATGAATGTCAATGCGGAAATTATAGTGCGCGAGTCAAAAGATGCCTTGCTGGTACCGGTCTCTGCCGTATCCAATATTAAAAACGGCGAAGGGACGGTACTAATTAAGAAAAACGCAAGAGGCACCGACAATCAGGAAACTCAAGACAAAGGCAATGTTAAAGGGCCTCAGGCAAGACCAAACGGCAGCATGCCGGCAAACCGGCAGGCACCAAATGCTAAAATGCCCGCTGCGCAAAACGTTGAATACATGCCGTTAAAAGTTAAAACGGGGATTTCCGATAGCGACAACATAGAGATTCTAAGCGGTCTTAACGAGGGCGACGAAATATTTTTTGCAGCAGCACCGACGTCGGCAACAAATAACAATAGCTTCCGCGGCGGCATGCCCCCAATGGGCGGTGGCAGCTTCGGCGGCGCCGGCGGCAGTATCCGTATCCAGAGAAGATAATCCGGGACGGACAAGGAGAGTTATATGATAAAAATAGAAAACATGTATAAAATATATAAAATGGGAGACAACGAGGTCAGAGCGCTGGACGGCATTAATATTCATATATTAAAGAATGAATTTGTGGCTATTGTGGGACCGTCCGGCAGCGGAAAATCAACTCTTATAAACATGATTGGTTGTCTTGACACTCCAACATCCGGGAAGTATTACTTAGACGGGATAGACGTCAGCCGGATAAATGAAAACAAACTGGCAGACATCAGAAACAGAAAAATCGGTTTTATATTTCAGAGTTATAACCTTTTAGCAAAACTGACCGTTCTTGAAAATGTAGAGCTCCCGCTTATATATATGGGATTGTCGAAAAGCAAACGACACGCGCTTGCAAAAGATGCTATAAGCCGTGTCGGCTTGTCGGGAAGGGAGAATCACAGACCGAACCAGCTTTCGGGCGGTCAGCAGCAGCGTGTAGCCGTTGCACGGGCCCTTGTAAACAATCCTTCCCTTATCCTCGCTGACGAGCCGACCGGAGCCTTAGACAGCAAAACAGGCCAGGAGCTGCTTGCAATGTTAAAGGACATCCACAGTAACGGAAATACGATAGTCCTTATAACTCATGATAAAGAAATAGCACAAAATGCAAAAAGAATAATCACTATTCGTGATGGGAAAATACACCAGGACAGCGAGGTGAAAGCACAATGAGCATATTTCAGGCTGTTAAAATGTCGTTAAAAAGCATTAGCAGCAACAGAATGCGTTCTTTTCTTACAATGCTCGGTATTATTATCGGTGTTGCTGCCGTAATAATAATGGTAAGCTTGGTACAAAGCTCAACAGCTCAAATAAAAGCCCAGATGGAAAGTATGGGCACAAATATGATTTCGGTAATGCTTACCGGAAGGGGTTCGGTGCGTAATCTCAGCATAAACGATATGCAAAAGCTGGTGGATGATAACACCGATTATTTTCTGAGCGTTGCGCCGGTTCTAAACGGTAACCCGACAATCAAGGCAGGCACCGAAAATGATGTAACAAGTCTTATAGGAACAAATCAGCATTATTCGTCCATTAACAATGCGGAAGTGGAATTCGGACGTAACATAACCGAACGTGACTGCCTTAACAGGAGTAAAATAGTGGTAATAGGAAAGTATATACAAAACCGCTTTTTCCCGGGCGAAAACCCCATCGGAAAAGAAATGAAAATATCCGGGCAGGTATTCACGGTAGTCGGTGTACTAAAAGCAAAAACAACAACAATCGCGCAAAGCTCGCAGGACGACAGAATCATGATTCCTTATACGACCGCGCAGCGCCTGCTGCGAAACACCGCAATAAGAAGTTATTCTTTCCAGGCGGCAAATGCCGAAGTTGCCGAAAAGGCATCCCAAAAGCTTGAAGATCTTTTACTAAAGCTTTTGGGAGACACGAACGCATACAGGGTCATGAATCAGGCGGAAATGCTTGAGTCGGTTCAATCAATAACCGGCACCATGTCACTGATGCTGGGCGGAATCGCAGGAATTTCTCTGCTTGTCGGCGGTATCGGTATTATGAATATTATGCTTGTATCGGTTACGGAGCGAACCCGCGAAATCGGGATTAGAAAGGCTATCGGTGCCCGACGCTCAAGTATAATGACCCAATTTTTAATAGAATCGATTGTAATTACACTGCTTGGAGGTGCGCTGGGTATTTTGTTTGGGATAGCCGGTACAAGCGCCATCGGGAAAGCAATAAGCTTAAAAACATCCGTTTCATTGTCGGTAATCGCACTTTCCTGCGGTGTTTCCATAGCAACAGGTGTATTTTTCGGCTGGTACCCCGCGAATAAAGCATCAAAACTTAATCCTATAGAAGCACTGAGATTTGAATAAAATATACGAGGTGAAAGACATGAAAAAAATATCGGCGATTCTTATTGCAGTTTATTTATTTACTTTAATGAATGTGTCGGCCTCCTTTGTCGATGTCGAAAACGAGGGTAATTATTCCCAGGCCATATCACGCTTGGTACAGTACGGAATATTAAGCGGCAAGGGGGACGGCTTTTTTGATCCCGACGGCGGTCTTACCAGGGCGGAAATGGCTAAAATATCGACTATTATTGCAGGGCTTGAAAGTTCGGCGGCTTCAGGCAGCGAAACAAGTATTTTTTCCGATGTGGAAGAAAGCAATTGGTCAACCGGATACATTAACACCGCGGCAAGGAATCAAATTATTTTAGGTTATCCGGACGGCTCTTTTGCACCGGACAAAAGCCTTACATATGCAGAGGCAATAACGGTTATCCTTCGGCTTTTAGGATATAGCGTTGAAGATCTCGGCAACAACTGGCCGCATGCATATATATCAAAAGCGCGCGAACTATCCCTTACGGAAGGCATATCATTCGGAGACTACGATACAATAAGCAGAAAAGATATTGCACTTATTGCAGACCGCGCTTTATTAAGCGACATAAAAGGCACCCAGCCGCCCAAAAAGCTTATAGAGCTTATGGATTACACAATAAGTGAGGAATGTATAATTCTTGCAACCAGCCGGGAAAGTAAAAATCTTTTATCCGACGAAATAAGCACAACTATCGGAATATATAAAAAATCGGATGATACCATAAACGATTATGTAACAAAAAAAGTAAAGCTTGTGCTGAGCAGGGACAACAAAGTTGTAAACGTTATTCCCGCAGGGCAAACCGGCAAGGATATAATTATCCAAAGCGTTATCGGCTCTGAAATGGCTTACACCGAAAACGGCCGTATCGGCTCAATGAAACTTAGCGATACGTCGGTGGTATATTACCAGGGGGCCAAAAAAACCTTCCAGGAAGTTAAATCGGTAATCGAAACGGGTATGACAATGGCAGTTTACTATTCGCAGGACGGAGCCTATGACTATGCCGTCATAAAGGATTTTGAAATGATAGGCCCGATTATTATTTACAGCGCATTCAACGGCAGTGAAACCGCTATAGGGAACCATACGCTGAAGGCCGAAGGGCTCAGGGTCATCCGCGACGGATTTGAGGCAAAGCTGTCGGATATACAGGCGTTTGATGTTGTGTATTATAATTATATATCAAATATATTATACGTTTACTGTGACAAGGTCTCCGGCGTATATGAAAAAGCATTGCCAAGCAAAGCAAGTGTTACAAAAATAATTCTCTCCGGCACCGAATATGAGCTGGAAACTCAAAGCGCGGCACAGCTATTGGGCGAGTATCCCGGTTCTTACGGTATAAACGATTACATTACCCTGCTGCTGGGGAAGGACGGAAAAGTCGCAGGTGTTGTCGATATTAACGCGACGGATTTATCTGTCTACGGCATTATTTTGTCCGGAGGCAGCCGTATAAGTGAGGATGAGGACAAAAAAGGGACAAGCGAGTATTATGTTAATGTTTTTACGGTCAATGCAACAAATCAAACATTTATAACCGACAGGGATTATAATGAATTCAGGGGAAGAACCGTAAAATACACCTTTAAAGGCGGGCTGATGATTCCTCAGTTAATGCCTACCGTAAAGCTAAGCGGCAAAATCGATGCGGAAAACAAAACTATCGGCGGATATAAGCTAACAAAGGATGCAAAGCTCATCGACCTGGCTTATGCGCCTGCAATAAACGAATCGGGCGAAGCCCAGGTAAAACCGATAAATTTATCTGACATTACAGTTGACAATTTGACCGAATCAAATGTCAGCAGCTTTTTAAAAGACACCAAAACCGGAGAAATTCAATTTATCGTATTTAATAACATAACACTTTCAAGATACAGTTTCGGTATACTTAGAAAAAAAACCAATTCTGAATGCGTGTTAGTCATTGACGGAAAAGAAAGCTCCTACAGGGGCAAGTTTTCTCCCGATGAAGGTCAAGCCATAATGGCAAATATTCAAAACAATTCGCTTGTTGAGCTGAAAGCGCTGGCGGAACTTCCCGTAAAAGGAAGCCTGGAGGCGGTTGACGTTCGCAGTATTCGCATCGGGACAAATGATTATCCCCTGTCGCGCGATGTATCAATATATTTGTACAAGGATTTTAATTATCAAAGTGTATCTCTAAGTAACCTGTCTTCATATAAAATAAAATCAATAAGGCTTTTTGCCGATAAGCTCCCTTCAAAGGGCGGGCTTGTAAGGGTTATTACCTTTACAGATTAAAATATATCGTAAAATTTATATAAATATATTGACATATATAGGGAACTATAATATAATACAAACGCAAGTCATTTGCGTTTGTATTATTTTAATCTGCGGAAAACTATACAAAAAACCGTGCAATTTTATGCTGCCGGTTTTTATTTCGGAGGCAAAAATGAAAAAAGTTTTTTTGTTTATTATTATTTATGCAGTGCTTTTAACGGGTTGCCTTGGCGAAAAAGATGCCGCAACACCAAATGGAAAGCCGGTAATAGGGGTTACTTTGGTGCCCCAGAAAACATTTGTCAAAGAGGTTTGCAAGGAATTGGCCGACGTTGTAGTGGCAATCCCGCCGGGCTACAGCCCCGAAAGCTATGACATAACGCCTGCCCAACGCAAAAAGCTCGGCAGCGTATCTGTGTACTTTTCGATAGGCGTCGCTGCGGAAGAAGCAAGCATTTTCCCTTATCTGGGCAATGTTAAAATTACAGAGCTTGACAAAGAGGCTGCGTCCGTTTACCCGGAAAGAAAATTTGAAGACGGCGAAAGGGATCCTCATATATGGCTGTCTTTAAAGAGAGTATCGGTAATGGTTGACGCAATCGCACGGGAGATGGGAATACTCGACGGCGCAAACAAGGAAAAATATTATGAAAACGCCCGGCTGTATAAAGAAAAACTAAAGGCGGCGGAAACTGAAATAGCCGAAGCCCTGTCAAACGTTAAAAACAAAAGCTTTATTACGTACCATCCTGCATTCGGGTATTTTGCCGACGACTTCGGCCTTGAAATGCACGCATTGGAAAAAAGCGGCAAAGAAGCGACAGGCCAGCATCTTGGAAACATGATTGATTTTGCAAAGGCAAACAATATAAAAGTTATTTTTTACCAAAGGGAATCAAGCAACAGGCAAGCCCTTTCGTTTGCAGAGGAAATAGGCGGAAAAGCAATCGAGCTTGAACCGCTGGCGGAAAACTATATTGAAAACCTTATTAAAACCGCTCATATTATCTCAGAGGTATCGGAATGAAAAACGAAGCAATACAAATAAACAATCTATCAGTATGCTACGGGCAAAATACCGCGCTGTCAAATATCTGCCTCAGCGTTGAAAAAGGAGAATACCTTGGTATAATCGGTCCGAACGGCGGAGGAAAATCAACCCTGCTCAAAGCAATTATCGGACTGGTTAAGCCAAGCTCGGGAAGTATCAGCATTTACGGAGAACCCCTCGGCAAAAGAAGCGTTTCGATAGGTTATGTACCGCAAATTGCATCAATGGAAAAACAATTTCCAATCACCCTTTGGGAGGTTGTGTTAACGGGGCGCCTGTCAAAATCAATCAAACCTTTTTTCCGGTTTTGCAAATCGGACATCGAAGCTGCAAAAGAAATTCTCGATACACTCGGGCTTTACAACCTGAAAGACCGCAGGATAAGCAATCTTTCAGGGGGCGAATTTCAAAAAATGCTGATAGCACGGGCGCTTGTGAGCAATCCCGAAATACTCTTGCTTGACGAACCTACAGCAAGTGTGGATGCAAGCTCAGGAAAGCAAATATTTCACTTGCTTGAGAATTTAAACAAAAATATAACCATAGTTATGGTTACGCATGACCTTTTTGCGGTTTCTTCGCATGTTCACACTTTAGCATGCCTTAACGTGCAATTGGTTTACCACGGAAAACCCGAGCTGACCGACGACATAGTACACAGTCTCTACGGATGCCCTGTTGATATAATTGCACACGGGGTTCCGCACAGGGTACTTCGCAAACACAAGTGAAACAAGCTCAAGTAAGGGAAGGACTGAAAAAGGAATGATAAACGCCATATTTGAATACCGATTTTTGCAAAACGCCATGCTTGCGGGTATCGTAGCAAGCATTGTATGCGGAATTATAGGAGTTATTATTGTCGAAAAAAAGCTTGTAATGATGAGCGGCGGAATAGCACATACTTCCTATGCAGGCGTCGGCCTCGGCTACTTTCTGGGTTTTGAACCGATAATAGGCGCTTTTATTTTTTCGGTGCTGGCGGCAACGGGAATATATTATTTAAAAAAGAAGGCCCAAGCCCGCCCCGACGTATCAATAGGGTTATTTTGGTCTCTTGGGATGGCACTGGGTATAATTTTTATAGCCCTAACGCCCGGGTACCCGCCCGACCTTAATTCTTATCTTTTCGGCAATATCCTGTCGGTCACAAGAACCGACCTTTACATGACGGGGGGGCTTGCCGCCTTTGTCGTACTTGCGGTTTCACTGTTTTATAACCATTGGAAGGCTTATTTGTTCGATGACGAATTTGCCGGCGTTTTAGGTATAAAAACCTCTTTTTTGGGGTACCTTCTTTACATTCTCACAGCGATGACGGTTGTTGCCCTTATAAAAGTTGTAGGCATCATACTTGTCCTTGCGCTCCTTCTCGCTCCCTCCGCAATATCCGGCTTGTTTTGTGAAAAGCTGTTTTCCCGTATGATTTGTTCGATAATTTTCGGCATAATATTTTGCATCGGAGGTCTGTGGTTTTCCTACGCCGCCAATATATCATCAGGCGCTTCGATAGTGATAATATCCGTTTTATGCTGCGCCGCCGCGTACGCTGTGCGTAATCTTACTGTGTTTCGCAGGAAAAAGGAGGCAAAGAATGAACAGCTTAAACCGGAGCGGTCTTAAAAATACCAAAGCACGTGCGGCTATTCTTAAAATATTGCAGCAAAGCAATCGCCCCTTGTCAGCCGAAGAAATATACGACGGTCTTGTAAAATGCAATATACACGTTAACGCTTCAACCGTTTACCGGGCACTTACCGCCCTGTGCGACAAAAAACTGATAGGCAAAACCAACGTAACAGGCGACAAAAAAAGCTTTTTTGAATATAACGCCAAGGGGCACAGGCACTATTTAATATGCAGCGAATGCAAAAAAATAATAACAATAGAGCGCTGCCCCCTGCGTGCCTATGAAAAAATGCTTGAACTTGAAACAAATTTTACTATCAGCGGGCATAAGCTCAGCATATATGGCTCTTGCCCCGAATGCAAAGACAAATAATAACGTAAAAATAATCAATACCTGTATATCTTAGTTAAAACTGCAAAACCTATTGTCGTGAGGTGATTTTAATGGTCGGCACCGGGGAGCACGGCAAGGTTTTTATAGTCAATAACAACGACACCGAAACGATAAACCGGCTCAAAGATAAAAAAGCATATGTTATAACTTATGGCCTTTGCAACAAAGCAACCCTGACGATATCGAGCATCGAGCAGGACCGGATGGTTCTGTGCCTGCAACGCTCCGTCACGGATTTGGGCGGAAACAAAATCGAACCCCAGGAATTTTCCGTTTCCCCTTCAAAGGAATACGATCCCGAAATAATAATGCTTATTGCGGCAATATGCATGATAAGCGGCGTTCCTGCAGACAAGCTTTCTAAATTTGTGTTCTAAATCAATTACTCTTCGAATAATTATTAACTAAAACATATGATTGAACGGAGAGTGACTTGTTTTGCAAAACATACAGATAAATAACAGCGCCGCGCTAATTGGTATAATAAGCAGTGATTTTATATTCAGTCATGAGGTTTACGGTGAAAAATTCTACTCCTTTTTCCTTAGCGTACCAAGACTTTCAGGTGTTTTGGACAATATTAACATAATAATATCCGAGCATCTGATAAAAGAAAGAAGGTTCAAACCCGGAGACGGCGTCAGCATAAACGGCCAGTTCCGTTCATATAACAATTATTCGGATACCGGCAATAAATTAATTTTATCGGTTTTTGTTAAAAACATTAATCATGTGGATATAAATAAAAACGATAGGGAAAGCTTCGTGAACGAGGTAAAGCTTATCGGATATTTATGCAAGCAGCCCACATATAGGACTACCCCTTTCGGAAGGGAAATTACCGACCTGCTTATAGCCGTAAACAGGACATATAACAAATCCGATTACATACCGTGCATAGCATGGGGCAGGAACGCAAAATATTCATCATATTTAAACGTAGGGGATAAGGTAAACATATCCGGAAGAATTCAAAGCAGGGAATACCAGAAAAAAATCAGCGAAGACGAAGTAGAGGCAAAAACGGCGTACGAGGTTTCAATATCGAAAATTTCATTGGAGAATCCCGCTTAAAAAGTATAAAGATAAATAAGATAAACTAAAAAAGCAGGCTGCAGCCCGGCATTTTCAAACCCTATACCCTTGGTGCTGCAGCCTGTTTTTTTATTTTTACTCCTTTAATGATTTTGCAATTTTTATAAAAAGCTCTTCCAGATACTTTACATGGTCGCAGGCACTGAGCCAAAATTGCCTGTCGATTTCCGCTCCGCAAGATATTATCTTGTCAAGAGCCTGCTCGGCTGTTTGTATCATTGTTTTAACACCTCTTTTCCGCCCTATTATCATCTCTGCAAGCGGGAAAGTATCCCCCGGACAGGAGCTTGCGGCAAAATCCCTGTGCCCGCCTATTTTTTGTATGGAGGGTATCTGTTCTTTAAGCCATGCTATAAGCTCTACCCCCGCATTAAACTGCTCATCCGTCATTACCGAAACGGGCACCTTTGTGCCGCTTTGAAAATTGCCCTGGAACCCTATCCCGACTGTCGTACTGTTAAAACCGGTTATATGCGCCCCGATATTTAAGCCTCTTCCTTCGTAAATGCTTCCGTCAAACCCTATCCAATAATTATAGCCTATTGCCGTCCAGCCGTTTGAGTTTACATGGTAATTTTCCACGTCCTTTACCGACCAGTTGGCGTTTGCCATATGATGAAGGGCAATACCGGTTACATTTTTTGTATTCAGCGGCGTAAGCTTGCCTTTTATAATCTGACTGGGTATTTTATGTATTTTCAAGAATCTGCTCGCCTCCTTTTACATATTCGCCAATTTTTGCATTGGTGAGCATTTCTTTCATTTTGTCAAGAGCAATATCAACCCAAAAGCTGAAGGTGGCAAAGGATATAAATTTTGAAATTGTAGGATATTTGGCAATAAACCAATTATAGACCGTCCTCAGCTTCAGCTCTCCTGTGCCTCCCCCTAAGTTTTTCTCCGCAAGTGTAACGGCAAATAAAAGCCATTCGATAATATTATCTCTTTGTATTTTGCCAAGCCTGTACAAGGTAATAAGCACTGCCGATAAAATCACGACTACAATTGCGACCAGCAAGTATTCTTCCATTTTCAACACTCCTTAAAAAGGTATTTTATACCAATATATTACATTAAAAAAACAATTATGTCAACATACTTTTACGCATAGGCATACTTGTATTTTTAATATAAAAAGAGTATAATTATATCTATCGACACAATAATCAGGCTAAGGGAGCTAAGCCCTATATGGAGTTTGGCTCTCTTATGCCTAACAAAGCAGGGATTACAGCCGTGAAAAAATTACTGGTTTCTTTTATTGTCAAACACATATGGCGCTATATTTTCGGGGTTTTGCTTATTATTTGCTCCTCGCTGCTGACACTCGCCATACCGGAGATTTTAGGTCTTATTACCGACGGTCTTAATTTAAAAACCATGTCCGGAGATGAGTTAACTTGGTATGTCGTTTTAATAGCGGTAATAAGCTTTCTAACATTTGCCGTCAAATTCACATGGAGATATTTAATTATCGGGAACTGCCGCAATTTGGAGGTGTACTTAAGGGGCAAGCTGTTTGCTCACCTTCAGACTCTTCCGGTTGACTTTTACACCACACATAAAACGGGTGATTTGATGGCATACGCCATAAACGATGTCCAGGCAATCCGTATGGTATTCGGCGGCGGGCTCGCGCAATCCCTTGATGCCATTGCAATCAACCTGTTCTCCGTTCTTTTCATGTCAAATACGATAAACCCAAAGCTTACGGCTATTGTTTATATCCCCGCGCCTTTTATACTTGCTGCCATATTTTTTATAAGGGTACATATAAGAAACAGGTTTATCAAAGTCCAGGAAGCTTTTGCGGACATTTCCGATAAAGTCCAGGAAAATTTAAGCGGCATAAGGGTTATCAAGGCTTTTTCCCAGGAATCAAGCGAGATGAAGTCTTTCCGGCTGATAAGCCGCAAGCGCCTTGATGCTCAAATGAAGCTTGTTAAAATTTCCGGGCTGCTCGGTCCCGGCATAAATATATTCTTCGGCTTTATAATGCTTGTTTTTATTATTTTCGGGAGCAGGCTGGTTATTGAAAACTCCATTACCGTAGGCGATTTTGTGGCGTTCAATTCATACATAGCAATAATTATGACGCCGGTTATCAATATAGCAAGAATTATTGAAGTATGGCAAAAGGGTATTGCCTCTTACAAAAGGCTTGATGCAATATTCGCTGTAAAAAGCGAGCCGGGAAACAACCTTCCTGCGCAAGCACCGGGTGAAATCGGCGGCAATATAGAAATTCGCAGTCTTGATTTTGCTTACCCGCGTACAAACAGGCGTGTGCTGAAAAACATAAATTTAAAGATAAAAAGAGGAAGCACCATCGGGATAATCGGAAGGTCCGGAAGCGGCAAAACAACGCTTGCAAACCTATTGTTAAGGCTGCATAGCGTTGAAGACGGGCATATATTTATTGACGATATAGATATTAATGAAATCCCCGTTGACGTGCTGAGGGAAAATATAGCCTATGTCCCGCAGGACAGCTTTCTTTTTTCAACCACTATAAAGGAAAACATAGAATTTTTCCGGCCTGTTTATTCGGATGAAGATATAGAAAACGCTACGCGGTTATCGGACATATACGATAATATCATATCATTCCCGGAGGGTTTTGATACTGTTGTGGGCGAAAGGGGCGTTACTCTTTCCGGCGGGCAAAAACAAAGAATTTCAATTGCAAGGGCCATAATAAAAAACGCTTCCATTATTATTCTTGACGATTGCCTGTCGGCGGTTGACACCGAAACGGAACAAAAAATCTTAAGCAATTTTTCCGCGATTTTAAAAAACCGGACGGGTATAATTATATCTCACAGGGTGTCCGCATTGAAACATGCGGATGAAATAATATTTTTAGAAAACGGAAAAATACTTGAGCAAGGCTCTCACGACGAGCTGATTATGAAAAAAGGCCGATATTACAAACTCTGCAAAACCCAATCGGTGGGCCCGAAAGAAGGTGAGAACTGCTTATGAGCAAAGCTTTGGATTACGACATTTTTAAACCCACGCAAAAAAGATTTCGTTTCTTTCGGCTTATGCGTTATTTAAAGCCGTACTCCCTGTCGCTTTTTCTCGGCGCGGTGCTTTCACTGCTAATAAACGTATCCGTACTTGCAAAGCCTTACCTTATAAAATATATTATCGACGACTGCCTTGTTTCGGGCAGGAACCAATTTTCAATACCTTATATTGCCGCCGCGTATTTTTTTATAGTATTGTTTGGGGCATGTTTTGAGTATACTCAAAAATACCTGATGACTTATATAGGCCAGAGCGTAATGTTTAATATCAGAAACGAACTGTTTCACCATGTGCAGATGCTGTCAATGCCTTTTTTTGATAAAAATTCAACCGGAAGAATACTGACCAGGATAACAAACGATGTGGAATCGGTAAGCGATTTATTCTCCGGCGTTATAATAAATATATTCAAGGACATTATCATGCTGATCGGCATTGTATCGGTTATGTTTTATTTGGACGTAAAAACCGCCCTTTTTTCCGTCGGCTGTGTTCCCGTTATCATGCTAATAACACTTGTATACCGTATAGCGGCAAGGAAAAATTTTATTAAGATGAAGGGCATGCTGTCCAAAATTAACGGCTTTTTAGCGGAAAATATATCCGGTATGAAGCTTGTACAGATTTTCCACAGGGAAAAAGAAAAAAGGGCCGAGCTTGAAAATCTGGACAGGGAATATTTTAAATACAGCCTTCGCGAAATAATACTCCACGGCTTTTCAAGGCCCGCGGTGGATATTATCAACAACCTTACCATTGCTGTGGTAATATGGGTTTGTTTTAACCGGATACTGTCCTCACAGCTTCAAATAGGCATTTTGGTAGCGTTTATTACTTATATCAAGCAATTCTTCAACCCCATACGGGATATTGCCGACATTTACACCTCAATCCAGTCGTCGATAATATCGTCCGAGCGAATATTTGAAGTTTTGGATACAAAAGAAAGCCTGGAAGATCCGGACCCGGGCATCAGGATCAAAAAGCTGAAAGGTGAGGTTGAATTTAAAAACGTATGGTTTGCTTACAACAGCGACAACTGGGTTTTAAAGGATATCAGTTTTAAAATAGAACCGGGGGAAACGGTTGCATTTGTAGGGGCGACCGGTTCGGGAAAATCAACCATAATTAACCTTTTAGGCAGGTTTTATAATATCCAAAAAGGCGAGATATTAATAGACGGCATTAACATAAACCGCTATAATTTAACCGACCTTCGGCGCCGTATCGCCGTTGTCATGCAGGATGTATTCCTGTTCTCGGGAGATATTGCAAGCAATATAAGGCTTGGTGATGCTTCAATCTCAGACAGCGACATTAAAGAAGCGGCAAAGTATGTATGCGCGGATGAATTTATACAAGCCCTGCCCAACGGGTTTTCGGAAGAGGTCAGGGAAGGGGGCAGCAACTTTTCCTCCGGTCAAAAGCAGCTTATATCATTTGCCCGCGCCGTTGCCTTCAAACCTTCAATTCTTGTGCTTGACGAGGCAACCTCCAACATCGACACCCAAACCGAAATTATGATACAAAATGCAATGTCGAAAATATCTTCCGGCAAAACATCAATAATCATAGCCCACCGCCTTTCAACCATAAAAAACGCGGATAAAATAATTGTTATACATAAGGGCAGGATTAAAGAAACGGGCACCCATGAGCAGCTTATGGACAAAAAAGGGCTTTACTACAATTTATGCAAAATGCGGAAAACCGATATCCCAAAGGCCTGAGCAGCAGTTGATTTAATTCCGATTCGCAAATAAAACTCTTATAAATATTTGCCTTACATGATTACATATTTTAGGGACTTGCCTAATATAATAATAAAAAGCGGATAAGGAGCTGATATTATGGTGAGTACCCGGCCGAGGCTGAATACGGCGCAGCTGCGCAGAAAGCGCATAAACAACAACGAGGACAATGCATTCATGGTAAAGACGGGAAGGCAGATTATGGTCAGCACTGTTATAGCCTTATTGGTTTTTGCAGTATCGAAAATACAAAATCCCGTATGTACAAATATTACAAGTACCGTTAAAAACATACTTGTTTATACGGTGGATTATAAAAAAGCGGCAATTGAAATCTACAGCCAAATAAAAGAAGTCACGGACCGTTTCAACCGGCAGGAAGAAAATATTCCGCAATCGGACAGCAGCGCCGATACAAGCGAAAACCAAAGCAGCAGCGAGGAAAATGCCCATGACATCATCGATTAAACTTGGGCGCGTCGAAATTCACTTTTTGGTTTTGTTTTTGTTTTTGTTTTCCCTGCTTTTTGATTTTGCTTACTATTTGTCCGCAGTTTATGCCTTTGTGTTAGTGCATGAGCTTTCTCATGCCGCAGCGGCGCTGCTGCTTCATGTCAAGCCCGAAAAGCTTGAAATATTGCCCTTTGGCGCTGTCGTACATATAAGCGGCGCATATGTAAAAAAAACCTCTCACGAGGTAATAATTGCCTCAGCAGGCCCGTTTTGCAGCGCCGTATTGGCTTTTTTCTTCCACAAGGCAGGCTGGGATTCTTTCTTTGTAACCGCCAATGCAGCTTTAGCCGCAGTAAACATAATTCCGGCATTGCCGCTTGACGGCGGGCGGATTTTAAGGGCGGCAATGACCGAAAAATGGGGTTATGTAAAGGCTTTTAACTTTACGCTTAGGCTTACAAAAATCTGCGCCGCAATTATGACTATTGCCGGAGCCGCAGCTTTATTTTATACCTCCTTTAACTTTTCACTGCTTCTTATATCCGCATTTTTAATAGTTAACACCCTGTCGGAACGCCGGGCCTTCCGGCACATTATTATGGACGAAATAATAAAAAGCAAAAAAAAGCTTGAAAGCGGCTGCGCGCTGCGCGGTGACATTATCGCGATTTCGGCGGACGAGCCTGCGTGTAAAGCATTAAAGCTGCTCGGGTACAACAAATACTATTTTATAAACATTGTCGACTCGGATATGAATATTATCGGCACCGTAACGGAAACACGCCTTATTGAGCAGCTTGCCCGAACCGGAATAAGGACAAAAGCGGCGAAAATGGTTGATTTAGACAATAATGAGTGATATAATATAGTACCATACTTTACAAAAGAAAATTATGCGGAAACGGAGTATTGCAATGCAAAGAATTTGTGCCGCTGCTTTATGTATTTTTTTTCTTTTCGGCTGCACACCGAAGGAAACGGTAAAAAACAACGAAGAAATCGCTAAACCGCTTACCCCCGAATACGGAGGTACGCTTAAAATCCATTCGTATAATATTGATACTTATAACCCTCTGTTTACAAAAAGCAAAACAAACCTGCAAATGCTTCTGCTTATTTACGATTACCTTATAACGTGCGACAATAACCTGCGTCCCTCCGGCGTGCTTGCTTCGGATTTTTTTGCTTCGGATAACGCCACCAAATGGACCATTAATATAAAAAACGGCATAAAATGGCACGACGGGGATGATTTAACCCCATACGACGTGGCATCCACGCTCAATGCCGCTAAAAACAGCGCGCACGGCAGTTTGTTCAAAGAAAATTTAAGCAACGTTGAAAAAATCGATGTATCGGGCAATTCGGTTATTATAACCCTTGCCCGGCCTCAAACAAATTTTATTAACCTTCTTGAAATACCGATATTAAAAAGCTCCCACGCCGACAAAATTGAAATCGAAAAACCAATCGGCACCGGGCGCTATGTCTTTACCGAAAAAACACGTAAAGTCATTTATTTAACTTCCAACAAAGCAATTGAAAATACCCCTTACATCGAAAGCATAGAGGTTCAAATATTGCCGGACAAAAGCACCGCCGTCCATGCTTTTGAAGCAAAGGAAATCGATGTGGCAGTAACCGATATACAAAGTCTCGGTGATTTTTCAAGCTATTCCCAAAGTAAATCGGCGCCGTATAATTCGCTACGGTACAATTTTCTGGCTTTTAATTTAAGTAACGAGCACCTTTCATCGGATGTGGTCCGCACCTGCATTGCACATGCAATCAACAAAGACCGTATATACGAAGAGGTTTTGCTGTCAAAGGGCGCCATAACAAATACATTTCTTCATCCCGGCTGGTGGCTGTACGAAAGCAATACTGAGGGCTACGAATATGACCCGAACATGGCAATAACAATGCTCAATATAAACGACATTAACCCAAATGATATAAAACTTTCCATTTTGGTAAATAATGATAATAAAATTAAACTCAGCGTAGCGGATATTATAATCGGACAGCTTAAAAATATCGGAATAAACGCTTTTGTGGATGCGGTGCCGTGGGAACAGTTCAGGTCCCAAATTTCCGCAGGTTCGTATGATATGTACCTGGGCGAAATAAATTATTCCCCCGAAATAAATCCGAAGTACGTTGTGCCGGATACCGAGCCCTTTACATCGCTTTTAAACCAACTGCAGCTGCAAACAACGGACGAGGGCAGATACGGAATATATTCACAGCTGCAGCAGCAATATGCGGAAGTCCTGCCGGCACTTCCCTTGTATTTCAGCGCCGAAGCGGTTTTGGTAAGCAACAGGATACACGGCAATATTATACCGCTTTGCAATAACATTTTTTTCAACATTCACGAGTGGTTTATTGTAAACCGATATGAGCATTGACAAATTTAACCCGATAACATATAATTGTATTAACTGATTAATGAACGAAATATTAATATTGACACAAAGGAGTTTTTGAAAATGGCTTTGTATATAATCACCGACTGCGGCTCGGATCTGCCCCCCGAAATTATAAAAGAATTTAATCTAAAAGTGATTCCCATGAAGGTTTATTTAGACGGCGTGGAATACACCGACGGTGCAAACATTACACCAAAAGAAGTTTTTGATAAAATGCGCGCCGGCGCCTCGGCAAAAACCGCACAGGTCACCACTCAGGAATTTACCGATGCCTTTGAGGAATATGCAAAAGACGGGCACAGCCTTATATACATTGCTTTTTCAAGCGGCCTTTCTGGAACGGTAAATGCCGCCAATATAGCCAAAGATGATATTTTAGAGCGGTACCCCGAGTTTGATTTGACAATCATAGACACAAAGTGCGCTTCCACCGGCTTCGGAATGGTCGTTTACAATGCCCTTTTAATGCTGAAAGAAGGCGCATCAAAAGAAGAAATTATAAAAGCCACACAATTTTATTCCCAGCACATGAGACACATCTTTACCGTTGATGATTTGGAATATTTGTTCAGGGGCGGGCGCGTTAACAGAACATCCGCGTTTATCGGCGGTTTATTCGGTATAAAGCCCATTTTGCATGTAAACGAAGAAGGCAAACTCATTCCGATAGCAAAGGTTAAAGGCAGACAGAACGCCATAAAAAAAATTGCCCAGCTTGCATGTGAGCAAGGCGTTGATCTGGGCAGCCAGCTTATCGGAATATGCCACGGCGATGATTTGGCGGCGGTAGAAACGTTAAAAGGCCACCTTAAAGAAATGGCGGGCTGCAATAAATTCCTCGTCAGCTATGTCGGCTGCACGATAGGCGCACATTCGGGCCCCGGCACGCTTGCGGTGTTTTTCCTAAACAGTAAAAACCCGTACGAAAAATACTATAATACAATATAAAGCGTTCGGGCGCGAGCGAAGGCGGATTCATTCCGCCGCAGCGTTAAAATTGCGCGGATTTTGCGCAATTTTCTATAAATTAGAAAAAACATTTAAACCGCTTGGAGGAACAATACTTGACGGATATTACCAATTTTTTAGACAAGGTGGAAAAACCGGCACGCTATACGGGCGGTGAATGGGGTATCGTTAAAAAAGACCCTGCCCGGGTCAGCATCAGGTTTGCATTTTGTTTTCCGGACGTCTACGAAGTGGGCATGAGCAATCTCGGCCTTAAAATATTATATTCTCTTATAAACAACCGAAGTGATACTTACTGTGAACGCGTTTTTGCCCCGTGGGCCGATATGGAAGAACTGATGAGAAAAAACGCCGTTCCTTTATTTTCCCTTGAAACTCACGAGTGCGTCGGTAATTTTGATTTGGCCGGCTTTTCCCTGCAGTACGAAATGAGCTATACAAATGTAATAAACATGCTTGACTTGGCCGGCATACCGCTTTTGTCCAAAGACAGAAGCAGCGGCCCTTTTATATGCGCGGGCGGACCCTGCGCATTTAATCCCGAGCCCCTTGCGGATATAATTGATTTTTTTGTTATAGGCGAGGGTGAAGAGGTTATTAATGAAATTCTTGATACTTACGCCGAGTGGAAAAAGTCCGGCAATGCAAGGCTTGATTTTCTGGAGCAAATAGCAAAAATAGAAGGCGTATATGTCCCGCGCTTTTACGATGTGTCGTATAACGAAGACGGCACAATTTCAGGTATGGTGCCAAACAACCCGAATGCAAAAAAGACAATCAAAAAAAGAATAGTTAAAGACCTTGACAGCATATTTTATCCCGAATCCTTCATCGTCCCGTATATAGAAATCGTACATGACAGAATCATGCTTGAAATTTTCAGAGGCTGTATAAGGGGCTGCCGTTTTTGCCAGGCAGGCATAATTTACCGTCCGGTAAGGGAGCGCAGCCGCGAAAGGCTGGTGTCTCTTGCAAAGGCGCTTATCAAAAGCACCGGCTATGAGGAAATTTCGCTTACCTCCCTTTCCTCTTCCGACTATTCCATGCTGGGGGATTTGTGCGAAAACTTAATTGCAATAACCGAACCTCACAATATCAACATTGCAATGCCGTCCCTTCGTATTGACAATTTTACCCTTGACCTTATGGACAAAATCCAGCGGGTGCGCAAAAGCACCCTTACCTTTGCCCCCGAGGCGGGAACCCAGCGTTTAAGGGATGTAATTAATAAAAATATAACGACCGAAGATATAGCTCAATCCACAAGACAGGCCTTTGAAGGCGGCTATTCTTCCGTAAAGCTGTATTTTATGATAGGGCTTCCTACCGAAACCGAAGAGGATATTTTAGGCATACCCAATCTTATTTCTGTCATAGGAGACCAATACTATTCCATACCAAAGGAAAAAAGGGGAAAGCGTTTTACGGTAACGATAAGCACTTCCTGCTTTGTTCCCAAGCCGCACACGCCCTTTCAATGGGAACCGCAGGACAGCATCGAAAGCTTCGAGGGCAAACAACGGCTTTTGCAGCAGGCGATTAATCAGCGTTATGCAAAATACAACTGGCACAACGCCGATATTTCGTATCTTGAAGGGGTCTTTGCAAGAGGCGACCGGAGGCTGTCCTCCGTACTGATAGCGGCGGTCAAAAAAGGCTGCAAATTTGACAGCTGGCATGATTTCTTCAGCATGGAAAAATGGAAATCCGCTTTTGACGAGTGCAATATAAACCCTGATTTTTATACTCTGCGCCGCAGAGCATACGATGAAATACTGCCATGGGACCATATAAGCACGGGAGTCAGCAAAAAGTTTTTAATATCGGAAAACGAAAAAGCAAAAAAAGAGCAAACCACACCCAATTGCAGGGAAAAATGCAGCGGGTGCGGGATTTCTGCTTTTAAAGGCGGTGTTTGCCGTGAATAAATTAAGGCTGGTGTTTGAAAAAGGTGAAGCGGCAAGATATATAGGCCATCTTGACGTTATGCGCACCTTTGTCAGGGCGCTGCGCAGGGCAAATGTGCCGGTAAAATATACCGAAGGCTTTAACCCGCACGCCGTTTTATCCTTTGCACTGCCGCTTGGCGTGGGGACAACAAGCGAATGTGAAATAGCAGATATAACGCTGAAAAATAAGCTGCCTGTCTCTGAAATTATAGAAAAAACCAACTTGTACCTGCAAGAAGGCTCTATAAAAATATTGTCCGGGGAGTACACCGACAAGCCCATGCCGGTCATAGAAAAAGCCGAATATATAATTGACATAAAAAATGACGGCCTGCTAAGCCGCAGCGATATAGAAAACGCCTTATCAAAAAAAGAAATCTTAATAGATAAAAAAACCAAAAGGCAAACAAAACAAATTAATATTGCAGAGCATATATTCCAAATCCGGATTCTTGATATGGATGATAACCGCTTAAAACTACAGGTTATCGTATCCGCCGGCAATACCTTTAATATAAAGCCGCAGCTTGTTGTGTCCGCGCTTGAAAAAACGGCGCACAGCTTAAATCCTTTAAGCATAGCGCCGCATCGCGTCAGGTTTATATTTGCTCGATAAGGGATATTGCTTTTTCAAGCTGCCGGTCCTCGGTAACTTCCGTTTCCGCCGCCACATCCATTATTTTAATCTGGGTTGTTATGTCCGCAACCCCGTAAGGGTACAGCCCGTTATTGCTTTGAAAAGCCGTTACCGCAACGGCGGTATAATTATCATATGCCTCGTCCGCATTTTCTATCGGATATCCCATGGCCTCCAGCCTTTGCTCTATCGCCAGCACGTCCTTACCCTTATCTCCGGACGTAAGCACCCTTTCCGCCTTAATAGGTTCAAACTGCGTCGTATCAATGAGATGCTTTTTGTTGTTTATCGGGTAATCGGGCTCTATTCCAACGTCATGGATATACGAGCCGCCCGGCGTTAAATATTTTGCAATAGTAAGCCACATTGCCCCGCCGTTTTTCATGTGTATATTTTGCTGTACCGTACCCTTACCGAAGGTACGCACCCCCACAAGCACTCCCGCATTGTTCTCTTTAATGGCGGCCGCAACAATTTCGGATGCGGACGCGCTGTATTCGTTCACCAGCACCACGGCTTTAAACTTGATATCGGTCGGCATGGAATAATAAGATTGATTCCTTTCAGGGTCTTTAAAATCCTCCGTAACCACCAGCGTATTATCGGGCAGGAAATAGCTTGCGGCCTTTACGGCTTCCGTCAGCAGTCCGCCGAGGTTATAACGCAGGTCAAGTATTATTTTTTCAACCCCTTTGCCGGCAAGGTCGCGCAAGGCCTCTTCTAAGTAACTTGCGGTATTAGCGTTAAATGTGGAAATCCTTACATATGCAGCATTTTTTTGCTGCTCTAAAACATGATAATCAATAGGGTTAATCTTAATAACATCACGCATTACGTCAAAAAATAAAAGCTTGCCGCCGCGTTCAATGCCAAGTTTTACATATGTACCCCTTTCACCCCGTATCAGGGCTATGGTCTGATCAAGAACAAATCCTCTTACGTCAGTATCATCAACGCTTACTATTATGTCCCCCGTCATAATGCCCGCAAGATAAGCGGGAGTTCCTTTAATCGCCGAACCCACCATTGTCATCCCGTCAAGATCAATAACATTTATGCCTATGCCTTCAAATTCCCCGCTTATTTTCTCCGCCGCCGGCTCGTATTCCTCAACACTTAAGTATCTTGAGTTTTCATCCAATATCGAATATGCTCCCTTTGCAAGCTCATCGAACAGTTCGGGATGCTCCTTTAAAAGCTCACGTATCGCCGCTTCCAGCAGTTGTTCTTTCGTTACCCCAAAACGATAATTCCTTTCGGTGACCCTGATGAAGGTTTCATAGAAGTTATACATTTTTTCACCGTTGTTTATGTCTATCTGCGGGGTAAATCCATACACAAGCAAATTGCATGTAAACACCGCAATACATACCAATACGGCGACTGCTTTTCTAATCATGGTTTTCATCCTTTCACCACTGTTATTTTATTTCAAAATAAGACGCCTTTATAACTCCTCCGGACTCCTGTCCCAATATATACACCTGTGCATCAAGGTAATTAAGGTTTATATCATCGGATATAACCTTTCCGTCTCGCACCGGCACTGCTCCCCCTAAAAGCTCAACACTTGTGTAGCCGCTGCCGCCGGGTATATCCTCCCATGTTCCGAAACTCTTTTTTTGCGGGTTTTTAAGGATATAGCTTTCGCCTTCCTTTAAGAACAACCTTCCCCTGTAGAGCCGAAGCACTTTTTCCGGCGTCGCCTGCCATATTACATAAGTCCTGCCCGCTTTGCTCACAACGGCATAGTAATACCTGTTAGCGTCCGGGGCAAAATTCTCTTTAATCTCGCCGTCAATTATAAAAACGGTATCGGGTGAGGGGGTTATTTCCTCCGCTCCCGAAAAGCCTATAATGTCAAAAGTCGGCGATAAAATTGAAAACCGTATCATCCCGTTAATCAAGGGGCTTAAATTATTGCTTTTAGGCCTCAAAAGCCTGCCTTCAGGGCAAATAAGGCCCGAATGCAGGGCTCCCGCAAACGCATCCCTGTAATTTTCGTCTATGAAGCCCCAATCCATATACAGGCGAAGTATATTTTTATCAACCTTGGTTTCAATAAAAAGCTTTTGAGAAACCGTATAAACCGCTTGCTCAAGTGTGGCGGCATAAGCAAAGGTATTGACAAAAACGACAGGTAAAACAATAAGCACCAGTAAGACTTTTTTAAGCATGTATCCTCCAAAAAAAATTACATTTTCTCCGGCGCGTCAACCCCGACTATGCCAAGAACATTGGAAAGCGTAATCCTCACTGCGTCAATCAGCTTTAAACGGGCTTGGCAAAGCTGCCTGTCCTCAACATTTACGCGGCACGCACTATAAAACGAATGAAAATCGTTTGCAAGCTCGATTGCATACCTTGTCATGCGCGAAGGCTCCAAGGCCTGCGCCGCCAAAGCTATTTCATCCGGGAGCTCGCCGATTTTCCTCAGCAAATTAAGCTCTTCCTTTTCCTTAAGCAAACTAATATCGATATCCCCGCAATTTTTTACGAAAATGCCGTCCCCTGCCAAAAGACGTATTATGCTGCATATGCGGGCATGGGCGTATTGAACGTAATAAACGGGATTATTATTGCTTTGCTCGACCGCAAGGTCAAGGTCAAAATCGAAATGGCTGCCGGCATTTCTCATGTTAAAGAAAAATCTTGCCGCATCCACCCCGATTTCATCAAGAAGAACATTTAAGGTTATTGCCTTACCGCTGCGTTTGGACATCCTTGCCACTTCGCCGCCCTGCATAAGCCGCACAAGCTGCATTAAGACAACCTCAAGCCTGTCCGGTTTAACGCCCAGCGCCTCCATTGCCGATTTCATTCTTGCAACGTGCCCGTGATGGTCCGCCCCCCATATATTAATCGCCCTGTCAAAGCCTCTTTTTTGAAATTTGTTTCTATGGTATGCAATATCCGCGGCAAAGTAAGTTGCAACCCCGTTGGCCCGGATTAACACCTCGTCTTTTTCGCCGTCCTCGGACGCCTTAAACCACAGCGCACCGTCCTTTTTGTAGGTATAGCCCTTTTCCTGAAGAAGCCGTATCACTTCGTCAACCTCGCCGCTTTTATAAAGGTCGCTTTCCCTATACCATACATCATAACTGATTCGATAATCCGAAAGGGTCTTTTTCATTTCCCCTATATTCTTTTCAAGGGCAAATTCAGTCAATGCCGCCTTGCGCTCATCCTGCGGGGCATTTACATATTTATCGCCGTGAATCGCAATAAATTCCTTTGCCCTGTCTATAATGTCCTCGCCTAAATACCACTCCTCATCGAAGGGCACTTCAACGCCGCACTGCTGAAGATACCTTGCTTCAAGCGAACACGCAAATTTCTCAATCTGGTTGCCGGAATCGTTTAAATAAAACTCCTTAGTTACGTCAAAGCCGGCAAATCTCAAAACGTTTGCCATCGAATCGCCCAGCGCGCCTCCCCTTGCATTTCCCATATGCATCGGACCGGTGGGGTTTGCGCTTACAAATTCCACAACAATACTCTCGCCGCTTCCGATATCCGTTTGACCGTAATTTTCTTTCAAATCTTCAACAAGCGGCAAAACATCATAAAGCCAGGAGTTGTTTAAATAAAAATTTATAAACCCGGGGCCGGCAACTTCCACCCTGTCAATGTATGTCCCCTTTGTGCAAATAAACTGAGCCAACTTGTCCGCAACAGCGCGGGGCGGCAATTTTGCGCTTTTCGCAAGAAGCATTGCTGCATTGACCGAAAAATCACCGTTGGAAAGCTCGCGGGGCGTCTCCACGGCAAAAGGAACACTTTCAAAACCCGCACTGCTTATTGCGTTATTTACAACGGATATAATTTGATTTCTCGCCGTTTGTCTTATGTTCTGCATTTTTGATTCCTTTCCAATTAGCTTTAAATTTATTGATTCTGGCAGTTCCTGAACTGCAGATGAAAATTGTTAAGGCCGGACAGGTTATTATTTATGTCTATTTGATATTGGGCCGAAATAACTCCCCCGTCTTCTTTCAAATCTATATCTACCTTATCGGATTTTATTCCGATGGTAAAAGCCCCAAAAGGAGTTTCATAGCAGCATAAATGCCTCTGCCCTTTTTCAAATATCAGCTGAGTGTTATTTTGCCCATATCTTAGCATTGTAACCTTGTTGCCTTCGAT
This sequence comes from Clostridiales bacterium Firm_18, assembly GCA_001604215.1. GTDB lineage: Bacteria > Bacillota > Clostridia > Monoglobales > Firm-18 > Firm-18. Next base: position 31,164 of record LVAX01000086.1, read on the forward strand.
TTTAAGGGTTGTGGTTGTACCCTCCAAACCGGTAACTTCCGTTTCGTTATATGTAATATAATGGCTTGTACCCTCACGGTAGTAGCTTCCTTCCGTTACAAGCTCAATTTCTTCCTTTTCATTCCCTTCGCCTTGCTGACTTCCTTTAAGAGAAATAATAACATTTTTTTTCATACTTTTATCCTCCCGGTTAATATTGTTCTATTTCAATCTGTGATACGCTGCCGGTAATTTCTTTTTGCAAAAAAACACTTCCCAGCTTAGAAAAGCTGTCCGCCGAATCGCTTACAAAATACCTATACTCGGCATGCCCGCTGCCCGAGCGCATATCTTTTTCATCAAGCAGCCGTGATACATGCCCGCAGGTCGGAGCCGCAGAATCCACCAGCTTTGTATCACTTCCCATTATATCAGCTATCACTTCTTTTAGCAAAGGATAATGTGTACACCCAAGGATAATAGTGTCAACCTCTTTATCCTTCAAGGGCTGTAAATAATTACATGCTATGTGATATGTTTCAATACAATTTATATGTCCGTTTTCCACAAGGGGCACAAATAGCGGGCACTCGCGCGGGACGGTTTCTATTTTTTCATCAAGTTCTTTAAGCTTTCTTTCATATGCCCCACTTGCAATCGTACCGCTTGTCCCCAAAATTCCCACTTTTTTATTTACGGTAACCGCCGCCGCCGCTTTTGCGGTTGCATCTACCACACCTATAATGGGCAGGCTGAATTTTTCCCTTAAAAACGAAAGCGCAACCGAGCTTACAGTTCCGCATGCCACCACTATTGCCTTGACATTTCGCGAAATCAAAAAATTAATATCCTGCGTGGCATATTTTGTTATAATTCCCTTGCTCCGGGTACCGTACGGCACCCTTCCGGTATCCCCGAAATATGTAATGCTTTCACCGGGAAGTTCCTTCATAAGCTCTTTTACAACCGTCAGTCCTCCAAGCCCGCTGTCAAACACACCGATAGGCCGATTATCCATAACCAACACCCTAACCTTCCATTGCGTATGCTATTATTTCGTCAAGCAGCTTTGCGAAGGTCATACCGCTTTTTTGCCACAACACCGGGAACATGCTGCTGTCGGTACACCCGGGAAGGGTGTTCAGCTCATTGAGTAAAACTCTTCCGGTTGTTTTTTCAACAAATAAATCTATACGCGAAAATCCCCTGCAGCCGACAGAAAGGTAAGCCTTTACCGCTATTTCCTTTATTTCTTCGGTTTTCTGCTCACTAAGCGGAGCGGGGATAATAACATCCGCCAAACCTAAAGTATATTTTGTACGATAATCATAAAATTCGCTGTCGGTAATTACCTCGCCGAGCAAAGCAACCCTGGGATTTTCGTTTCCGATAATGCCGCATTCAATCTCCCGGGCGTCGATAAATTCTTCAACCAGCACCTTACTGTCATAGGAAAGTGCATTTTCTATCGCATCCATCAGCATATCCTGCGACTTTACTATGCCGGCGCCTATCGACGAGCCTGCACCCGAAGGCTTGACAAAAACAGGATACGCAAAATTATCCTCTACCTTTTTGATTATTTCAACCGGGCGCTCTGCATCGTTTTTCGTAAAAACAAGCCAATCCGCCTGCGGTATTCCGTTTGCGGAAAATATTATTTTTGATGTTGCCTTATCCATGCACAGGGCAGAAGCAAGCACTCCCGGCCCTGTATACGGTATGCCCGCAAGCTGCAGAAGGCCTTGCACTGTTCCGTCCTCTCCGTTTTTTCCGTGCAATATTAAAAATGCAACATCAATATTTATTCTTTCAACGGTATTGCCTTTAAAAACAAAAATACACTTATCCCCCGCATCGGGCGATATAATTGCTTTATGTACGTTGCTTTTTTCCCAATCGCCGTTATCAAGCTTTTTTATGTCTCCGCTGTATAAAAACCATTGCCCTCCCTTTGTTATTCCCAGCGGGAAAACCTCATATTTTTCCTTGTCGAGGTTATTTATAACATTTCTTGCCGAAACCCTTGACACCTCATGTTCAGACGAGCAGCCGCCGAATATGACTGCCACCTTCTGCTTAACCATTTAAAGCCTCCTTTTAACCGATGAGCCATTTAAAACAGTTATTCAATAAAGCTCATTACGTTACATTATATCATAATAAATTATATGAAACAATTTTTGAAATATAATTGTAATGTGTATTGTTTTATATTATAATTAATTCCTGCTGAATAATTCGCTTCGCGAATTATTTCTATGGCAAAAGCCATAGAAATCGTTGAAGATGGCGTAATAAGCCCATTTTCAACGATTCAGGCAATACTTGATGTCTCACTGAATTTTGCTTTTTTACAAAAAAGCAAAATCTAAGTGCAAGGTTTTTGAGACATTAAGCTCAAAAACCTTGCACTTAGATAATTCTAAAATGCCCTGTATGCCGCCTGCGGCGGGCATTTTAGAATTATTCAGTGGACATTAATTAAAAGAAAGCTTGCCCCAACTACGGCAAATTCAAAGTACCGGCGGTGAATATTACCATGAAAACAGTACTTGTATGTTTGAACTCAAAATTTTCTCACTCTTCGCTTGCAATAAGGTATTTGGAAAAATACTGCGAAAATTTCCGCCCTGAAACGGCGGAATATACCATAAACGATGATGTTTATGACATCTGGTCCTCCCTTGTCCGAAAAAAAGGAGATATTTACTGCTTTTCCTGCTATATATGGAATATCGAAAAAACCGCCGTTGTCGCGTCAATGATAAAAACCGCACTGCCGGGCTGCAAGATAGTATTCGGTGGCCCCGAAGCGGCCGGCAAACGGGATTTTGTTGATTACAGGGTAATCGGCGAAGGCGAAGAAGCCTTGTATTATTTGCTCTCATGCCTTGAGCAGGGAAAATGCCCGCCCGAGGTAATACAAAAAGAAACGGATATTTCAAAAATTCCGTTTCCATACACAGAAGACGAAATCAAAAAGCTTAAAAACAAGATAATATACTTTGAAACATCCCGCGGCTGCCCGTACTCGTGCGCGTACTGCCTTTCGTCCATCGACAAAAACCTTCGCTTTTTCCCGATGGACTATGTGAAAAAAGGCTTGTCGTTTTTTTTCGGCAACAATGTACCGGTTGTAAAACTGGTTGACAGAACTTTCAACTGCCACAATGCCCGGGCTGCGGAAATAATTAAGTTTATCACGGAAAACAGCAAAAACACATGCGTCCATATGGAAATGGCGCCCAATTTGATTAATGATGAAATCATAAGCCTGCTTTCCCGCGCCCCGCACCTTTTCAAGCTTGAAATGGGCATACAGTCAACCAACCCCAAAACCCTCAAAGCAATAAACCGGGAGTTTGACCTAAAAAAATCAGCCGAAAACATCAGGCGCCTTGCTCAAACGGGCATAAAAATTCATCTTGACCTAATTGCGGGGCTACCGTATGAAGATTACGAATCAATCGGACAGTCCTTTGATTTTGTTTACTCACTGCAGCCCGACATGCTCCAGCTTGGCTTTTTAAAGGTTTTAAACGGTACGCCTATACAGTCGCAGGCGGGCATTTATTCATCACCCTACCCGCCGTATGAGGTTCTGAAAACGGACTGGCTCTCCCCGCAACAGCTTTGCCGGTTAAAATCAATTGCCAAAGCGGTGGACCGCTTTTACAACAGCGGCGTGTTCAAAAAATCAATAAAAGCGCTGACAAAAGACTCTCCCTTTCCGGTATTCGAAAAGCTTGCGGAGCTGCTCCAATCAGCTGAAAAAAACGGCAGGATACCCCGGCATAAGCTATACAACCTGCTTTATGATTTCGGCGGCGACAAGATAAAGTTTGAGCTTGCCTGCGACTTTTTGCTAAATAACCAGAATACCCCGCTTCCGCCTTTTATTTTGCGCACCGAGCCGCAAAGCTACAAAAAATTGCTTCGCAGCTTTGTAAAAATCAACGGTTTAAGCTTAAAAACCCTGCGCATTGAGCCGATATTCGGCAAAATAATGATGGCGGATTATTCGCAAAATAAAATTGCCGATATAACACAGGATTTTATTAATTTAGCGAAGCAGGAAGGTTTATCTTTTTGACAATACTTCCTTTTCGTATGCCTTGACTTCCTTCAGCCAATTTTCCCTGACCGGCACGTTGTTTTTCTCGCAGTAATAATCCCAAACCGCTCCGAACGGGTAGCTCTTAAGCTCCTCAAGCATTGCAAGGCGGGTTGTAAAATCACCGTCGATTTCGCATTTTTTAAGCGCATCCGACGGCTCCAAAAATGCCGCAAGCAAAGCTTTTTGCGTATTACGTATACCTATGGTCCACGCCGCTAACCTGTTTATGCTTGCATCGAAAAAGTCAAGGGCAATATGCGTTCTTTCAAAGCAATCGCCGCGAACAAGCTCCCTTGCTATTTCCAAAAGCTCATCGTCATAAATAACCACATGGTCGCTGTCCCAGCGTACCGGACGGCTGATATGCAAAACAAGCTCCGGAACAAACATCATAATCGAAGAAATTTTATTGGAAACCGTCTCGGTCGGATGGAAATGCCCGGTATCAAGGGTTAACGCGGTTTTGTTTTTAACCGCGTAGCCCATGTAGAATTCATGGCTGCCCACAACATAGCTTTCCGAGCCTATACCGAAAACCTTGCTCTCAACCGAGTCAATATGATATTTTTTATCGATTTTACGCTCCAGTATTTTGTCAAGGCTGTCTGCAAGACGCCTTCGCGGAGCAAGCCGGTCAACCGGCATATCCTTATACCCGTCCGGAATCCATATATTCATCGCGGAAACGATGCCAAGCTCTCTTCCGAAATATTCGCTTATTGCACGGCATGCAATCCCGTGTTCTATCCAATACCTGCGTATGCCTTCGTCCGGGTGGCTAAGCGTAAAACCGTCGTCGCTTTTAGGATGCGAAAAAAATGTAGGGTTAAAGTCAAGGCCTATATTCTTCTCCTTTGCCCACGACACCCACCTTGCGAAATGCTCGGGCAGCAGTTCGCTTCGCTCAACCTTTTTACCGTCCGTTTCCGCATAAATCGCATGAAGGTTAACCTTATTATTGCCGGGCACAAGGGACAATACCTTTTCAATATCCTGCCTGAGTTCGTCCGCATTTCGCGCCTTGCCCGGATAATTGCCAGTTGCCTGTATGCCTCCGGTAAGCTGGCCGCCCTCAAAGCCCGAAACATCGTCACCCTGCCAGCAATGAATAGAAATGCTTATATCCTTCATTTTTTCAATCGCCTTATCAGTATCCACACCGATTTGCGAATATATCTCTTTGGCCTGATTATAATTTTGATTTGTCATAATATAATACATCCCTTCTTATATTTATTTTTCCGCTACACTCTTACGGTAGCTTTCAACTTCCCAGTTTGCAATAAAATCTATAAGCCAATCGGGCATAAACACCCCGCCGCCAAAGCTTTCGGCATATACCGCTATCTTAACCGTATCGCAAAACAGCTCGGCCGCCGTTTGAGCCGCCTTTTCACTTTCGCCGCAGGCATAAACGCCATTGCCGCGTACCGCAGTTATCTTAGGCAGAAAACCGTATTTTTCCGAAAAACCCTTTGCGGCATCTTCCGCATCATCGATTTTTTCAACAAACATTGCCTTGTGATTATAATAAACCATATGGTCGGGAGTAAACGCGGAATAAACCTTTTTAAATTCATTTTCATTTTGTATATAATTTAAAATTTCATTATTGCATACGAATGTTATAAAATTTGCATCCAACGCATTTTTTATTTTATCCGGCTGGGGATTTAATATAGCGGGCGACATATCGGGAAATCTTTTTATCCTTGATTTTACCGCATCATAAACCCCTTCGGTCATATCGATTATCTCCTGCACGGTATCCCCGGCTATAAAAACGCCGTGATTTGCAAGAAAAACCAAATTTGCCCTTTTGCCCGTCTTTTGATATTCCTCTATTTTGGTTTTAACCTCGCTTGCAAGAACATAACCCGGCATGGTAGGGGCAATCCATATCATGTCATCGCCGAAAATCTCCCTTGCAGCCTTTTCGCCGCAGGCAGAGCATGTAAGGCCGTTAATCAATGCAGGGTGCGTATGCACCACATATGCTTGCGAAAACAAATCATGAAGCGATGTTTCAACGCTGGGGCGCTTGCTTTTATCCTCCCGTGCCTCCATAAGATCGGCAAGCACCTCGCCCTCGCGCCTTTTCGTATCTTCAGGGTACTCCTTTTCCCACACCTTAGCCAGCTTCTTTCGGTTTATCTTGACAAAACCGTCCTCGGTTATCGTGGCAAGAGTAGTCCCCGAACCTTTTATATACAAAAAGTTTTCATCCTTGTACGAGGTATTTCCTCCCCCCGCCAATACATAATCCTTATTTTGGCCGTAATAATTTGAAATTCTTACAAGTTCAGACAGCATATTATCATCCTTTCACATAGTATTATACTTTAACAACTTATTTTTTTCAATGATTATTTTTCATATACTGTATATTTTGCGTAAAACGGATATACCCGTTTAATGTTTTTTGCATGTTTACTACAAAAATATATTGTATTGTTGACAAAAATACCACTTGGCTATATAATGTTAGCATAGGCTAACCACGAAACAATTAGGGAGGTTTCACATGGAGATTACGGTCAAAAATCTTAAAATCTCAGAAAGCGCAGCGGTCAAAAAAGTTTTAGGCTCCGGGGCGGTAAGGCGAAGGCTTCTTGACATGGGCATTACACCCGGCGCGGTTATAACAATGATAAAAACCGCTCCGCTCGGAGACCCCATTGAAATAAAAGTACGCAATTATCAGCTCAGCATCAGAAAAGCCGAGGCGGATTTGATTATTGTGGAAAAAGGAGGCGGCGATTGATATGCCGTTAAAATTCGCACTTGCTGGTAACCCGAACAGCGGAAAAACAACACTGTTTAACGAACTCACCGGAAGCACCGCCCATGTGGGCAACTGGCCGGGAGTAACGATAGATCGCAGGGAAGGACGGTATAAAGGCGCCGGAGAAGAAATTGACATTGTAGACTTGCCGGGAATTTATTCCTTGTCACCATACACCCCTGAGGAATTAATTGCAAGAAACTTTATTATAGAAGAAAAGCCGGACCTTATCATAAATATTGTAGACGTAACAAATCTGGAAAGGAATTTATACCTTACAACCCAGCTTTTAGAAACGGACTGCCCCATTATTGTCGCCCTCAACATGAGCGACCAGCTTGAAAAAAGAAAATCCTATATTGACAGGGCAGGCCTTGAAATGGCCCTTGGCGTACCTGTCGTGGGTATTTCGGCACTGCGCTCCAGGGGAACGGATGAGCTTATGAAAAGAGCCATCTCGACTGCCAGGAAAAAAAGGTCCGGGCACACCGTACTATGGCATACACAGCTTGACGATGCAATAACGAAAGCATATACCCACCTGTTAGAAACAGGAGCAAGCCATCCCCTGTTTAAAGCAGTAAAAATAATCGAGGGTGATATACACGTTGCGGCGGACGATGAGATGAAAAGGCTCAGGGATGATTTAAAAAAAGAATTTGACGATTTGGAAGCAACCGTTGCGGATTTAAGATATAAATATATCACAAAACATTTTTCACGTTGTTTAAAAACAACGCAAAACCAAAACGAGCTTTCCTTTTCAGAAAAAGCCGATAAAATCCTGACGCACAAGTTTTTGGGAATACCGATATTTTTGCTTTTCATGTATTTGATTTTTCATTTAACCTTCGGAGAAAATCTTTTTTCAATCGAGGGAGTTCCTTCCCCCGGCAAACTAATGCAAGGCGGTGCGGAATATTTAATAGATCAATTAGCAAATATCGTTTCCGGGCTGCTTGAATCCGCCGGGGCCTCGGATTGGACATACGGCTTGCTTGTTGACGGTATAATCGGCGGCGTCGGCGCGGTACTGTCGTTTGTGCCGCAAATAATGCTTGTATTCTTTTTCCTTTCGGTATTGGAAGACAGCGGCTACATTGCCCGCGCGGCATTTATCATGGACAGGCTGCTTCGCAGGTTCGGGCTTTCGGGGCGCTCATTCATGCCTTTGCTTATGGGCTTCGGGTGCAGTGTCCCGTCGATTTTAGCAACAAGAACCCTTGAAAGCGACCGGGACAGGCGGCTAACTATGATATTAATACCTTATATGTCCTGCGGTGCTAAAATGCCGATATATGCCTTGTTCGCGGCTGCGCTGTTTAAACAGCACTCCGATTTTATGGTGTTCGGCATGTATGTCTTAGGGATAACAACGGCGGTTACCTCCGGAATTATCTTAAAAAAGTTTGTGTTCAAAGACAGCGTGATTCCGTTTATAATGGAGTTGCCCGACTACCACAGGCCGAGACTGAGAAATTTGCTTTTGCACATATGGGAAAAGCTTAAGGGGTATATTATCAAAGCAGGAACGATTATTCTTATTTCCACCGTTGTAATATGGTTTCTTGCAAACTTTGACATTACCCTTAAAATGGTGGAGCAAAACAGCGCCGACAGCATTCTGGGCAAAATAGGCAATGCAATAAAGTTTATTTTCGTGCCCCTTGGCTTTGTCGGTAAAACCGACGGCTGGAAAAGCGTTGTAGCTATTTTAACGGGAATAATAGCAAAAGAGGCAGTCGTATCAACCCTTGGCGTTTTGTATACGTCAGCTGCCCAGGCGGATATTGCGGGAGATACCTTTATAGCAACAATTGCCGCAACATTTACCCCTGTTTCCGCTCTTTCCTTCATGGCGTTCAATCTGCTGAGCATCCCCTGCGTTGCCGCATTGTCGGCCCTTACGTCCGAAATGAAAAGCACTAAGTGGACGTTGTTTTCGATTGCCTTTTGGGTAACAATGGCATGGATCGTATCTTTTTTGATATACACCATAGGAAGCCTGTTGATTTAAAACTCTTGCAAAACAGAAAGGAGCGTTATTATGCGGCCTATTGATATTTTCGTAATTCTATTTGTTGCCGCCATTGTAATCGGAGCGGTTATTTATCTTATCAAAAAGAAAAAAAGCAAAACATCCGTGTGCGGCTGCTCCTGCGACGATTGCAGCATAAACTGCCCCTCAAGAAAAAAAGACTGAGCCGATTTGTAAAAATTAGTTATCACACATTCTGAAGTCCCCTTTTCTTTTGAATTGTCAAGACAATAGAACCGTCCCCTTGTCTTGTGTTTTATTTTGTTTCATATAGCACGTTTTAGCAAGGTGTAGAGTAAAAAAATCCCATAACTATTGAAAAATTTGTGGGATTATGATATAATATGTAATAATTATTAAATACAGATATAAAGGAGTTACGTATCTATATGATTATATATGTAGTAATTCAAGATACATCAGATCAACTTAAAGTGGAAAAATTATATTATCAATATAGATACCTTATGTATAGAGAGGCCAATAAAATATTACACGACCACCATCTTTCAGAGGACGCAGTTCAACAGTCTTTTATAAGAATAATAGATAACCTACATAAAATAGATGAGATTATTTGTCCCCGAACCAAAAATTATGTGGTTATTATATGTAGGAATATAGCCTTAAATTTTCTCAAGAAAAGGACATATTTGAATAACAACAGCAATGATATTGATGAAACGGAAATTAATACTGATAATGTATTAGATGATCCGCTAAATATTTTGATTACCAAAGAGAGTGTATCTCGGATTGGGGTGGCAATAGAGTTATTAGCTCCAATTTACCGAGATACATTATTGTTGAAAGAAACCTATGGATACAATAATCAAGAGATTGCGAATTTAATGGAAATCTCCGCAGAAACTGTTAAAAAGAGATTGTTTAGGGCCAGAAAATTACTCATTCACGCCTTAGAGGGGGAACTAAAATGAATGAAAATAAAACCTTTGATAAACTGATAGACCAGTTAATTCATGACGCAGCGAATATCTCAGCAGATAATTTAGGTCAAAATCTTCCTGAACCTGAACCCGTTGAGTTTTCGGAAAAACATAATTTGGCAATGAAAAAACTTTTCAAGCAGGAACGAAGAAAAATTATCATCAGAAAAATGATAAGAAACAGTAAAAAAGTTGCTATTTTATTATTGGTGTTGGTTTTGACTGCAAGTATTTCAATTTTTAGTGTTCAGGCTTGGAGAGTTAAGTTTTTGAATTTTATTATGAATATCGGACAAACAAATTCCGATATACAATTTTGGAATGATAATGGATCAGGTGATACCTATTCATCGGATGATGTTACACTCGGTTATATTCCAGAAGATTTTAAGTTCGTTAGTAGTCAGGCCAGAATGAATGGCGTATCTCTGCTTTTTCAAAAGGACGAAAATTCTTTCGCATTGCAGATACAACCCGTGGATGCTTTACTTGCTGTAGATACTGAAAAGGCAGAGATGGAAAAAATAATTATTAACGGAAAAGAAGCTTTATATAGCTCAAATAATAACACAAACCTATTAGTGTGGCATGATGATATTTATTCGTATTTGCTTAGTGGCAATATATCCAAAAGTGAAATGGTTAGAATTGCAGAAAAAGTACAAAAATAAATTTTTAAAAAAATCAAATAATCTTGTCCCCAAATCCTTCTTTTGTTGGTTATTATTAACGAAAACCAACATAAGGAGGATTTTATTATGAAAAAAGCTGTAATTTGTTTGATGGTTGCCATGTTTTTATGCGTGGGCATAACCAACGGATTTGCCGTCAGTCCCAATGTTGAGCCGGATACGAATATCTCTCCCAAGTTCATAGCGATTGTATCATGCATCAACAATTTAACGCTAAACCCCGGCGGTCTGTTAACATGTGAGGGCGAAACATTAGTAAACAGCGCATACAAGGCAGGACTCACTATGGAGCTTCAGCAATACATCAACGGAGATTGGGAAACAATTAAGACATGGAGCGGATCAGCTCCACAAATTATTTATCTCGGCTATAATTGGTATGTTGTAAAGGGAACATATCGGCTCCAATTAACACATACCGCTATAGACGGAAGCACAGTAATAGAAAGTGTTGTTAAATACAGTAGGACGGTTACTTATAATTAAGCTTTTTTGCTCATGCCAAACGGAACAGGGAGGTGATTCCAATGGGCTTAATATGAAACTAAAATTTTGCAGCAGGAAAAGGTGAGGAATTAGTAAGATGGGTAGAAAAAAATTATCAAGTTTATTTCTGTTTGTATTGATTATGACACTACTTATAACATCAGCTTGCAATCAAAGACAGGGGGACGGTTCTGTTGTCTTAGCTGATTCTTTCAACAAGCCCCTTGCTAATTCCG
>LVAX01000087.1:0-189 GCA_001604215.1 Clostridiales bacterium Firm_18
GATGCAGGCTATCAATTTGTAAGGTTTACGGGAGATTCCGATTCAACAGACAATCCCATAACCGTTACAATGAACGAAGATATGACAATAGGCGCAATATTTGAAGAAATACCGCCAATGCAATACACCTTAACAATAGGGGATACAACAAACGGCTCTATATCATTGAGTCCTTCCGGCGGTACATAT
>LVAX01000087.1:200-38002 GCA_001604215.1 Clostridiales bacterium Firm_18
GATGCAGGCTATCAATTTGTAAGGTTTACGGGAGATTCCGATTCAACAGACAATCCCATAACCGTTACAATGACCTCCGATATGACAATAGGCGCAATATTTGAAGAAATACCGCCAATGCAATACACCTTAACAATAGGGGATACAACAAACGGCTCTATATCATTGAGTCCTTCCGGCGGTACATATAATGAAGGCACTGTTGTAACGGTAACGGCAACGCCGGATTCCGGTTATCAGTTTGTAAGGTTTACGGGAGCTTCCGAGTCAACTACAAGTCCCGTACAAATTACAATGAACGGCAATAAAACAATAGGCGCTGTATTTGAGCGTATTCAGTACACATTAACGGTAGGGACAACAACAAATGGCTCAATAACATTAAGTCCTGAAGGCGGCACATATGATTCGGGTACTGTTGTAACGGTAACGGCAACGCCGGATTCCGGTTATAAGTTTGTAGCATTTACAGGAGCTTCCACTTCAACGACAAGTCCTGTACAAATTACAATGGACGGCAATAAAACAATAGGCGCTACATTTGAACTTATACCTACGTACACCTTAACAATAGGGGATACAGAAAACGGCTCAATAACATTGAATCCTGCAGGCGGCTCATATCTTGAAGGAACGGAAGTAACGGTAACTGCCGTACCTGACGAAGGATATCGGTTTGTACAGTTTACTGGAGACTCCGCAGCAACTTCAAGCACTATAAGCATTATAATGAATTCCAACAAGACAATAGGCGCAATATTTGAAGAAATACCGCCAAATCAGTATGCATTAACGATAGGCGAGACAATAAACGGCTCGATAACATTGGATCCTGCGGGTGGCACATATGATGCAGGCACAGAGGTAACGGTAACTGCTGTACCTGACGAAGGCTATCAGTTTGTAGAATTTACAGGAGATTTGGGAGATTTGGATCCGACGGAAAATCCCATAACCATTATAATGGACGGACCTAAAACAATAGGCGCTGTATTTGAAGCTGAAGCTGCTGAACAGTACACCGTAACCTATGACATAAATGGCGGCAGCGGAGAGGCCCCAGAGGAGCAAACGGTTGAAGAAGGATCAACCTTTACGGTGGCAAGCGCTGAAGGAATAACTCCGCCGGAAGGCAAGAAGTTTAAGGAATGGAACACTGCAGCAGACGGAACCGGCACGGCATATGCACCCGGTGCTACAGCTGAAATGGGTACATCGGATATAACGCTGTATGCTATTTGGAGAGATTATGTAGCGTATACAGTAACCTATAACTTAAACGGCGGCAGCGGAAACGCTCCCGAGACGCAAACGGTTGAAGAAGGCGATACATTTGAAGTTGCTACCTCGTCCGGAATGACCGCTCCGGAAGGCAAGCAGTTTGATAAATGGAATACGGAGAGCGACGGAAGCGGCACAACATATCGTCCTTATCATAAGGTTACAATCAATGGAAACATAACACTTTATGCTATATGGAAAGACAAAGGCAGCGGTACAATAGGTTCGAGCAGTGGAGCAACGAAGTATTATAACCCGTCATCCGATAAGGACAAAGAAGACGACAAGCAGAAAGATAACGAACAACAGGAAGATAAACAGCCGGATGGTGAGCAGCCGGATGACAAGCAGCCTGACGATGGGCAGTCCGGCGACGTGCAGCCCACAGGTGCCGACAGCTTTGAGGATCTGGAAGGCTATGACTGGGCAAAAGATTCTATCGACGCGCTTGTTAAAAAAGGTATAATCTCCGGAACTTCAAGCAATACCTTTGAACCCGGCAGAAATATAACAAGGGCTGAATTTGCAAAGCTTATAGTAACGGCATTTGGAATAGGCGAGGGTGACGACAGCTCCGATTACAGCGACGTTAACTCAAGCGACTGGTATTATCAGTTTGTAAAAGCGGCGGCTGCGGCGAATATCGTAACGGGATATGAAGACGGCGGATTTAAGCCCAACAATTCGATAACCCGTCAGGAAATGGCTGCGATAATAGTACGCGCATTTAAGGCAAAAGGCGTTGAATTGCCGGCAGCAGAGCCTGCGTTTGCAGATAACGATGAAATAGGCGATTGGGCAAAAGAATATGTCGGAGTTTTGACATCACTCGGTATTGTCCAGGGCAGAGGCGAAAACAAATTCGCACCGACAGAAAGCTTAACCCGTGCGGAAGCTGCCAAAGTAATTCATATGGCAATAATGCTTCTTACAGGCGGCGAAAACTAAAAGCATAAGCTAAAATTTAAATAAAAACCGGCCGGCGAAAATTTCGCCGGCCGGTTTTTTACTTATAGGAAATTGCGCAAAACCCGCGCAATTTCGCGCTTCGGCGGAATGAATCCGCCTTCGCTTTCCCTCGCGGGGCGAGATGATGCGTTCGGGAAAGCGCTACGCGCCCGAACGCTTTTTTATTATCTTAATAAAGCTTTACGCGCGATACAAGGTTTGGGTATTGACGGGCTATTTAAACGCAATATTGCGGCAAAAACACCGTGAAAGCGTTTGGGACATTGGTTATATATATAAACGTTTACCTAATCTGGCCGTTTCCATATATAATATACTTGATTGTTGTCAGTTCATTAAGGCCCATTGGCCCGCGGGCGTGCATTTTTTGGGTGCTTATTCCGATTTCGGCGCCGAAGCCGAACTCAAAGCCGTCGGTAAATCTGGTTGACGCATTCACATAGACTGCTGCGGCGTCAACCTCGTCAAGGAATTTTTGCGATGCGTTATAATCGCTCGTTACGATTGCCTCGCTGTGCCGTGTGCCGTATTTTGTTATATGCGAAATTGCCTCGTCAATATTTTCAACCACTTTGACCGCAAGTATATAATCGTTGTATTCGGTTGCCCAGTCCTGCTCGGATGCCGGATTTATATCGGGATAAATTAATTCCACATCCTTCGAGCCTCTTATTTCAACGCCCTTGTTTTTAAGCCCGGGCAAAACAAGTGGCAGAAAATCATTTGCAATTGCCCTGTCCACAAGCAGCGTTTCGGCTGCGTTGCAAACGGAGGGACGGCTTGTTTTTGCGTTTATCGTTATGTTTTTTGCCATTTCAAGGTCTGCCGATTTTTCAACATAAACATGGCAGTTGCCGGTACCAGTTTCGATTACGGGAACGGTTGCGTTGTTTACAACTGCTTTTATAAGGCCCGCACCGCCCCTTGGAATTAAAACGTCGATATATTCGTTCAGCCTCATAAGCCCGGCTGCCGTTTCACGGTCGGTACTTTCGATAAGCTCTACGGCACCTTCGGGAAGGCCGGCCGCCTCGCCTTCTTTTTGCATTATCCGGGTTATTGCTATATTCGAATTAATAGCCTCGCTTCCGCCTCTTAAAATAACCGAATTGCCTGCTTTAATGCAAAGCGCGGCGGCATCGGCGGTGACGTTCGGTCGTGATTCGTAAATAATCCCGATAACGCCGAGGGGGACTCTTTTTTTGCCGATTAAAAGGCCGTTTGGGCGCTTTACCATACCGATAACCTCGCCCACCGGGTCGGAAAGCGCGGCAATTTGCCTGATTCCGTCCGCCATTTGCTCTATCCTGCTTTTGTTTAGCGAAAGGCGGTCGAGCATGGCCGCGGGAATACCGTTTTCCCTTGCTTTTTCGATATCCTTGCTGTTTTCGTCTAAAATAAAAGAATAATCGCGAACAAGGCCGTCCGCAATAGCGCAGAGCGCTTTGTTTTTTATGTCCGTTCCAAGGTTTGCAAGCTTTGACGCCGCGGCCCTGGCACGCTGTCCTTTTAAAATCAGCTCATTATTCATTTTATTTACTCCTTTCAAAAAAGGTTCCCCTGGGCTTGCCTTCTATAATGTCGTATAAAATCTCCGGGTTTTCGCCGCACGCAATAACGGTGTCGATGCCTGCCCCGGTTGCTATTTCGGCGGCTTCAATCTTTGTTGTCATTCCGCCGGTACCCCTTGATGTCCCGATTCCTCCCGCAAGGCTCCGGATTTCGTCGGTGATTTTTCCTACCCGCCCGATTAGCTTTGCTTTTGAGTTTTGCCTGGGGTCGCAGTCGTACAAGCCTTCCGTATCCGTTAATATTATAAGCAAATCGGCTTTGACAAGCTTTGCGACATAAGCCGAAAGCGTATCGTTGTCACCAAACTCAATTTCGTATGTAGAAATAGTGTCGTTTTCGTTTATTACAGGGACAACGCTCAGCGAAAGCAGGGTTTCTATCGTTGCAAGCGCGTTTTTTTGACGCTCGCCGCCGTCCAAAACGTCCCTGGTAAGCAAAAGCTGGGCAACGGTAACGCCGTATTGGCCGAACAGGTTGCTGTATAAGTCCATAAGTTCAACCTGGCCCACTGCGGCTACTGCCTGCTTTTCGCGGGTTTTTTCAGGACGCCTGGTAAGCCCCAGTTTGCCCATGCCCACGCTTATTGCACCGCTTGATACGAAAATTACTTCGGTACCGGAATTTTTTATATCGCTTAGCGTCCGGGCAAGGCGCTCGATTCTTCTGAAATTCATAAGCCCCGAATCGTGCGTCAGGGTTGAAGTGCCGACTTTAACAACTGCCTTTTTTATGTTCATAAAATCAATCCTTTTGTTTTTTTATAAGATATATTATATATTTTATCAGTTAATCGGCGGGTGTCAAGTAATTTTTAAATTAATAATTGTATTGACAACAAGAAAAAAATGAAATATAATAAAAACGAAAGAAAATCAAAACCAAAAACGAAACATACGAAACAAAAATATAAGGGGTGCTTTATGGATTTAGATATAAATGAACGCAAAAAGAAGATTCTTGATATCCTGTATAAAGACGGGAGCGTAAAAGTTAACGATTTGAGCAGGATGTTTAATGTTTCCGAGGTTACCATACGCCTTGACTTGTCCGACCTTGAAAAAAAGGGGATGCTTTCAAGGGTGCATGGCGGCGCTGTCAGCTCGTATAAAAATTATTTTAATATGGATTTAAACCAGCGTATTAATACCAATGCTGCCCACAAGCAAAACATAGCGAAAAAGATTGCAAGCATGATAGGCGATAACGAAACAATAATGATGAATTCCGGAACTACCACTTTATATACCCTTCGCGCTTTGCAAAACCACAGGAATTTAAATATTGTCACCAATTCAATTGCAATTGCATTGGAAGCGGCGGGGCGTCCGAATATAAACGTTATTTTGCTCGGCGGCTCGGTTAATACCAAATATCAATATACATACGGCAACGACGCGCTTAATCAATTGGAAAAATATTATGCCGACAAATTAATACTGTCTGTTGACGGTGTAAGCGTTGATACGGGATTTTCAACCTATTACCAGCAGGAAGCGCAAATATGCAGGGTAATGACAGAGCATGTAAACACTTCAATAGTAGGCGCGGATTATACCAAAATAGGAAGAACGGCTTTTACAAAAATCGCTCCGCTTGATGTTATCGACCATATTGTTACGAATGAAAACGCGCCGGGCTCGGAAATAGATAATTTAAGAAGCAAAGAAATTAATGTTATTTTGGTTTAAAAAAGAATTATGTGCAATTAAAGCCTGCTGAATAATTCACGAGGCGAATTATTCGGTGAACATTAATTAAATAAACGGAGATGTTCATTTTGCTAAACCCGATTAAGGCAAAACATAATAATTTCATTACTTTCAGGTTAAAGGAAGAAGGAATGTTCACCAACAAAATGATATTTAGTTTGTTGGTTCCTATTTTGATTGAGCAGTCGATAATAGTGGCGATAGAAATTGCGGATACGGTAATGGTTTCGTATGTGAGTGAGGCGGCCGTTGCGGGCATATCGTTTTTAACGACGTTTGACAACCTTGTTAAAAAGGTAATATCCGCATTGGCAATAGGCGGCTCCATTGTAATTTCCCAATACATAGGCAGCAGGGAACGCAGCAAAGCAAAAAGTGCCCTTAAAATGTTATTTTATTGCAATGTTTTTTTAACTTTGATTGCCGGCATAGTTCTGTTTATAATGCGAGAGCCTTTTTTATTACTTCTTACAGGCAATGTCGAACCCGAGGTTATGGAAAATGCGCATACATATTTCAATTTTTCGCTGTTTTCGTATCCTTTTTTTGCGGTTTATTTTATTGTGTCCGCCGGCTACCGTGCAATGCAAAACAGCAAAATCCCCATGCTTTGCACTATTGTTATGATGGCCGGGAATCTGATTTTAAAGTATATTTTTATTTTTATATTCGGCTGGGGTGTTTTCGGGGCCGGCCTTTCAACACTCCTGTCGGTAATGTTTGTGGGTATAGTAATGGCGATTATGATTTGCATGCCGTCGAATTATATATATATTAAACAAATATACCTGATAAAACTTGATTTTAAAATGATAAAAAGGATAATGCGTTTAGGCATTCCAAACAGTATTGAAAACGGCTTGTTTCAATTTGGCCTGGTAGCCCTGCAAAGGTTAACGGCGTCTTTCGGAACGGCGGCGCTTGCCGCAAATGCCGTTGTTAAAAGCGTGGCGCCCATTTCTTATATCATTCCGTCGGCTTTTGCTTTGGCAATTGTAACGGTGGTCGGCCAGTGCATGGGGGCTTCAGAACCCGGGCAAGCGGATATGTATACCAGGCATATATTAAAATTCAATTATCTGATTGGGCTTATTATTAACCTGTTATGTATAACCATAAACAATCCTTTAATGGACAGCTTCAATATATCAGGCGAAGCAATCAGCCTTGCAAAGAAGATATTTTACATATACTGCACAGGCGCCATATTTTTATACCCTGCCAGCTTTGTCCTGCCCAATGCCCTGAGGGCCGCGGGTGATATAAAATATACCATGATAGCTTCACTTTCAACCATGTTCGGCGCAAGAATAGGCCTGGCTTATGTTTTGGGGAAGCACTTCGGTTTGGGGCTTTTGGGTGTCTGGATTGCGATGCAGCTGGACTGGATTGCAAGAAGCATAGCGTTTGTTAAAAGATTCGTTTTGGGAAAATGGAAGATAATAAGAATAATCTAACAGGAGGCAAAAAAATGAGCGGGAAATTAATGATAGGATGGTCGGAAAAGGATATTACACCCCAAAAAAGAGTCAAGCTTGCGGGGCAGTTTTATGAAAGAATATCGGAATATGTCGAAACGCCTATATCCGTAACCGCAATGGCGGTGGAATCGGGAAGTGATCAGGCGGTTTTTTGCTCGTGTGATTTGATTAACGTATCATCCGAAATGGTTGAAATGGCAAGGGAGAAAATAAAAGGCAAAGCAGCGGGGCTTGATACAGGCAAGGTTATTGTCTCGGCAACCCATACCCACACGTCAATTTTATATTACAAAAAGCCATTAAGCTCGGGTGCGGATGTGCTGTACAAATACCTGCCGGAAGAAAAAAAGATTAATTCCCATACTCCCGATGATGTTATGGACGGAAAAGAAGCAACACAGTTTCTTGCCCAAAAAATAAGTGAGGCTGTCATTGAAGCATGGAACAACAGGAAAAGCGCGTACATGGCGAACGAGTTCGGGCGGGCTGTTGTAGGCCATTGCAGGAGAGTGGTTTACGACGACGGAACTTCTAAAATGTGGGGCGATACAAATAGCGCGAATTTTGCGGAGCTTGAAAGCGGCAATGATTCGGGGATTGAATTGCTGTATACATTCGACGGGGATAAAAACCTAAGCGGGGTAGTTATAAATATTGCCTGCCCATCCCAGGTTGTAGAGCAAAGAAGTTTTATTTCCTCCGATTACTGGGGGAAGGTTAAACTGTTGCTGCGGGAGAAATTCGGGGATGATTTATATATTTTAGGGCTTTGCGGCGCCGGCGGAGACCAGTGCCCGAGAGATATGGTACGCTGGGTTGACCCTTTAACCCCCATTGACGACCCAAACGTAAAAAGGGAGAACGTGATAAAGCGAAAAGCGGATGTTTCCATGTATGATATAGAAGGCACATGGGAAATCGGCAAAAGGGTATCCCGCGTTGTGGAAGACAGGTACCAATCCGCCAAAGACGAAATGAAAAATACGGCGGAGCTGGAACATAAGGTGTTTAATATTGATTTTCCCGTCAGAAAAGTGACGATAACGGAGTATAACGAGGCAAAAAAGACCCTTGAGGAGTATGTCAGGTACTCCGGAAAAGAAAAGTTTGATTTCAACGACAAAGCGTATATGCATGTTTGCGCGGGGGTCCTTGAGAGGTTTGAATTACAAAAGGAGCATAATTTATATGCCGCCGAAATACATGTTGTGCGGCTCGGTAATATTGCTTTTACGACAAACCCGTTTGAGCTTTTCCTGAATTACGGGCTTCAGATAAAGGCAAGAAGCAAGGCGGAGCAAACCTTTGTAATTCAGCTTGCCTGTGACACGGGCGGCTATCTTCCGACAAAGAAAGCGGAAGAAGGGGGCCATTACAGCGCATATGTTTCAAGCGGTATTACGGGACATGAGGGCGGAGAACTTTTGGTTCGCAAAACCCTTGACGTTATAAATGAATTGTGGGAGGATTAAAAAAATGTATTTGCTCGGCGTTGATGTCGGTACTACGTCGATAAAAGCGGCGGTGTTTGACAAAGAAGGAAGGCAGGTATCCTCTTGCAGCATTGACTATACATTAATTGCAAAAGGCGATTTTGTGGAATTTCCCGCCGACGAATATTGGCTGCTATTCCAAAAAGCAGTCGGTGAAGTAACGGGAGATTTGCATATTTCCGCCCTTTCGGTTGACACACAATGCGAAACCATGATTTTGGCGGACGAAAGCGGCAATCCCCTTTGCAATGCCATAGTATGGCTTGACAACAGGGCAAAAAATCAGGCAAGAAAAATAGAGGAAAAATTCGGCGTTCAAAGGATTTATGAAATAACGGGGCAGCCCGAGGTTACTGCAACCTGGCCCGCATGCAAGCTTTTGTGGATTAAAGAAAACAAGCCAGATATATGGTCGAGGACCAAAAAGATATTTTTGCTTGAGGATTATTTGCTGTATAAAATGACCGGCAAATTTGTAACGGAAAAAACACTGCAATCCTCAAGCCTGTATTTTGACATACGAAAAGGCTGCTGGTGGGGTGAAATGCTTGAGTATATCGGCATATCGCCCGGAATGCTGCCCGAAATAAAAAACAGCGGCGAGGTTGTGGGATATTACAACAAAGCGGCAGTGGTTACGGGGGCGATGGACCAGATAGCGGCATCGATAGGCGCCGGGATTATCGAGCGGGATATAATTAGCGAAATGACGGGCACAACAATGGTTATATTTGTAACCTCCGATGAAATACCGCCATATAGCCCGCACAGCAAGATACCGTGCCATTACAACTTTGACGGCAAATACTGCCTGGTGCTTTGGACAACGACGGCGGGGATGTCACTTAAGTGGTTTAAAAATAATTTTTGCGAAAGCTTTGATTTTAAAGATTTGGACAGACTTGCGAAAGAAGCGCCCATAGGCAGTGCGGGGCTTGTAATGCTCCCGCATTTGAGCGGAAGCCAGATGCCCAAATATAATCCCGATGCAAAGGGAGTCTTTTACGGGATAACATTGGAGCATACAAGGGGCCATTTTGTACGGAGCATACTGGAAGCTGTGGCGTGCATGCTGAAAGAAAACCTTGATTATTTGGGAATGGAGATAAGCGAAATACGGTCAATGGGCGGCGGTGCAAACAGTGATTTATGGAACCGGATAAAATCCGATATGACGGGCAAAAGGCTTGTAACGCTGAAAAACAAAGAAACCGCATGTCTTGGCTCCGCAATCCTTGCGGGAGCGGGCATCGGCGTTTATGACTCGGTAAAAGAGGCGTGCAAAAAAATAGTCAAGACGGATAAAGAATATATACCAAGCGGAAACGATTATGCAAAGGTATACGAAAATTACCGCAAATTAGACGGGATACTGAACAAACCGGGAGAAGAAATATTGTGATATATTTTTTAATTAATAGGAAATTGCGCAAAATTCGCGCAATTTCGCGCTACGGCGGAAGTGAATTCCGCCTACGCTTTCCCTCGCGGGGCGCAATGTTGCGTTCGGGAAAGCGCTACGCGCCCGAACGCTTTATTTTAAGCGAATAAAATAAAAGAGGTGATAACATGTTAAAGGGTGCTTTTGTAGGTTTTGGCGAGGTTAACACGCCAAAAGAATTGATTGTTAAAAAATGCAGTGACGCGGAAAAAGCCCTGAAAAACGAAGGTTTGGAGCTGTTATCAGTTTTTCCCGTAACGGATGATTATGAGGAAAAGGATGTTAACAAGGCAATTAAAATACTGAAATCAGAGGATTTTGATTTTCTTGTCCTTTGCATTGCGGGATGGATACCCACCCATGCCGTAATAAAGGTTGCGGAGCAGTTCAGGCATAAGCCGATGGTGCTGTGGGGCTTGTGCGGCTGGATGGAAGGCAACAGGCTTGTAACCACCGCCGACCAGGCGGGAACGACCGCTCTTCGCAAAACCATGGCTGATTTGGGCTATTCGTTTAAGTATATATATGACATAATAGGCAAGCAGACGAATTCAAAGAAAGCAGCCGATTATGCAATCGCCGCAGCGGCGGCAGCCGGGCTGCGGTCCGCAAAGGTGGGTATGGCGGGATACAGGGATATGAATTTGTACGGCACCTTGTATGACGGGCCCAGCCTTAAAAGGGTTGTGGGAGTGGAAATAGAAACATTTGAAATGCTTGAAATAAAGCAAAGGTACGATAAAATAACCGACGGGCAGAAGCAGGCGGTTGTTGACACCGAAATGTCAAAATGGAAGTTTTTAAAAGAAGCAAAAAAGGAAGGAATGCTTGCGGCGGCGGGATATTACCTTGCAATAAAGGAGTTAATAAACGAACGCGGGTATAAGGCAATATCCCTAAAAGACGTGGACGGTATGAAAAAGCTTTTGGGTTTCCCGCCCGCACCGGTCTTTATGCTTTTATCGAACATTGAAAAGGTTTCGACGATTCCCGAAAACGATTGCCTTGGCAACGTGACACAGCTTATGGTTAAGTTTTTGACGGGGCAGTGCGGCGCGTATCTTGAATTTTATGAATTTTTCGAGGACAGGGTGTTGGCCGGGGTTCCCGACTATGTTCCCGCAGAGGTAACGGACGGCGAAATAACGGTGATGCCTGCGGCGTTCGGTGAGCTGTCGGAGGGCATATTAAATGTTTCAAAGGTTAAAACAGGCCCTATTACGATGTGCCGCCTTGTTTATACGGACGGGAAATATTATATGCACATGGTAACGGGTGAAGGCATTGCCCCGAGAAAATGGGAGGAAGCCGGCTGGACACAACCCGCCCCGCAGCTTCCCGGCCTTGAAATACTGCTTGATGATGTGGAAGGCTTTGCAGGCAAGGTTATGGGACAGCATTATATTATATCCTACGGCGATAACACCCAAAAAATCAGGAATTTATGCGATATTTTAGGCATTGAAATTATTTAAAAGACGGGAGATTGAAGGATGTTTAAAGGTTTAAGAATAAAGCCGCCGTTTTTTGAAATAGGGCCGAAGGCTTATCTTTACGGAGAGGGAATGCTAAGTCTTGCAAAAGTAATAGACAAAACGGCGCTAAAATATGATGTTGATGTTATTGTAACTCCGCAGTATACCGATATTAAGCTGATTGCGGATAATACCGAAAGAATATTTGTGTTTGCCCAGCACATGGACTATTTGCCCCCGGGCAGGGGGCTTGGAAGCGTCCTTCCCGAAGCGGTCAAAGCGGCGGGGGCAACCGGGGTAATGCTGAACCATGCCGAAAAGCCCCTTACCCTTGAAGAAATCGAAAAAACCATCAAAAGGGCCGATGAGGTCGGGCTTGGGACGATAGTTTGCGCGGATACCTTTGAGGATATAAAGGCAATAGCAAAAATGTCGCCCAATATTATAGTTGCCGAGCCGACGGAATTAATAGGAACGGGAAAGACAAGCGACAGCGGTTATGTTAAAGATACAATCAAGTTGGTAAATGAAATAAATCCCGATATAATGGTGCTTCAGGGGGCAGGCATTTCAAACGGGCGTGATGTTTATAATATGATAAAGCTCGGGGCACAGGCAACCGGCTCGACAAGCGGCATTATTAAAGCAAAGGACCCGTATGCCATGGTGGAGGAAATGCTGTTTAGCCTTCGCAAGGCATGGGATGAACTGCACGGGGCAGGTGAATAAATTGAAAAAGGAATCTTTAATTCAAGCGAAAAACGCATACAAAATTGAAAGTGAATGCATTGAAAACATGCTTGAATATTTTGACGAGGGCGCTTTTTCAAAAGCGGTTGAGCTTTTAAAAAACGCCGGGAGAATCGGGGCAAGCGGCAGCGGACACTCGGGGATAATGTGCAGGCATTTTGCACATCTTATGTGCTGCATAGAAAGGCCGGCACGGTTTATTTCCCCAGCCGAAGCGGTTCACGGGGCAACCGGCTTTCTTCAGAAAGGAGACGTAATGCTGTTTGCATCAAGGGGCGGGATGACAAAAGAGCTTATGCCGATACTTGATATATGCAAGTCAAAAGGCGTTTATGTAATAACCGTTACCGAGAATACCGAGTCGCTTCTTGCAAAAGGCGCCGATGTGGTATTAAAACAGTATGTAAACCGTGAAACGGACAAATACAATTCGCAGGGCACAACCTCGTCAACGGCGCTTTGCGTGATATTTCACGCATTGCAGACCGCATTGATAGAAGAAACGGGTTATAAAAACGAGCAGTTTGCCGTAATCCACCCCGGCGGTGCGGTAGGAGAGCGGCTCAATAAAAAATAAATAAACGGAGGAATAAAAATGGAGTTTAAAGTATTTCAGAAAGAATTGGAATTGCAGTCAAGAGGATGGATACCGACTTTTCACGACATTTCCAAGGAGGTGCTTGAAATAGTCAAAGCCTCGGGGGTAAAGAACGGAACATGCAGCGTGGTTTCCCACCATACCACCTGTTCGGTAATGGTTCAGGAATGCTCGCATGATATTGATTCTTTTGACCTTGAATATTTACAGCATGACCTGCTTGACATCATGAGAAAAATGATACCCGATTTTGCCGAGGAAGGGCAATACCGCCATCCCGGTCCGGTGCATCTTCAATTCGGAAGATATGTTAATGAGCCGGGAGATTATACAAGCATGAATACGGACGGACATTTAAGAAGCGTATTTTTCGGGCGGAGCGAAACCCTGACAATAAAAGACGGGGAGCTTGACGGCGGGGAATTCGCCCATATTTATTTTATCGATTGGGACCATGTCCGGGCCCGCCGCAGGCAGGTCAACATTACCATTATGGGCACAACGGAGGATGTGGGCGACAGGAAGTGGAACAACGGAGAGGTTGTAAACACCCTGCGCAAATATACCGACGAAGAAAAGGCATACGACGCTCATTTCACTCTCCAGCAGCAAAGATAGCCCAGCAGCGTTAGTTGAAATTTGTGAGAAAAACATATTCCGGTTTGGGAAGTTTAAAAAAAGGCATAAAAAAAGCAAGCCCGGTACAAGTTAAGGCTTGCTTTTTTGCACTCCTTTACAGGAGGGTATCCGCTTTTTGCTGGATTGCAAGTGTGGATTCGGCGGATTTGAGCACCTCGCCGGTGTTTAATATTATATCCTTTTTGCCGCCTATTTCGTCAATAAAATCCTGCAGGCAATTTCTGTCCGTTTGGATGCCTTTAATATTTTCAACTGTTTTGTTGCCGTTTTTGTAAAGCTGCACCCCGTCGGAGTTCGCGGAGAAAATCAACAACCCTTTTGTTCCCCAGATTTCAAACTTCCAATAGCACGGCAAAGCAAACCCGATGCTGTCGGGTGCGGCATACGATACATCGGCAATAACGCCCGCGCCGTTACTTAGCTCGAGCATAAACTGCGCGCTGTCCTTAAAGTGTTTTTCTTTTGCGGCAAAGGCGTTCCAGCACCTGGCCGCCAAAATGTTTTTGACCTCCAGGCCGGCAATGTACCTTATAATATCGATCCCGTGAATGGCGATATCATTGATTACCCCGCCGTGCCTGCCTTCTTCAAAGTACCAACCCGGTCTTGTCCCGTAGCGGAGCGGGTGCTGCCCCCCGAAACAAATATTGTTTACCGTGCCGATTTCACCCTCGTCGATTATTTTTTTGGCCGCCAATACATTTTTTGAATAACGCAGGTCAAGCATCATGCTTATTATTAAGTTTTTATCTTTGGCTAATCGTTTAATTTCGCTTAGCTCCGAAAGGGATGTGCACATCGGCTTGTCGGTTATTACATGCTTTCCGGCATTTAACGCGTCGATAATCATTTGGCCCCTTGCGCTGTAATAATTGCCTATTGCAATCGCGTCGAGCCTGCTGTCGCTTAGCATTTCCCGGTAGCTTTCATATGTAAATACGGCATTTAAATCAGTTTCGGCAGCCTTTTTTGCTTCTTCAAAGTCCTCCCATGCGCCGGCAATATTTACATTTTTACTTTCCCCGGCGATATTGTACAGGCTGTAAATGTGCCCGTGTCTGAAGCCTGCAAAGCCTAAATTAATCATAATCAACCTCCGTCTTGCCGCTGTGCCTTTGCACAACGAAAATATTATTTCATATAATACCATATATTAATCAAAAAGTCTATTTTTTAGGCATAAGTGAGTCGAACCCTGTAGAGCTTGGTTAGACTGATATTTTTAAAAACCACATTGCAAAGTAAAAATAAATAATAAGGGTTACCGCGTCGACAATTGTTGAAATGATCGGCGTGGACATTATTGCGGGGTCAAGGCGCAGTTTTTTTGCTATTATCGGAAGCATACCGCCGATTACTTTTGCAATAACAACCGTAAAGAGCATTGTCGCCGAAACGGTCAGGGCAATGGGAAACGAATACCGCTCCAAAAAGAATATCCTTATAAAATTAAGAAACCCGAGAACGGAGCCGACCAACAGGCTTATCCTAAGCTCCTTCCAGAATACCTTGAAAATGTCTTTAAAAGAAAGCTCGCCTAAAACTATACTGCGGATTACAATGGCGGAGGCCTGGGAGCCTGCGTTGCCTCCCGTATTCATCAGCATGGGAATGAATGCGGATAGAGCAATAACGGAGGAAAGCGTGCTTTCAAAGCTTTTTATGATGTATCCGGTAAAAGTGGCGGATATCATAAGCACCAAAAGCCATATTATCCTTTTGCGCGACAGCGCCAAAACACCGGTATTTATATATTCCTCGTCTGACGGCGCAACCGCTGCCATTTTATAAAAGTCCTCGGTATTTTCTTCTTCGATAACATCAACGATATCGTCTATTGTAATTATCCCCACGAGCCTATTTTCGTTATCCACTACCGGAATGGCTAACAAGTCATATTTTTTAAAGGTGTCTGCAATATCCTCCTGGTCATCGTGAGTATTGACATAAATGGGCCCTGTGTGCATAATATCCTCAATTTTTGTGTTAACGTCGGCTAAAACAAGCTCCTTGAGCGAAATTGTGCCGAGAAGATGCCGCCAGGAATCAGTGACATAGCATGTGTAAATAGTTTCCTTATTCGGTCCGGTTTTTCTGATTTTATCCAATACTTCGCTTACCGTCAGCTCTTTTTTAATGTCAACAAATTCAATAGTCATAAGGCTTCCTGCCGAGTTTTCAGGATATGCAAGGAACTGGTTAATCAGCTTGCGTTCGGCTTCGCTGGTGTTTCGCAGTATTTTTTTTACTACATACGCGGGCATTTCTTCCAGATAGTCGACTTTATCGTCAAAATAAAGGTCGGCAACTATATTGGCAAGCTCTTTTTCATTGGCAAGTGCGGAAATTTCCGCCTGACGGTCGACCGAAAGATATGAGAATACTTCCGAAGCTATTTCTTTCGGCAGCAGCCGGAAAAAAACAAGAGCCTGCTTTTCTTCTAATTCTTCTATGAATTCGGCAATATCAGCAGTCTGATAATTTCCAAGCTCCGATTTTATTATATTATATTTTTTTTCATTCAATAGCTGCATTGTCCTTTCAAAATCCATGCGCAACACTCCCTCTTATAATTTAATGATAACATAAAAATTCGTTTCTGGCAATATTTTTGCAATCCGCGGGGTAGGCATAATTAAACAAATTTATCATGCTTATTAGTAATAAATAAGGACAAGTTTGTATATATTTTAGTATAAACATATACGAAAGGATACATTGCAATGGAAGCAAAAGAAATAATACTCGGCAATCTGCCTTCTTCCGTTTCAAAGGAAATTAGCGATATTTCTTTTTCGGATATTGAAGAAATAAGGCTTAGGGCAGGAAGAAGGCTTGCAGTTTACAGTGCGGGCAGATACACCTGTTTCGGGCATATCGTAACTTGCGGGGAAATTGAGCAAACGCTTCAAATTATAAGCGGTTCGTCCGTTTATGCATATATTGAAGAAATCAAGAACTGCTTTATAACCCTTGAAGGCGGGCATCGTGTGGGCTTGTGCGGCAGGGCCGTTATTGAGGGCGGCAGGATAAAAAATATTATACATATAAGCGGGGTAAATTTCAGAATTGCGCGGCAGATAAAGGGAGCCGCGGACAAAATAATGCCGTATATCGAAAAAAACAATATTCAAAACACATTGATAATTTCGCCGCCGCAATGCGGGAAAACAACCATAATCAGGGATGCGGCCCGGCAGCTTGGCAGCAGGTTTAAGGTTTCGGTAATAGACGAGAGGGGAGAAATCGCGGCAATGCACAAGGGGATGCCGCAGTACGATATCGGCGACATGACGGATGTGTTGGATTTGTGCCCGAAAGCAATAGGTATCCCCCTTATGCTCAGGAGTATGTCGCCTGATGTGATAATTACGGACGAGATAGCCGGATGTGATGTGGAAGCGATAAAACAGGCATTATCCTGCGGCGTCAGAATAATAGCCACGGCGCATGGGGATAATGTCTGGCAGGTAAAAAAACGTTTGGGCGGCGGCAGTATTATGGAGGAATTCGGCTGTATTATACTGCTTGGCAGGAGAAACGGCCCGGGCACTATAGAACGGATAGAGGAAATCGGTATAAAAACGGGTTCTAAAAGCGGACAAAGCTTAATAATATAAGATAAGAGGAAAAGCTAACGATAAAAAGGGGAGAAAAATCATGCTTGTAAAACTTCTTGGCTGCATAATAATCATACTTTGCTCCGCAAAAATCGGATTTGAAGAAGCGGCAAAATATTCAACCCGGGTTAAGGAAATTCGCGAGCTTCAAACGGCTCTTGCCGCACTTAAAGGAGAAATCGGATTTTGCAGGACGCCAATGTCTCAGGCATTGACAAGAACGGGGCAAAAACTGAAGTCTTCCGTATCGCAAATTTTTATCAAAGCGGGGGAGGATTTAAAAAACAAGGGAAAAAGCGCGGCAGAGGCGTGGGAGGCGGCATTGCTGGGGGTGCAAAAGAACTTGTCTTTAAAAAACGATGAAATTTACATTTTAAGCACATTCGGCAAGCTTCTTGGGGTAAACGACGCGGGCGGACAAATAGAAAATATTGAGCTGACATCACAAAAACTTGCAATATGTGAAAAGCAAGCGTTGGAGGATGAAAGAAGGTTTGCCCGGCTGTACCGAAGCCTGGGCATAATAGGCGGCGTTTTTATTTCAATATTGTTTATATAATCGGGGGACTCTTATCATTCCTTGCTGTGCATTATATGAGAGGAAATGTGCGGGGCAAGAGTGAGAATATGCATAATAAGAGAAAAAATTTGAGCCGATACGCAGCGGCGGAATGGAGATTAATTATGGGGACGGGTGTTGATATAATATTTAAGATTGCCGCAATAGGAATAATAACGGCGGTGCTCTACCAGCTTTTGAAAAACTCGCAGCGTGAAGAGCTTGCCCTGATGACTTCCATAGCCGGTCTTGTTGTGGTATTGCTTATGCTTATGCAGGAGATAAGCCTTTTGTTTTCCACCATTAAAACGCTGTTTGGGTTATGATAATAAAAATTGTTGCCATAGCGGTAATAAGTGCTGTAATATCGGTAGTCCTGCGGCAAATTAAGCCGGAGTTTGCCGGTGCGGTTGCAATTGCATGCTCTGTTTTGATAATCGCCATGATAAGGGACGACCTTTTTGCCGTGATTGACGCAATTATCACCTATGCCGGGGAACTGGGCATTGAATCGTCATATATCATGCTGCTGCTTAAAGTAATCGGCATAGCGTATTTAACGCAGTTTGGCGCTTCGGTATGTGAGGATGCGGGAGAAAAGGCAATAGCAATGAAGGTGGAGTTTGCGGGAAGGATAACGATAATTTTAATGTCCGCCCCCTTGATGTTTGCTATTATTAATTTAATAACGGGGATACTGCCATGATAAAGATTATAATAGTTTTAATTTTAATAATGCCGGTTAGCGTTTTTGCCGGTGAAATGGACGAATTGATTGACAGGCAAATAGAAGAAGGCGTTGTCGGCAATCTTCAGCAGCAGCTTGACAAGGTAAAAAATAAGGATTTTGAAGATATAATCCCAAGCTTTAACGTTAAGGATATGACAAGGTCACTTGCGTCGGGAGGATGGAGCTGGGATGTATCGGTAATTTTAAAAAGAGCCTTTGCCTTTTACTGCAAGGAGCTTTTTATCAGTATAAAGATGATGATAAGCCTTCTTGCTTTGGCCTTTGCGTGCGCCCTTGGGGACAACCTTCAAAAAAGCTTCGGCGACGGTAGCGTTGGCCGGACTGCGTTTTATATATCTTTTTTCCTTACCGCTTCGGTGGCGGTAAACGCTTTTATGAATTCCGTTTCCTTGGCGTCCGATACGCTTGACAATGCAGTAATATTTGTAAATGCGCTTATTCCCGCCACACTTGCATTCCTTGCGGGAGGCGGGGCGACAGTAAGCGCAGGGGTTTTTCACAGGGTAATGATGCTGTCGGTTGATGTTGTTTCGCTGTGCGTAAAAAATATTATTTTTCCCTTTATTCTTATTTCCGCGGCGCTGTCCGCGGCAGGGTGCGTAAGTGAAAAAAACACGGTCAATCGTTTGTCCAAATTGTTTTCAAACATTGCAAAATGGCTGCTGGGAATTCTAATTACGGTTTTTATTGCCGTTATAACAATGCAAAGCTTGGCGGCGCCGGCATTGGACGGGATTGCGACAAAAACCGCCAAATATGCCATGGGGGTGTTCGTGCCCGTAATCGGAAGCGTATTGTCCGAAACGCTTGACTTGGTTTTCGGAAGCTGTGTTATTCTGAAAAACGCCGTTGGTGTTACCGGGCTTGTTGCCGTTCTGGCAATTTGCTGTGCTCCCCTTATACGGCTTGCCGCCCAGGCAACAATGTTTTCCCTCGCCGCGGCGGCCATAGAGCCGGTCGCTGACCAACGAATGACGGATATGCTTTCTAAAATCGGGGAATCCGTAATGCTTGTTTTTGTAATTTTACTTGTGGTGATACTTATGTTTATAGTTAATCTGGCGGTAATAATAAGCGCGGGAAATACGGCCGCGGTGCTGGGCAGGTGATATTCGGTTGGATAGCATATCGCTTTGGATTAAAGGCCTCATAACCGTAGTTGTTTTGTCCGGATTTACCGAGCAGCTGCTGCCCGCCGGCAATATGAAAAAATATGTCCGATTTGCTTCGGGGCTTATAATAATCATTTTGGTGATAAAGCCGGTTTTCGGCGTGAAAAAGCTTGAAATCCCCGATATCCGGTCAATAGGGCAGGCGGAATACTCCGTGTATGACATGCACGACATATATGTAAAAAGGCTTGAAGAAAACGTGCGCCGAAATGTGGGCGTTACAAATGTAAAAATAATCGTAAACCCGGAAAAATTAGGCGAAATAGTATATGTAAGGGCTTCCGGAAAAAAAGAAGAAATAGCAAAATATCTGGGGGTAGCGCCGGACAAGGTGGGTGATTAGGATGAACGAATGGGCAGATAAGTTTTTAAAGGGTAAAAATGCAAAATACCTTGTTTTGATGTGCGTGGGGATAATGCTGCTTATAGCTTCCATGCCGATTTTCGGTAAAAATTCAGGCTCTGGCGGGTTTGATTCGTATACCGAAAAGCGGCTGAAAAAAATATTATGCGAAATAGAGGGAGTAGGGGATGTGGATGTAATGATAACAAGCAAAAACAATGTAGTGGAGGGAGTGATAATTGTTGCCGGCGGGGCCGAAATAAACAGTGTAAAAAACAATATATATAATGCCGCTGTCGCCGCTCTCGGCGTTCAGCCGCATAAAATCGAAATTTTTGTTAAAAAAGGAGGAGGCAGAAATTGAAAAAAATAAAGTTTTCAGGTTTCGGAAGAAGGCAGGTTACTTTAGTATCACTTGTAATACTTATAGCGGTGGCCGGTTACATAAACTTAACGCATAAAGAGGAGGAAGCCGTCCCCGCTTCCGGCGACATCGAAATACAGGAGAGTTTACCCGAAAATTCACCGGCGCCGTCAGCGGATGATTATTTTTCCGTATCGCGGCTTGAAAGGGATAAAGCAAGAAGCGCGGCAATGGAAGTGCATAAAGAAATAATAGACAGCAACGAAAGCTCGGCAAAGGCAAAGGAGGAAGCGCAAAAGGAGCTTGCCGCCTATGCAAAGGCTATGGAAACGGAAGCCGCTTTGGAAGGGTTAATCAAGGCAAAGGGGTTTGAGGAAGCGTTGGTTTACATAGCAGGCCAAAATGCGAACGTTGTTGTGAAGACTATCGGGCTGACTCCGTCACAAGCGGCTCAGATAAAGGATTTGGTAATACAAAATGCAAAAATCGGCGCGGATAAAATTAAAATTATTGAAATTAATTAATTAATTTGATTTTTAACATTAAAAACGTTTCATTTTTTTTCTTTTTATGATACAATATTACCAATGAAAGGAGTGGCGAAAAATGAGTGAAGATAAAAAGGCTCAAGACTGCATCGGCAATATTAAAATTTCGGAGGAAGTTGTCGCTATAATTTCCGGGATGTCGGCCAGCGAGGTAAAGGGAGTTGCGGGAATGAGCAATACCTTTGCGGGCGGGATAGCCGAGCTGCTTGGCAAAAAAAATCTTGCCAAAGGCATAAAGGTGGAACTTGGTGAGAATACCGCCACTATCGGTATTTCGCTTGTGGTTGAGTATGGCTGCAAAATTCCCGATGTTGCGTGGGAGGTTCAGGAAAAGGTTAAAAAGGCTGTTGAAACCATGACAGGGCTTGAAGTTTTAGGGGTGAACATTTTCGTCGACGGCCTTATTATTCCCAGTGAAGAAAAACCGCCGGAAAAACAAGAGGATGAACAATAAGGAAAGAGAAATACTTTGTTAAGGCATAAGAGAGCGTGGCTCCCTTATGCCTTAATCTTATTCCAGATTCAAATGGTTGCTGAGCAAATAATCGGTTGCAAAAAACATAATTGCCGACAAGGATGTATTTATTATAAAGGCGGTAATAAACATCGGGATAAGTTCCTTGATGTCACTTACGGATATACCGAGAGTTATACCGGAGAATATGTTCTTAATTATACCCTGCACCAAAACATTTGCCACTACCGATATTATAATAAATGCTAAAAAAGATGCGGCGCCCCGGTGTTTATTGAAGACGGGCAGCTGAGATACGGACAAGGAGCAGTAAACCAAAAGGACAAAATATACGAACTGCATGACAATCGAGACAACGCCTAATGTAGCCAAAATGATATGATCCTTTTTGATTAGTTCTACATAATAGGAATATTGAGTTAAAAAATCCTTTATCGATGTTATAAGGCCTAAGCTAAAGGCTATTATAAGAAACGAAAAAACCGAAACGATTACGCTGAGGAAAGCCCAGACAACGGCGCATATCAGCTTTGACAGGATAAGTTTTTTTGTTGATACCGGCAAGGTGAACATAAGATACCCTTCGTTTGAGAGTAGATTATTTTTAAAACGCTGTATTATCGTTATCAAAGTAATTGCAATAAGCGATACAAACAAAGCCGCAAGCAAAAAATTGCTTAGCCCGGAGATGATGCCGAGTTTCGGAAAGCGTATTCCCCAATTGACAAACAGCGAAACAACAATTATTGCTGCATAAAGGGGCAAAAATTTTCTTGCGGTTGCTTTGATTTCATATTTTAAAAGCCTATTTAGCATTTGAATACCTCCCTGAACAGTTCGTCAATGGATTTTCCGTGCTGCTGGCGTATGTTATCAACGCTCCCTTGCAGTGTTATTTCCCCTTTTGATAGAAAAATTATTTCATCCAAAACCTTTTCCACGTCCGATATTAAGTGGGTTGAAATAACCACTGTGGAATTTTCGTTGTAGTTGGCTATTATTGTATTCAAAATATAATCCCTTGCAGCGGGGTCCA
Source organism: Clostridiales bacterium Firm_18 (assembly GCA_001604215.1). Lineage (GTDB taxonomy): Bacteria > Bacillota > Clostridia > Monoglobales > Firm-18 > Firm-18. The sequence goes on from LVAX01000087.1 coordinate 22,477, forward strand.
CACCCCCTATAGGCTCATCAAGGAGGTACAGCTGCGAATTCCTTGACATAACAAGTACAAGCTGCAGCTTTTCCTTTGTTCCTTTTGACAGGGTTTTTAATTTGTTGTTTTTGTCAATCCCAAGCGAACGCAGCATGTCAAAGGATTTTTCCTGATTGAAATCGCTGTAAAAATCCTTGAAAAATTCAATTATGTCGCCCACCCTCATCCAATCGTTTAAATATGTGTTTTCGGGCAGGTATGATATAATTTTTTTTGTTTGTATACCGGGCAGGTACCCGTTTATTAAAACAGTACCTTCCGTTGGCTGCAAAAGCCCGTTTGCAAGCTTGATAAGGGTTGTTTTGCCGCTTCCGTTAGGCCCGAGCAGGCCTATAATTTTGCCTTGCTCTATCGCAAGGTTGATGTTGGACAGGGCAACCGTAGAGCCATATGATTTTTTAACGTCCGTAAATTTTATCAGCTCCTGCAAATTTATTCACCCCTTTTAAATTCATTGATTTTTGCGGATAAAATAGAGTCAATGTCTTCGCTGCTATAGCCTAAATCAAATAAAAACTCAAAAAAGTCCCTAATCTTTTCTTCTGCGATTTTTTCTCTTGTTTTTTTGATTAAAGCCGTATTTTCGGTTACAAACCGTCCGCTGGTGCGCACCGAATAAATAAGCCCTTCACGTTCAAGCTCGGAGAGGGCGCGCTGCACGGTATTCGGATTAACACCGATTTGAAAAGCCAGCTCCCTTACCGGATCGATTTTCTCGCCGGGCTTCCATTTTTCCGATGCAATCAGCAGTTTTATCCGCTCTATTATTTGCAGGTAAATGGGAAAGCTGTTATCAAATTTCCAAGACATTTGTTCGCCTCCTCATTGTATTAATTAAATAATACAATAAGACATGAAATTTGTCAAGAGTTAAAAAAATAATTTCTTATGCCTGTGTTGTAAAAAGGAGAAAAACCACCGGGGTCCTTTTTGGCGGCAGCCTTTTAGCCGGTGGTTCTTTTAAACTGGCTGGTGTAAAGGTTATAATAAAAACCCTTTTTTTCGTATAATGTATTGTGGTTTCCTCTTTCGATTATTTCGCCGTTGTCGATTACAAGTATTTCGTGGGCGTCCCGGATTGTACTTAAGCGGTGGGCAATTACAAAGCTTGTTCTGCCGTGCATTAAGGTTAGCAGCGCTTGCTGTATATGCTTTTCGGTCCTTGTGTCAATATTGCTGGTTGCTTCGTCCAATATCAATATGGCAGGGTCGGCAAGCATTGCGCGTGCTATTGATATAAGCTGGCGCTGTCCCTGGCTTATTCCTTCCCCGCCGTCGGATAAAACCGTGTTATAGCCATTGGGAAGGTGTGTTATAAACCTGTGGATGTTTGCAAGGCGCGCCGCCTGCTCCACTTCTTCGTCCGTGGCGTCAAGGCGGCCGTATCTTATATTTTCCATGATTGTCGAGGAAAAAAGATACGTATCCTGCAGTACAATCGCAATGTTTTGCCGAAGCGACGTCCTGTCAAGCGTCCTGATATCCTCACTGTCAATCAGTATTGCGCCCTCGTCAACATCATAGAACCGCGTTAAAAGATTTACTATCGTTGTTTTACCGGCACCGGTCGGACCGACAAGTGCGATTGTACTTCCCGGCTGAGCTTCTATCGAGACATTTTTCAGTACGTTTTCTCCTTCTTTGTATGCAAAAGTAACGTTTTTAAACTCAACCCTGCCCGAAATGGCTTCCTTGTACAGTTTTTTGCCCTCCGACGGCTCGGGCGGCTGGTTGATTATCTCAAAAACACGCTCCGCACCCGCAAGAGCGGATTGCAGCATGTTAAAAAGGTTTGCAATTTCATTTATGGGGCGTGCAAGCTGTTTTGAATAAATCAGCATATTGGATACCTTGCCTATGGTCAGCGTATTGTTTCCCATAAGAAGGAGCCAGCCGCCGATTAACGCGACAAGGGCATAGCTTAAATTATTAAGTGAATTCATCATGGGAAAGATAATTCCCGAAAGAAATTGGGCTTTGATACCGACTTTTTTAAGCTCCTCGTTTTTTTCGGAAAATTCATTGGTTATTATCTTTTCCCTGCCGAATATTTTCACAACCTTTTGCCCGCTTATCGTTTCTTCTATCATGCCGTTCAGCTCGCCTAAGAATTTTTGCTGCTCGGAAAAATATTTTCTTGACAGTTTTGCAATATTTTTAGTCAGCATAATGCTCGCAGGAATAATTAACAGAGCTACAAGCGTAAGGACAGGGCTTACGATGAGCATTGCCGAAACGGTCATTATAAAGGTTAAAATGCTTGATAAAAACTGTATGAGGGTTTGACTCAGCGCATTGCCGATGTTGTCAACGTCATTGGTAAGCCTGCTCATAAGCTCCCCGTGAGGATGGGAGTCGAAAAATTTTATCGAGAGCTTTTGCAGGTTTTCAAACAAATCACGCCTTATTTCCTGCATGGTTTTATTTGCAACCACCGTCATTTGCCTTGATTGCAGCCATGCGGAAAAAGCGGATACTAAGTAAATTGCCGCGAGCAGCGCGGAAAAGCGTGCAAGCCCGGCAAAATCAAGCTTTATAATATATTTATCTATTGCGGTGCCGATAAGCATTGTGCCGTATACGCTTGTGGCGGTATTTACAATGACCATAAGCGAAACAACAAGCAGCGCGGCTTTTTGCTTTTCTACATAATGCCATATTTGCTTTATTACACCTTTAACATCCTTTGCCTTTTTTGCCGGCATTGCATGCCTGTGCCGGCCTCCCATCGGCGGTTGCGGCGGCATTATATTCCCTCCGTTCCTAATTGGGATTTATATATGTCATAATATATTCCGCCCTGCGCAATCAGCTCGCTGTGCGTTCCCTGCTCGGCTATTGCGCCGTCCTTTAAAACTATTATCCTGTCCGCGTCAAGGGCGGTGCTTATGCGCTGGGCTATTATCACCCAGGTACAGCCCGACAGCTTTTCACGAAAACCCTGCTGTATTTTAACCTCCGTCATGACATCGACGGCACTTGTGCTGTCGTCCAAAATAAGTATCTTCGGTTTTTTGATAATGGCACGCGCTATTGCAATCCTTTGCCTTTGTCCTCCCGACAAGCCTATGCCGCGCTGGCCTATAACCGTATTGTAGCCGCCGGGCAAGGTATCGAGAAACTCGCTTGCCTGTGAAATTTGTGCGTATTGTTTTATTTCATCCTCCCGGGCGTCGGGGTTCCCCCATCTGATATTTTCGGCTACGGTGCCGCTGAACAAAACGGTGTCCTGCGGGACAACGCCTATACCGGCCCTTAGCGTTTCAATGTCATAGCTTCTTACGTCGCGGCCGTCTATCAATACTTGGCCCGACGTTGCATCATACAGCCTCGGTATAAGGTTTACAAGAGTGGATTTACCCGAACCCGTTTCGCCGAGTATCGCAATTGTTTCACCGGGCTTTATTTTAAGGTTTATGCCGCGAAGTTCGTATTTATCGTCGTCTTTGTCGCCGTCGTTATATTTAAAGAAAACGTTTTTAAACTCTATGCACCCTTCGGTTATTTCGTCTTTTACAGGATTTTCAGGATTTTGCATTGAGCTTTTGTAGCTTAAAACATCGTTAATTCTTGCAACGGAGGCATATGCCCTGGAGATAAATACAAACATAAAGGCAAGCATCAGGAAGGAAAATAAAATTTGGGTTGTGTAATTGATAAAAGCAAGTATCTTCCCTACCTCAATTTCTCCGGCCCCTGCCAAATAGCCGCCCAGCCAAAGAACGGCAACGGTTGTAAAGTTCATGACTATTATCATTATCGGAAAAGTAAGCGCCATAATGTTGCCTGCTTTAATTCCGGCATTCGTCAATTCATTGTTTGCTGACGCAAATCTCTTTTTTTCGTAATCAGAACGAACAAAAGCCTTTATTACCCGGATTCCGCTTAGGTTTTCCCGCATAACGGAATTTACCTTGTCAAGCTTTTGCTGTATCATGCTAAAAAGCGGAAATGCGCTTCGCATAATTATTACAATAAAAAAAGTCAAGATAAGCAGCGCGGCTGCAAGTACAGCCGACAGCTTCAAATTAAGGCGGGCAGCCATTAAGAAGCCCCCTGTCGCAAGCAGCGGAGCGCGTATCATCATTCGAAGCCCCATCATTACAAGCTGTTGTATCTGGGTTACGTCGTTTGTAAGGCGAGTTACAAGCGAAGCGGTCTGGAACTTATCAATATCCGAAAAGCTGAAGGTTTGAATGTTTTCAAACATTGCGTCTCTTATATCTTTACCGAAAAGCTGGGATGTTTTTGAGGAAAAATACATGCAGCCAAGGCCCCCTGCCGACATGATAAGGGCAAACGCAATCATTTTCAAACCCGTTGCAAAGACAAAATCCATATCCCGGCTCAATATCCCTATGTCAACTATATCGCCCATCAGGCGGGGCTGTTGAAGCTCCAGTATTACTTCAACAAATAAAAAAAGCGGAGCGGCAACAGCGTATTTTAAATAGGGTTTTAAATATTTTAATAGTTTTATCATCCTTTTATCCCTCGATAATGATTTTCCACAGCGGAATTTCTCCGCTCGGGAGTGAAATTAAGCGGTTTTTTTATATAACTTCCTGCCGACGAAGCAGTCAAAAAAAATTAGCCCACTTATTTAAGAGGGCTAATTTAATTATAACACCATCAAAAAAAAATGTCAAGAAAAACTAAGTAGCAAACAATATATTTACTTTATTGTTGTTGCTAATTCGGCTGCACATTTCGGGCAGACCTTTTTCTCTTTAAAGGTTTTTACATCCTTTGCGTTGCCGCAAAAAATGCAAGCAGGTTCATACTTTGAAAGAATGATTTGCGGACCGTTTACGGATATTTCCAACGAGTCTTTAATGTCAATCCCTAAAGTACGCCTGAGCTCGATAGGCAGTACGATTCTGCCCAGTTCATCGACCTTTCTTACAATTCCTGTTGATTTCATATCGTTCCCCTCCTTTTTATGCTTCGACAATATTCTACTACAATTACCAAAATAAGTCAACATTTTAAGCAAAAATTTTTTAAGTTGTAATCAAATTTTAATATTTATCATATATACTTTGTAGGAGGGTTTGTATGATAAATTATATTTGGAGCGGACTTATGCTTATTTCTCTCGTTACCGCCTTATTTACGGGCAAACTTGAAATTGTCACAAACGCAGCAATGGAGGGAGCATCCGAAGCGGTATCGATGTCGCTGTCCCTGCTTGGGATGATATGCCTTTGGACCGGCATAATGAAAATTGCGCAGGACAGCGGCACAATAGATATTTTCGCCCGCACAATGAGACCCGTTACAAAGTTATTGTTTCCGCGCCTGCCTGAAAACTGTGAAGCTTGTGACGCAATCGTTATGAATATGGTAGCAAATATTTTCGGCATGGCAAATGCGGCAACGCCTTTAGGGCTGAAAGCAATGAAAGAGCTTTCGCGTCTTAACAAAAGTGCCGTGGCAAGCCATGAAATGTGCATGTTTGTTGTTATCAATACCGCATCGCTTCAGCTTATACCTTCTACCGTTATTGCACTAAGGCATGGCGCAAAAAATCCGTTTGAAATAATTGTTCCCGTTTGGATCGTCAGTCTTTTGTCGATAATGGCCGGGGCAGGTGCGGCCAGATTGTTCTCGCTTAGGGAATAATTCTATTATGCCAACCGTGAAAGGAAAATATGTATGGAGTTTATTTCAATTGCGGTAATACCTTTAATGTTTTTCGGGATAATCGGATACGGGCTTGTTAAAAAGGTCAAGGTTTTCGACAGCTTTATTTTCGGGGCAAAGGACGGACTTGAAACAAGCTTTGCAATACTGCCCTCGCTTATTGCGCTTTTAACCGCGATTTCCATGTTCAGGGCTTCGGGTGCGCTTGATATTTTAACGGAATTAATATCTCCCCTGCTTTCCCTTATCCGGTTTCCGAAGGAGCTTGCCCCGCTTGCGCTTATGCGTCCCATTTCCGGCAGCGGGGCCCTTGCGATTGTAAAGGGTATGTTAGAGCAGTTCGGGCCCGATTCCTTTTTGGGCAGGTCCGCATCCGTAATGATGGGTTCTACCGAGACAACATTTTATACTTTGGCGGTATATTTCGGCAGCATTAATATAAAAGACACCCGCTACACCGTTAAAGCGGCTTTGCTTGCCGATTTAACGGGAATGGTAGCGAGTGTATATGTGGTAAGATTAATGCTTTGCTAATGTACTTTAGCAACAGTCGCCATGACCGATTGAGGGGCCGAAAAGTCCTCCTTCGCCGCACAGGCAGCAAATAATTACAATTACAATGATAATCCAAATCCAGTCATTGGAACCCCCGAAAAAGCCGCAATTATTATGACCCATAAATAAACCTCCTATTTTATTTTGTATTACATATTATGCCGGAGGTTTTAAAAGTGTGATAATTGCACGGATTATTTAAAATGGGTTTGGCAAGGTATAAGAGAGTCAAACTCTATATGGGGTTCAACTTTCTTATGCCTCAAACAATTTCGTTTGCTGTATACGGCTGTCTTCGTCGCGCAAAAAGCAGCCGACTGCCGGGATATTTTTTGTTTTGTAATAATTTATATCTTTAAAACCGGCTTCGCTTGCTTTAATAACATCTTTTAGTACGGCCGACTTTTTCAGTGTCAAAACGTTTACGCCTTGCGAATCACGGGTTGCCTTTACCGAAATTGAAGACGTATTGAACACCAGAACCTTATCAATGCTTGAAATTGCCGCAAGCTCCAAATCCTGTGTCAGTTGGAACATCTTAACCAGAGGAGAAGAGCCCGCGTATGCATTGGTTAGCTTTTTTCGGTTTTGCTTTGTTTCATAGCTGCTAAGACTTATTTTAGCCATCTTGCCGTTTTTAAAGCAAAAAAGCATGTACCCGCTGTAATCGGTGGTAACGGCGATACCTTTAACATTTTCGTACTCGTCCATTTTCAGGGCGGTAGGCAGGTATTCGCCGAGCTGGCTTGCTTTGCAGTCGCTGATTTCATATGTTTTCACCTTGTAAACGGTACATTTGTCGGTAAACACCAGTATTTCCGATTTGTTGGTGGCTTCGGTGCTGAAAATCAGCTCGTCTCCCTCTTTAAGCTTTTGGTCCGAGGCGGCGCGCAAAGAAGTGAGCGGGATTTTTTTCAGGTAACCGTCCCGCGTTAAAAAAACGCAAAGAGCGTAATCCTCAATGTATTGTTCTTCCGAGAATTCTTCAATTTTGTCGGCCGATATGACGGTTGTTCTTCTGGGCACGCCGTATTTTTTTGATATCGCTTTAAGCTCGGAGCATATTAAATCCTTTATTTTGTTTTCATCACCGAGGGTTGAGCGAAGGGTCGCTATTTCATCGATAAGATTTTCAATGTCCTGCGTCCTTTTTATAATATACTCCTTGTTTATGTTCCTGAGTTTAATTTCCGCAATAAACTCGGCTTGTGATTCGTCAATGTCAAAGCCGTCCATAAGATTGGAGATTACTTCGCTTTCATGCTCAGTTTCACGAATAATTCTAATTGCCTTGTCAATGTCAAGTAAAATTTTTTCAAGACCCAAAAGCAGGTGAAGCCGTTCGTTTTTTTTGTCTATATCAAAAGCCAGGCTGCGTTTTATGCAATTGACGCGAAACCTTGTCCACTCAAGGAGCAATTCCTTTACGCCCATTACTTTCGGTACGTTTTCTATTAAAACGTTGAAATTGCAGCTGAAATTATCCATAAGGGGGGTAAGCTTGTACAGGCGTGCCATAAGCTTGTCCGCATCCGTTCCCCTTTTTAAGTCTATGGTAATTTTAAGACCGTGAAGATCCGTTTCGTCGCGGATGTCGCTTATTTCTTTTACTTTTCCCTGCTTCATAAGCTCGGCAATTTTATCGATAATTGCTTCAATGGTTGTGGTATAAGGTATCTGTGTAATGTCAATGCAGTTATTTTTAGGGTCGTATGTATATTTGGCCCTTATTTTTATATTGCCTCTTCCCGTTTCATATATTTGCCGGATTTCATTTTCATCATAAATAAGCTCCCCGCCTGTTGAAAAGTCAGGGGCAATCAGGGTTTTTAAAATATCGCAGTCGGGGTTTTTCAGGTATGCCACGGTTGTTTCGCATACCTCTTTTAAATTAAAGCTGCAAAGGTTTGAAGCCATTCCTACCGCAATGCCCTGATTCGGATTGACCAGAATATTGGGGAACTTTGCGGGCAGCAGTGTTGGCTCTTTCATCGTGCCGTCATAGTTATCGATAAAATCAACGGTGTTTTTATCGATATCGGCAAATATTTCGACGCAGATATCGTCAAGCTTTACTTCCGTATATCTCGGGGCGGCATACACCATATCCCGCGAATATTGCTTTCCGAAGTTGCCCTTGCTGTCGATAAACGGGTGCAAAAGGGCATCATTGCCCTTTGTAAGGCGGACAAGGGTTTCATATATTGCCTGGTCGCCGTGAGGATTAAGCTTCATTGTTTGACCGACAACATTGGCGGACTTTGTGCGGTTGCCGCCAAGCAGACCCATTTTATACATGGTGAAAAGCAGTTTGCGGTGAGACGGTTTAAACCCGTCTATTTCGGGTATTGCGCGCGAAATTATTACGCTCATCGCATACGGCATATAGTTTTGCTCAAGCGTTTGTGTTATCGGTTGTTCAATGTGTGCCATATCTTCTCCTTTATTTTAATTATAACGCTCGCGGGGCGAGATGAGGCGCTTTTGGAAAGTGCTACGCGCCGGAACGCTTTTTATTTAATATCAGCATCCCTTTAATAAATCGGCTTTATCGCACCTTTCCCACGGAAGGTCGATATCCTTTCTTCCGAAGTGTCCGTAAGCGGCGGTCTGCGCATATATGGGACGCCGTAAATCAAGCATATCGATAATGGAGGAGGGGCGAAGGTCAAATACCTTTAAAATTCTGTTTTGAATTTCCGGTACCGGTATTGTTTCCGTTCCGAAAGTTTCCACAAAAACACTGACCGGCCTGGCGACGCCTATTGCGTAGGCAAGCTGTATTTCGCACCTTTTGGCAAAGCCTGCCGCAACAACATTTTTAGCTATATAACGGGCCGCATAGCATGCGCTTCTGTCGACTTTTGTCGGGTCTTTTCCCGAGAACGCGCCGCCGCCGTGGCGAGCATACCCTCCGTACGTGTCTACTATTATTTTTCTTCCGGTAAGCCCGGTGTCCCCGCTTGGCCCGCCTATAACAAATTTCCCGGTGGGGTTTATATAGTATTTTGTTTTATCATCCAAAAGGTGCGGGGGAATAATTTTTTTAATTACAAGCTCTTTTAAATCACTTTCGATTCTTTCCATTGTTACATCCTCACTGTGCTGTGACGATACAACAACGGTATCCACCCTTACGGGATTGAACCCGTCATATTCCACCGTAACCTGGGTTTTGCCGTCGGGGCGAAGATAATCGACAACTTTTTCCTTCCGTATTGTCGCAAGCTGCTTTGCAAGCTTATGGGCCAGTGAAATGGGCAAAGGCATAAGCTCTTCGGTTTCGTCGCATGCAAATCCGAAAACCATGCCCTGGTCTCCTGCTCCTATGTCAAAGTCGTCACATTCGCCCAGCCTGCATTCAAGGGACTTGTTTACGCCCATTGCTATATCGCTCGACTGCTCGTCGATTGAGGAAATAACGGCACAAGTATCACAATCAAAGCCGTATTTGGCCCGGGTGTATCCTATATTGCGCACGGTGTTCCTTACAATCTTTTGAATGTCCACATAGCAATTCGTCGAAATTTCTCCCATTACCATAACAAGGCCGGTTGTGCACGCAACCTCACATGCCACACGGGCATACTTGTCCTGTGTAAGAATGGCATCCAGAATTGAATCGGATATCTGGTCGCATATTTTATCCGGATGGCCCTCCGTTACCGATTCGGAAGTAAAATATCTTTTCATTGTCATCAAAACCTTTCCTCTTCTTATTTTTATATACCGAAGATATGTATAATTCCCATACCCGCAAGGGTAACGAGCACACCGGCTCCAATAACCCCCGCATAAATTGCCAAAAGAGCATATTTAAGCCGGAGATTAAGAATTGCCGCAATCAAAGAGCCTGTCCATGCGCCGGTGCCGGGAAGCGGTATGGCAACAAACATAAAAAGCCCGGCAATGACATATCCTTTTATTTTATGTGCCTTTTTGGTCGCACTGTGTTCAATGCGGCTTAGTATATTTTTAAGTATGGCAAACCTTTTTAAATATTTTATCACCGGTCTTGAAAAAAGTATTAAAAAGGGAATAGGCACCATATTCCCGATAACCGACAATACAAAAACCTTAGCGGGCGACAGGCCTTGGGCAAGGCCGAGAGGAATCGCGCCTCTTAGTTCTGCAACCGGTATCATTGCGGTTATAAAAACCAAAAGTTCGTTTGTCATTGCAAGCTCCGTTTCCGCTGCGGGCAAAACAGTTTTGCCTTTGAATATAGCAGTCTTTTTAAAAGGCCATTAAATTCATCCTGCCGCGCGTGCTGTTTTTACATATCGTTATTATATTAACTCGCTGCCGTGTTAATTATTCCGCAAAGAGGCATTGCTTAGTATTATATATTTTTTTAATAGTAAAATCAAGTAATACTTTATTTTAATGGAAATTGCGCAAGATACGCGCAATTTCGCGCTCCGGCGGAATAAATCCGCCTACGCTTTCCCGCGCGGGGCGCAATGTTGCGCTTTTTTAATATATATATCTAATATATATCTTCGATAACCGTCTCGGGCGCATTTTCCAAAAGGGCAGGTTTTTTTATAAATTTTTCGAGCATTTTCAAAGACCTGCCGTAATAAAGCCCGTCGCAAATCCGGTCGTCGCAGGATATTATAAGGGGCAGCACTTTTATAACCTTGATTTCTCCGTTGATTTTTGCAACCGGGAGCGTTTCAATTCTTCCCATGGTCACAAATAAGGAGGTTGTCCCCCATTCGTAAAGATGGTGGTTAACCGCGCTTACACCGATGCTTCCTAAGTTGGACACAAATACGCTGGAATGAAAAGGGTCAATTTCTATCAGCCGTTTGGGCAATGCATTGTAATATTCAAGTATTTTTAAAAAAGAAAATATGGCCCTCATAACAAAGCGCGGTGTTTTCATCAGTATTTCCGCAAGCGAATCGTCGGCTTTTACAAAATCACCTTTGGCATTGCTTACGTTTTCTTTGATTTTACTTGCAACGTCAAATAAGGTATCTTTGGGTGAAAAGCTTATTTTTGCGACGGTTTCGTCGGAATCGTCGGTCAATTGCTTTTTTACCGTAAAAGAAATATCTATTGAATTTCTTGCATATATTCTGCGGCCGGCGACAAACCTGTTTATCGAGGGCCGCTGTGAAATTGTCCTGACTATTGCCGCCAGCAGTATGTGGAAAATCGAAATATCCTTATGCTTTTTCAGGTAGGCCAGTGTGTTTTCCAAATCTATTTTTACCGATATCTGGTTCATTGAGCCTGTTCGGTTTTCTAAGATAAACGGTACTATTCTTGAAAACGAGTTGAGTGATTTGATTAACCGTCCGTCGCTTCTGCTGCTGAGCATAAATGTGTTACCCCCCTAAAAAAAAGTAAACCATTAGATAATGCATGACGGCGCCTAAAAGGACAAATATGTGAAACAACTCATGAAACCCGAAGCCTTTTGCAAAGTTGGGCTTTTTTACGGCGTAAACAATACCGCCGACTGTATAAAACAAGCCGCCTGCAAACAGCAAGAGCAAACCGCGCCCTTCGATAGCTTTAACAAGGGGGACAACGGCAAATATTATCGACCAGCCCATTACCATATAGATAATTGTGGAAAAGGTACGATAGCGCCCTGTCCAGAAGGCTTTCAGTATAATCCCGGCAGCGGCAAATGTCCATATACCGATTATATATCCCCATTTCAGCCTGCCCTCAAATACAGAAGATACTATGGGAGTGTATGTCCCTGCTATAAGCACATAAATCATACAATGATCGATTATATGGCAAACTCGTATAAGTGCTTTGGGGCCTTTTACAAGATGGTAGACGGAACTTGCGGCAAACAGTGCCGTCATGCTTGCTCCGAATATGGTGTTAACTATTAGCCTTTGTATGTCACCATTAGATTTTAGAGCAAGAAAAACCAATCCGACGATTGCCGCCGCTGTACCGCCCACATGAGTGAAACCGCTTACCGTATCGCGAAAAAACTTAATATATATCAACCCCCGTAATTGCTTTTAGCCATAGGCGTGCTATCAGTGCATGCCCCGCACTTGTGGGATGAACCCCGTCCGCCGCCCAGAATGCCGGTGATACATGGGTGCATTTTTGCGCGAAGATGCCGTCAAGGGGTATGTATATTGCTCCAAATTCCCGGGCAAGCTGTCTTGTCCTTTGGATTTTCGGGTCCAAATCCTCTCGCCACAGCAGCCTGTCCTCCGGATGCGGGAGCACAAACGGCTCGAGCATTATAATCGGTATATCCCCCAATTCATCTGCGGTACGCGAGAGGATTTGCCTGTAATTATCATAAAACTCCTGATCGGTGGTGGGGTCGTTGCTGTCAAATTTTCTCCATGTATCGTTAATTCCTATCATTATGGATAAAACATCCGGACGCAGGTCTATACAGTCGCGGGTCCATCTTTCGCATAAATCGGAGGATCTGTTGCCCGAAATGCCCCGGTTAATAAATGTGCAGCCGTGCTCGGGGTACATGGACTGAAAAAAAGCGGAAATATAATTAACATAACCAAAACCCAATGTATCGTTTTCCCTGTCCCTGCCCGAATCGGTAATGCTGTCACCCTGAAACAGAATTTTTGAACCTTTTTTTATTATCATATTTAATCGCCTTTCTTAAAAGGAAAAGTTTTATTTTAAAATCAGACTTTTTGAGTCCAGTTGAATTTGTCTTCTATTTTCCCGTTTTGTATTCCCGTCAGATAGTGGTAAGTCTGCTTAGCAATCGGGCCGGTTTGGTTGCCGTTTATAATTATTTTTTTCCCGTTCCAGTTAAGTTCGCCCACAGGGCTGATAACGGCGGCGGTACCTGTTCCGAATACTTCGGATAATTTTCCTTGCTCGTGCGCTAAGTAGACTTCTTCGACGGTTATGGCTCGTTCGGTAACCTTTTTACCCTGCGAGCGCAGCAGCTCAATAACGCTCATGCGTGTTATACCGGGCAGTATGCTGCCTTGAAGTGCGGGGGTGATGATTTCGTCGTCTATAACAAAAAAGACATTCATTGTTCCCACTTCTTCTATATACTTTCGTTCAACCCCGTCAAGCCACAAAACCTGGGTGTAGCTTACTTCTTCGGCTTCTTTTTGGGCTTTAAGGCTTGCCGCGTAATTACCGCCGGTTTTGGAAAATCCCGTTCCGCCTCTGACGGCACGCACATATTTGCTTTCAACCCAGATTTTAACCGGATTGATGCCCTCGGGATAATACTGGCCGCTTGGTGATGCGATTATAATAAATTTATAGGTATAGGACGGGTGTACCCCCAAAAAAGGATCGGTTGCGAAAATAAAGGGGCGAAGATACAAAGAGGTTCCTTCGGAATGGGGAACCCAATCCCGTTCGATATCTACAAATGTTTTAATGGCTTTAACGCAAAAGTCAACATCTACCGGAGGAATGCAAAGACGTTCGTTGCTTAAATTAATTCTTTCCATGTTTTTCTCCGGCCTGAACAGTTGAATATCGCCTTGCGGTGTCCTGTATGCCTTTAAGCCTTCGAATACGGCTTGCCCGTAATGCAGCACGGAAACGGAAGGGTCAAGCTCAAGGGGACCGTATGGGACAATTCGCGCATCATACCATCCTTTTTCGACAGAGTAGTCCATAATAAACATATGGTCCGTAAAAATTTTGCCGAAACCTAGGCCTTCCTCATTTTCCGGCTTTGCCTTTGGTGAATTTGTTTTCTGAACAGTAATGTTCATAACTTTCATCTCCTCATTATTTCAGTTCACTATATTTTATCACAATAAACCTGCAAATTCAAGTACACAAAAATTGAAAAATAGAGTGTTCATAACAACGACGTGGGAAAAGACACCAAAGAAGATATTTACGCCGAAGGCGTACAGCCCGAAAAAGGTTGGTAGCGCAGCGAAGGCGTTATGCCCGCGTTTACAAGGGCATAGCCGCAGCAAGCGTGACCTTTTTCGGATAAGGAGTAGCAACGGAGCGATTTTGGTTGCATCGTAGTTTGCTGCGACGTGTGTTGCGACCATTGTATAACTCCTTTGCGCGCAGTTCGGTACTGTCGCGTTGTTTCATCGAGAGGATTTCTTTGGACTTCGGCATCGCCGCCCCCTCGGCATCGGGAATATCCAGAACGGTAAGTATCCTGCCTTCCGGATTACCGTTTAAGGCTTTTTCTGTCATAGCCTTTTTCTTGCGTCCGGTACCGGGTCTTTTTCCGCCATGCCCGCCGGTATTGTTCGATTTTGTCGGTATTATTCTACCGTCTTCCATATCACCCTTTTGATTTCGCTTTTTATTCACGCGAAGGGGGCCGCGGTTTTCTGTCTCAAGGGACACAGAGGTTTTGTGGTCCCTTGGGTTTATAATTGTAATTATTTTTTAATTTTTGCATATACTATATTGAATGCAATTAAAACGTTATTTCAATGCTATTTGCATTACATTAGCTTGACAAATTTATATTTGTGTGCTATAATACAAATAATCAGAGAAAGGAGTGATTATCTATGGCAAAAAAAACATCTAACGTCAGTTTTCGTATTGACAGCGATTTGAAGCAGCAGGCTGACAAGCTATTCTCACAGCTTGGATTGAATATGACAACAGCATTCAATATTTTTCTTCGCCAAGCCATAAGAGAAGGCAGTATTCCATTTACTATTACAATTAACACTCCGAATGCTGAAACAGTTGCTGCAATGCTTGAAGCACAGAGGATTGCAACAGATCCGAAGGTAAAGCGTTATTCAGATGTAGAGGAAGCTCTTCGGGAGTTAAAATCATGAACCGCGATATTGTCTGGACCGGGCAATTCAAAAAGGATTATAAGCTATCCATCAAGCGCGGTTTAAATATTGACGCTCTTGACGATATAATCCGTATGCTTGCTAAAGGAGAGCCGCTTCCAAAGGAACTGGATGACCACCAACTCTCAGGTAATTGGAAAGGTTATCGGGAATGTCATATAGAACCTGATTGGTTGTTAATTTACCGTATTGAAAAGAATGTCCTTGTACTGACATTAGTTCGAACCGGAACACACAGCGATTTGTTCGGAAAATAGTCTTTGCAGTTTGTAAAGGCTATTTTTTTCCTAAATTCCCACAAAATTATCCTATACAAATCAAGCTGGGGTGGCAATTTCCAAAGCATTTAAACTTTTACACTCATGGCATATCGTCATCTAATAAGGTTACTGCGAAAAGTCTGGGGGAGAGATTGGTACGGTAAGAAGCTCTTTGAACTTAGTGTAAAATAATTATTGGCACAAAGAAAGGGAAATGGCGGATGCCACTTCCCAAAA